>JAUXOF010000059.1 GCA_030682405.1 Thermodesulfovibrionales bacterium
TCATTCAATTATTACTACCCTCAATAGAAATGTGCAGCAAGAAACCACAAGATTCATTTTAGGTTCTAAATACCACACCAGCATTATTTGTATTGCTAAAGGACAGGTTATCGCTGTTGCAAGTTCAAGCGGAACTGATTATCCCTTTACTTTCAAAACAAATGTCGGGTCAACATTAAAACCATTTATTTATACATTTTTAAGAGAGAATGGTGTGAGTAGCAATGACATTTTTTCGACAACGAATATCCATAATCTAAACTGGGATATTCGTGAAGTACAAAAATCGGATAGAAAATTTCTAACTCTTAAAGAAGCTTTATTACTATCAAATAATAATGCTTTTGTGAATGCTTCGTATCATATTGGAATTGAGAAGATACTTTCCTTTTTAGCAAAAACAACAAATAAACCTGTAAATAAATTTGTCCCTGCAAGTGTTCTCGGTGCAACAATAGATGGAATTACTCTATACGAATTAATAAATACGTATTACCGATTTTTCCTTGATAAACCTGAAAATCCCTTTAAAAAGGAATGTATTTCAATACTTAAAAAAAATGCAATTGAAAAATTTGGAGGAGACATACTTAATGTTTTTCTTAAAACAGGGACAACTAATCAGAACAAAGAACGCTATGGCGTTGTTGGTACGGCAAAAATGCTTTTTGGTTTTTTGAGGCAAGGGAATGAAATTGATGATTATACAAAGGAAGGCAATTTTTTGACGAGTATAATGAGTTTTCTAAGAAATGTAAGAAGTAAAATTTATAAATGGGAATAAATATGAAAGCACCACCATTCGATCCATTTATACTTTCACCTGAGACCTCTAATTTAAAGGAATTGTATCCCGACTCCTCTTGTTTAAAAGATATTTATACAAAAACAAATTCTACGGAACGTTTAGGCATAGTAAGATTATGGATAACTGAAGGTATCCCATATGCTTTTAAAGAGCATCCTTTGTTATATGAAAAAATCCGCGAATTTATTGCCGAGGGGATAAATGTTGACACGAAAAATATTACTATAGTTGGTAGTGCTCGTATTGGGTATTCTCTTTCAAGACGCGAATGGGGGCGACCATTTAATAGCAATTCAGATTTTGATTTTACGATTGTTTCAAATGATTTATATAAAACAATTGTAAGTGACTTTCAAAGATGGGTAAAAGATCTTGAGTTAAAACGAACGTTGCCTAAAGATGTTGCCGAGATGTCTAGATGGTTAAATAATATTAAGTACCTTAATGAAAAAATACCAACAGGCTTTGTTCAAGTAAAATTTATTCCATACCATGAGAATTATACCACGGTAAAAAAATGCTATGACACAATCTGGCTATTGAAAAAGAGATTAATCCTCACACAAACCGCTCCTCGTGTATCCGATGCTTCAATAAGAGTATATTCAAGCTGGAAGGCCTGTATTCATCAATTGCAAATTAATATTAAATCTGCACTGGAGCTGTGGTAATATCAAAGCCCTATTCAAGAATTGTGTTGACAGTTTGGCTTTCCGGTTGTGTGCACGGTCACAGTTTCCTGTAAGCGTCTTTCCTGTGCTTGATATTGTAGACCATTATTATATTGACCCTTTCCTCTTTCTTGCCGGTGATGAACTTTCTCCATTTTTCACGGGGTTTTCCCTTTAAAATATCTTTATCGTTCCGTACTGGCCGTCAAAACCGGGTGAGATATGGACATCCCCGGAGCGCATCTTCTCCACGGCCTCTTTAAGCCTGTCCTTAATCTCAGGGGAGGCTGCATCTCTTATGCCTGAAAGAGTGACATCAAGGAGTATCCTGAATTCGTTTCCCAATGCCTCTATCAATCTGAAATACTCCTTCTGAACCTTCTTTGTGTTGACTCCCGCATCAAAAACCTCGGCCAATACCTCGGCAAACGGAATTATAGAGTAAAAAGGGGGCGCGGCCAAGCTCACGGGACACTGGCATTCAAACGTAACGTACGAAGAATATAAGGCCGTCATCCCTGCCATATCAAAACTTCAGCACCCTTAACAGACTTTTTCAGGGGTCTCAAAATTGAAAACATGCGGCTTTGTGTGATATTGTTAATGTCTATGAGACTCCCTGACTGGATACGGACAAGGCATTATCCCGACAGTCTTCATGAGATGAAACATCTCCTGAGAAGACACGGGCTTTCCACTGTCTGCGAGGAGGCCAGATGCCCCAACAAAAGCGAGTGTTTCTCAAAGCCTACAGCCGCATTCATGATACTGGGCTCTGAATGCACCCGCAACTGCGGCTTCTGCTCCGTGACAAAAGGAACCCCCATGCCCCCTGAGGCTGACGAGACCCTGAGGGTCGCACTTGCCTCAAAAGAGATGGCTCTTAGGTATGTGGTACTCACATCGCCTTCAAGGGACGACCTCCCTGACGGCGGGGCAGGGCATTTTGCCGGGACAGTAAGGCAGCTCAGGCGGCACCTGCCTGATGCAAGGGTCGAGGTGCTGACGCCTGACTTCAGAGGCTCCATAGATTCCCTGAGAACGGTTATTGATTCCGGCCCGGATGTTTTTAACCATAACGTAGAGACCGTGCCCCGGCTATATCCAGAAGTGAGGCCGCAGGCCGACTACAGGCGCTCCCTTAGTCTCCTTAAAGAGGCAAAGAGGCTCTCGGGCATAACCACGAAGTCCGGGCTCATGGTAGGCCTGGGAGAGGGCTTTGATGAGGTAGTTGATGTAATGCGCGACCTGAGGGATTCTGGCTGCGATATGCTCACCATAGGGCAGTACCTAATGCCCTCAAAAAGAAACCTTCCTGTCAGGGAATATGTTCAGCCCGGTGTGTTTGAGAGGCTCAGGGATGAGGCCGGGAGGATGGGTTTTAAATATGCGGCCTGCTCGCCGCTTGTCAGGAGTTCAATGAACGCTGAAGAGGTGTACAGCCATGTCAATGTTTGATTTCAGGAGGATTAAGAGGCTTCCGCCGTATGTATTCGCAATCGTAAACACACTTAAGATGGATGCGCGGCAAAAGGGCGAGGACATAATAGACCTCGGCATGGGAAACCCTGACCTGCCTGCACCGGAGCATGTCATAAAGAAGCTCTGCGAGGCCGCAAAGAACCCCAAAAACCACAGGTATTCCGCGTCTAAGGGCATCACCCAGCTGAGGGTGGCCATGACCGAGTGGTATAAAAGGCGGTTTGACGTGGACCTCGACCCGGAAAAAGAGGTAGTGGTGACCATAGGCTCAAAAGAGGGGCTTTCGCACCTCCTTCTTGCCACGGTTCAGCCGGGCGACATAGTGCTGACCCCGACTCCGGCCTATCCCATACATCCTTACGGCGCCATAATCGCAGGCGGCGACATCACGAGCGTGCCGATAGGCCCGGGCGTGGACTTTTTCTCAGAGCTTGAGGCCGCATACAAAAAAACATGGCCGAGACCCAAGCTGCTGATAATCAACTTCCCCCATAACCCCACCACACAGGTCGTGGAGGGGCTGGATTTTTTTAGAAAGGTCGTTGATTTCGCAAAGGAAAACGAGATAATCGTAATCCACGATTTTGCATACGCAGACCTCGTCTTTGACGGCTACAAGGCGCCGAGCTTCCTTCAGACGCCCGGGGCAAAAGACGTGGGGGTTGAGTTTTTCTCGCTGACAAAGAGCTATTCCATGGCAGGCTGGAGGGTCGGCTTCTGCTGCGGCAATAAAGAGGTCGTGGGCGCGCTCATAAAAATAAAAAGCTATCTTGACTACGGGATGTTTCAGCCGATACAGATAGCAAGCATCGTGGCCCTGCGCGGGCCTCAGGACTGCGTTGAGGGCTTCAGAAAAACTTACCAGTCAAGAAGAAACGAAATGATACGGGGCTTAAAGAAGGCAGGATGGAATATCGAACCGCCGAAGGCCACGATGTTTGTATGGGCCGAGATACCGGAGCCGTTTAAAAAGATGGGATCATTGGATTTCTGCAAGTTCCTGATTAAAGAGGCGGGCGTTGCCGTCTCTCCGGGCATAGGGTTCGGCGAGGGAGGGGACAACTTCGTGAGGTTTGCCCTCGTGGAAAACGAGCAGAGGATAAAACAGGCATGTAAGGGCATTAAAAATGCCTTAGGCAGAGGTTAGCCCCTGTCCAGGGTATTCCTCCTTTCAGTCATCGCAGGCGTAATAGGCGCTGCCATTGCCGGCAAAAAAGGCAGAAGCCGGGCATTGTGGTTTGTCCTCTCTGCAATGGTTCCTCTTTCCATAATAGTCCTGCTGCTTATGCCGGCGGTGCGCATGAAGCAATGCCCTTACTGCGGAAAAATACTAAGGCAGGATGAAAGCGAATGCAGGCACTGCGGCAGGGAGCTTCCGATTAACATGGTTCAGTGCCCCAACTGCAAAAAATTCGTGCCTGAGAAGCCTTACTGCATAGAGTGCAACAAGGGTCTGTGACCCCATTACCGCAGGGGTCTGTGACCCCTATACCCTCGGCTTTGCCAGTATTTCAAGAACCTTCAGTTCAAGGAACCTTTTTGAGGCGCAGGACTTTACGAGGAGCACTGTATCAGCCCCCCGCGCGGTGCCTGCAACCGCAAGAACCTCTTCTTCTTCGGGTATGAGCCCTGCATCGGCAGCCATCATGACGCACTCGCAGCAGACCTTTGAGCCCTCGCCGAACCTCCTCAGGGTATTGGCTACAATCTGGGTGAGGGAATATCCGCTGAACTTCCCGGAAAATGCCGTGTCTATGGAGTGGGTGAGCATAGTGCCCCTGAAGACCTTCGCCCCACTGCCGGTTATTTCGTCCTCAGTGTCCCGTGAAAGCTCCACGGAGTTAGGCTCTTTAAAGCCTGCCGAATGTGTGACCACAACAAGGTTTATCCCCGTATCTTTCAGTGCATGGGAGAAGAGGACTCCGGTCTCGCCTCCGGTTGAAGCGACTACAAGGTGCTTATGGCCCGCTTGCCTAATCGCATCTTTAACAACCCTCAGGCATTCGGAGGTGTTGTCTCTGCCGGGTTTCTCGAAATATAAGACCTTTTTTTCCATCCCAGCCTGTTTTTAAGACTATCTCAGTTTGGAAAGCAGCGTGGCCGATAATATGAAGCTCGGCGTCTCCTCGCTTTTAACCGAAGTGTAAAATTCGCACACCTCGCAGGTGGAGAATTTCTGTGCAAAAGTCCCCTGAACAGTTCCCCCGCACAATGTCCCCGCAACAACCCAACAAGACCTGCCTGCGTTTTTGCCGCTGTGCACGCCGTTGAGTCTCCCATTCGTGGTGGCAGAGCATACGCCTAATTCGCCCGCCTTAGAGCCTCCGGGTTCCCTTCCGCAGCCCTTTACTTCCCAGCAATTCTTCTTCATAATTAATTCCCCCTAAATTTTTGTAATATCTGAATACTATACCTGTTTTAAAAAAAGTTGTAAAGACAACGAATTGGCTTGGGTGTGCGACATAAAAGTGTGAATAAGTTCAGATACACTTGAAAACCCCCTTGCAATTCCTCAAAGACAATGGCATCATCCATGACTATAAACCCCTCTTTCAGTCTCATATGTCCTGAACCCATACATGCCCTTGACTATTAAACCCGCTTTGTGATAAAAAATACTGTTGCAAATTTATATCCGGGAGGGTGAAATGGCCAAAAAAAGGATAGCCGTGCTTGTCCGCGACAGGAAGCACGAGGCGCTGAGGATGTCGGTCGGCCTTACGCTTGCCGACGACGAGGTGAATGTCTTTATCATGGATGACAAGCTTGTGCCGGACGATGACATGTCCTTAAATCTGGAGACCCTGCAGGACTTGGACGTGCCGGTATTCACGAATAACCCTGAAAACAACTACAAGCAGATGTCTACAGAGGAGATTGCAAAGGCCCTTACGGATTGCGATGCAGTTATCGCCTACTGACATGGCTTAGAAGATAAAAAGCCGTCCGCAGTGCGTTGGAACGCCATGCGCGGGCGGCTTTTTTGTTTCAAGGAAGCTGCCGGCTTAAGCCTGCTTAATTTACACTGCCCCGCGTTATTGCCCCGGTTTTAGTTACACGCAAAATTTTCATTAAAATCGATAGTATTTAAATCTATCAGGTTTCCTAAAATTAGAATTCGAAGTTGAATTTACCATGATTTCCGGGATATATTTAATCAACCTCAATATTAAAGGGGGGGAGGTGGCGAAAAAAATAAAAATAACAATAATGAGGCGAACCGGACTTAAAAACTAACAAAAGGGGAAAAGAATGAAAAAGATTACGTTGGTTGTTTTGGCTTTGGCGGCTGCGGGGTATCTCGCATACACTACGGTTGACGGCGGCGCTCCTTCTGCAATCGCAAAGAAAGCAAAATACACAGGCACTCTGTATGTTGCGGGGATGGGCGGCCATTTTACCACCGCAGAGGTGGAGATAAACCCCTCGGATTCCCAGCCGATAGTGATTAAAAACCTTGACAGGATTGTCATAGGCAACAAAGACACGCATCCTACACACGACGCAAGAATAGACGTCAACGACAGAACGAAGATGTACTGGTCGACATATAAGGTTGACAAGTCGAAGGAGGGAGGCAAGACAGTCCATGTGGGCGTCTCGGATCTTAAGACCGGAGAGGTAATCAAGGACGTCGCCCTCAACATCGACGACAGGGTAAAGTGGAGCGGCGCTCTTTACTGCGGCTCCGGCCAGTCTAAGTCCATGTTCATACCCGTCATGATGACCGGCGAGGCGTACATCGATGTGTTTGACAAAAAGACCCTTGAACTCAAGCACCGCGTGTTCCTCGATGAAATCGGGTACAAGGCCGGCACATACATGTTCTTTCACGGAACGAATTCGCCTGACATGAAGACGTTTGCCGTTGCGATAAACATGACCACTCCGTGGGAAGACCCCTCAAAGCCGGGAAAGCCGATAGGCAAGATTGATATGCTTCTGCTTGACCTGCCGGCCCTTGAGCAGGGGAAGGTCAAGGTCATTGCCAAGAACACGCTTACAGGCGACCCGGACAAGACAAAGACATTCAGGGAGTACTTCTCTCCGGACGGCAAATACCTCCTTCAGTCCGGCGGCGACAGGCTGTATCTCCTTGACGGAAAGACCCTCAAACTTCTCGACGAGGAGATGATGACCGACGGAGAAGCCCATGATGCAATGGCCACTCCGGACAGCAATTACGCCATATTGCCGCTGAGGACGAAGATTAAGAGCACGGAAGGCAAAGACATAACCGACGGCACGGTTCAGCTCTACGACATAAAGGAAAGGAAAATTATAGGGAAGACGTCATCGGTATGTTATGACTGCCACAAGAACGTCGGTCTCCACGGTAATTCTATTCTCTGCGGACTGGACGGGAACTTGAACTAAGGCTATTACAGAAGCTAAACGATAGCTTTGACATTGAAAAAACGGGCGTCTTGTATTAAACTGCAAGATGCCCGTTTTTTTAGGGGGGAGGTTCATGCTTGAAGTTTAGTCTCCTGAGCCTTGCCCTGAAGAATTTAAAGAGAAAATCCTTCAGGACGGCGGTTCTCATTACATCCATCGGGTTGCTTGTGTCCATCTTGGTCTTTGGGACATCCTTTTTGCTTACTATCAGTTCGAGCATAAAGAGGTCTACAGACAGGCTCGGCGCCGACCTTCTGGTCGTGCCCGTAGGCGCAAGGGATTTTGCCGAAGAAGTCCTCCTTGAGACAAAGGCAAAGAACTTCTACATGGATAAGTCCATAATAGAGAAGGTGGGGAAGATAGAGGGGATAGAGAAGCTTACGTACCAGACGTATCTGACCACGATTTACGGCCTCTGCTGCGATATCCCTGCCGTCAAGGTGGTGGCCTTCAATCAGGAAACGGACTTTATCATAAAGCCGTGGCTTGAAAGGGCCATCGGAAGGAAGCTCGGCAAAGGAGAGGTAATCATCGGCGCAGAGGCGGCGGAGAATTTCGAGCTTCTTGATGTAGACCGGAGCACGCTTTTCGGCATGAAATTCAATATGGCGGGCGTGCTTGAGAAAACCGGCACCGGTCTTGACAATGCGCTTTTTGTGAGCGATGAAAATATAGGGGAGATAATCGAAAGGGGCAAATCCGGCCTCAGGCCCGACCAGATATCTCTTATATTCACCAAGGTCAAAAAGGGCCTTGACCCTTATGCGGTCGGCAGGAGCGTCGAGGGCGAAATATTGGAGGTGGATGTCATAGCAAGGAGCGATATGGGCAAGAAGATAATCTCCACGCTGAAGGACATCAACGGCATATTTTTGCTGACGATTGTCCTTGCCTGTCTGCTTTCGACATTTCTGGCATGGACCATATTCTCGGCCATCGTGAACGAGCGCCTCAGGGAAGTCGGCATAATGAGGGCCATAGGGGCAAAGGGCTCCCATATAGTCAAGATGTTCATTATCGAGGTCTTCACAATCGGCCTTATTGGAAGCCTTTCAGGGGTCATGTTCGGCAACTATCTGTCCCTGACGCTTTCAAGGGTATTCGGTCTTTTGAGGGATGTGGCCGGAACGCTTACGCTTATGGAGCGCGTAGAGGTCAGCCTCCTCGGCCTTGCGGTGGGCACGGGGATATGCATAATAGGAGCGCTTTCATCCATAATAAGGATAAAGAGGCTTGAACCCCTAATGGCTTTGAAGGAGGGATAGTGGCACAGATAGAGCTGCTTGATGTCAACAAGACATATGCCGTCGGTAACAATGTCGTCAAGGCCGTGGACGGCGTGACGCTTGAGATAGAAAAAGGCGAGTTCATCTCTATTGTCGGACATTCAGGCTCGGGCAAGACCACGCTGCTTTCCATCATCGGCGGGATACTGAGCCCCTCGACTGGAAGGGTGGTGGTTGATAACACGGATATCTATGCCCTCGATGAAGACAGGCTCTCGGAGTACAGGGCGTTGAAAATAGGCTGCATATTTCAGTTCTCAAGCCTCCTTCCTGTGCTGACGGCAAAGGAGAACCTTCTGCTTCCCACCGTCTTCAGGCCGGAAAAGGGCAACGGCTTTGAGAAAAAGGCCGTGGAGCACCTCGCATTGGTTGGGCTTGAGGATAAGATAGATGCGCATCCGTCGCAGTTAAGCGGCGGGCAGCAGAGGCGGGTTGCCATTGCAAGGGCGTTTATGAACGACCCGGACATAATTATCGCGGACGAACCTACAGGCGACCTCGACGAGGAGACAGAGGCCGAGGTCATGGAGCTTTTTAAAGGAATTAACAGGCAAAGGGGCATCACCTTTATCCTTGTTACGCACAGCTCTGAACTTGCAAAAGACGCAACAAGGCGGCTTAGGATGACCCGCGGCCGCATTCAGGAACTTTGAAATGAAACAAAAGATATTCGGGTTTATATTATTTCTTTTAGGTCTTTTTGTCGTCCTCTCGCCCAGATATATTCTGCCTGTGTGCGAGTTTACGGGGAAACATCGAATGGCCTGCACCTATACTGCAAATGCGGAGCTTTTCATGGGGTTCCTCATGCTGTCCATAGCCGCCGGCGTGTTTTTCTCTGTCTCTGCCGATGCCCTCAGATGGCTTATGTTTGTTGCGCTTGCGGCCGGGGTCTCGGTAATCCTGATACCCGAGGTTCTGGGCTACTGCCCTTCTCCTCAGATGCCCTGCCGTTACGGTGCAGTGCCCATGCTCAGGCTTCTTGGCGGATTGACCGTTATTTTATCATCCGTCGGATTCATAACTTCCAAGGGCCGATAGCCGCTGCTATCCTTTTATACTTCCGTCTATCATTTCGATGACCCTGCTACAGCGCCGTGATAGGGATTCGTTGTGCGTGACTATTACGAATGTTATGCCGTTTTCGTTGTTTAATCTGTAAAGGAGGTTGAAAAGCTCTTTGCCGGTTGAGGTATCGAGGTTGCCGGTCGGTTCATCGGCAAGTATCACCTTCGGGCTTAGTATCAGCGCCCTTGCCACGGCGACCCTCTGCTGCTCGCCGCCTGAGAGTTCGCCCGGCCTGTGTTCTTTCCTCTGGTAAATGCCGAGTTCCTTAAGCAGCGCTGCGGCTTTTCCCTCTGCCTCTTTGCGGCTTACAGCGCCGCTGATGAGGGCGGGCATTATGATGTTCTCAAGCGCGGTGAATTCGGGCATGAGGTGGTGGAATTGAAAGACAAAACCGATTGTTCTGTTTCTGAAGGTGTTGCGGCTGCCCTCGTCCATTGAAAAGACATCCCTGCCGTCATAAAGCACAGTGCCTTCCGTTGGCGCATCAAGCGTGCCTAAAATATGCAGCAGGGTGCTTTTCCCTACGCCCGAGGCCCCTACGACCGCAACCATCTCCCTGTCCGCTATGGAAAAGTCCAGCCCCTTAAGCACGGGAAGCTCTCCCGCAGGGGTTTTGAAAGACTTCTTTAGGCCTTTTACATCAATCATCCTTGCCCCTGCCAATGACATTTTCTATTTGCGCGCCGGTTTTTCTTATTTTTTCGGTAGACTCCTTCACCGTGTCTTTTACATTTTGCGTGGTCTCTTTTATTTTATCGGCCTTCTCAGCGGCCTGCTCGCTCTTTTTATTGACCGTCTCCCCGAACCATCTGAACACCTTGCCTCCGCTCATGAAAGATATGACCACAAAGGCAATGGCCGATATTATGCTTAGGCAGATAATTCTCTTAATAAGCTTAAACAAGATTCGTCTCCATAAGGTTAACGGTTTAGTTTAAAGCATATGCCGTGAAATTTCCATCCGAAGTTTATAACCCAAATCCGGCGATAGAAATCTCCTCTATAATCTCCCACGCTGAATTACCCGCGCTTTATGCCGTATTCTCTCTCAAGTATCTCCTCTGCCACGCGCTTCATCTTCTCAGGGTCTGCCCTATGTGGGTATTTTTCCGAAAGCGTAACAGCCGCCCTTACGGCGTTTACATATGCGTATACCGCTTGCGGCTCGACATCCTCGTCCTTATCCATCCGCCTTTCAAACTTCTCTATGAGTTTGTTAAGCCTAAGAAGCATGGTCTCTCCGTACCTGAGACCCGACTTCTCCCTTGCCGCGCGTTGTAACCAATCTCCTTCCCTCTTCCACTTATAAAACGTGGTTGCCGATATCATTATTCCGTGCTCATCCCTAAGCCTCCGGAGTAAGACCTTTATGTCCTCCCCCTCCGAAGCCGCGTATGCCTTGTATGCAGTTTCCCTCTTTTCAGGCGTGCCTCTCATTATAAATATCCTCCAAAGTTTGTTTAATCAGGGGGAGGGGGGGTGCCCCATCCTAACCCATTGATTTTATTCAATTCAAAGTTTAATAAGTTTACATTTGGTTTACATTTCGCCCCTGTTTTAAGCCTCCTTTCAACTTAAAAGATACTAACTTACCCCTCTCTACGAGCCTTCGGCCAACCTCCCCTTAATAAGGGGAGGATTATAAATCCCCTCCTTGACAAGGAGGGGTTAGGGGAGGTAGTTCCTCCTTGCCCTCTGTGGTTTATCTTGTTTCTCATGCGGTTAATATATTACGGCCTTATGGAACTGGTCAACCCGAACTGGTTCAGGCAAACGAGGACAGGGGCTGCGCTCCTACGTGCCGAAGGCAGGTTCAGGCGAGTGAAGGGCTATTGGGAAATCCCGAAACTCATCGCTGCCTTGGGGCAGAAAAATCTTGACAGAAAGGAGGAGGCTGCTTAGAATAATGCAACCGGAGTCCTTCCTGCTTCTCTACGAGCCATAGGCAACGGAAGGAAGGGACAACATCCATGCAAAGGAGTGAGGATAAGGAAAAATGAACATTCTACAACTGAATAAGACCGCATCAAGCCCTCAACTACAAAACCCCGTTACAATAAATCATTGAAAATAACTACTATTTAGGGGGTGGAGGGATTCATTTTATGAAGGAGTGGACACATCCGAGTGGAAAAACTACTAAGTAGCCTTGCAAAATATTATAGGGCTCTTTTGTTTGAGCTTTCCACTCAAGCCGGGAAACATTTTGTAGATTTAAATGCAGTTTTGCGTTATGGATTAACTGCTGACCTTAGCTTGTTTGTCTCTGAAATTGAAGAACTTATTAATACTGAAACAATCAGTTTTAATATAGAAAAGGCATCATCTTCATCTATTAATAAAATTATTGAAAAAGCCAATGAATTGGAAGAGAGAGAAGAGAGAGAAGGATTATTTGAAGATATTGAAGTAAGTCCTGAGGAGCAAGAAAGGAAGAATGCTTCAGCAATATTGGTAGCCATCTATAGAAGGCAGGAATTTGATCCTTATAACCGTGAAGTTATTATAGGATTTCCCCTGGTATCAGGCAAGATAGGCAGAAAGAAATTTTGTGCACCGCTTTTCTATTATAAAGCCCATATAGATTTTGACCCATTGAAAAGCAAAATAATCCTCACAAAGGATTTTGAAATACCAGCGTTAAACTTTCAATTGATTAAGCATCTTGTGGAGTCAGACGAAGAAATAGAAATGATTCGGCAGAAAATATTGCCGTATCTATATAGCATTGAAGATTTTGGTTTATCAGCAATCAAAGAAATTATTAAAATGTTATCTGAATTAATTGAAGGATTCAGAGGAATAGATTACCCTTCGCAAGCCTCAACTTTAAAGAATGCACTTGGGTCAAGAGAATATAATGGCGCAAAAATCATTAACACCTCAATTGTAGTTAATGCTAAGAGGACTAATGCCTATTTAATTGATGACCTGACTCAAATAGCTCAGAAAGACACAATAGATGATGAGACGGTAATAAATACTATTTTATCAGAACCAGCAGAGCCAGTAGATAACGAAAATATCAATGATAGAAATGACACAGATAGTGAAAATCAATCGTTGCTGTTATTCCCACTTCCAAGTAATAAAGCCCAACGACTTGCAGCAACAAAAGCAGAGAAATCCCATCTTTTAGTTGTACAAGGTCCTCCCGGCACAGGAAAATCTCAGACCATAGTTAATATTATTTGCCATCTGGTATCGCAAGGGAAAACTGTATTAGTTACAAGTCATCAAAATAAAGCTCTTGAAGTTATAACTAAAAACATGCCCAAAATAAATTATTTAGCAATGTCACTATTAAAGGGTGAAAAGGAATCCATAAATGAACTTACTAATAAAATAGAGGGATTTCATTCTTATGTCAGTAATGTCGATATAAACCGTTATACCCAGTTAAAAAAATCTCATTGGGCAAAACTGAGGGAAATTAATTACCATGCAAAAAGACTTCAAGTTAGATTTTCAGAACTCAAAATTATTGAAAGAGAACAATGCCCGACCTATTTTAAATACCACAAAATAAGAGATTACGATATAATCGATACCTCTGATTCTATTCCTGAAGGAATGGACCATGTAATTACTAATGCTCTATCAGAATATTCAAATCTACTTCAAAGGCTCAAAAAAGATTATTCTGCTATCGAAGTTTTTTTGCCAAACAATGACCTTCAAGCACTAAAGGCAAAGGTTGAACAATTCTCTGTATTTCTTGAATATTGCAAGATGCGCGATTTTGATTATATTGTCCCATCTGATTCTATTCCTGACGGGACAGATTCTATTGTAGGGCAAGCTTTATCAGAATATTCATCACTTTTGCAAAAGATAAAAGAAAATTTTTCGGATATCGTGAAACTTTTGCCGGCGCAGGACCCAACATTAAATATTCAGGATAATAGTATTGACATTTCAATCGAAAGTATCGGGCAACTTATTCGGATATATGATTTGGTCAAAGAAAACGTTTTAGATGATAATGATGTTTTAGAATTTTGTCAACAAATTCTTAAGTTCACCAGCCAAAGTGATGAAATTATCAATTATTTGGATAATCTTCTTTTGTGGATGAACAAGTATTGCAATGACCTAATAAAAAACTTAAAGGTTTTATCTGAGACATATAATTTAAAAATAGATCTTCAAATCATAAAAAAACAGGCAGAAAAATATGGTAACGAACTAACAGATATTTCAAGATGTATAGATAATTTAAATAATTCATTCGCTGAATTACAAACGGTAGGTAGAATAGATGGTTATCCAGAATATCCAGACCTTGTTTTCCTTGAAGAGTCAGTGATTCACTTAGGGACTTTAGGAGGGGGAGTAAGTTCTTGGTGGAAATGGAGCTTATTTCCGAGTGTTAGAACTTCTCTCAAATTTTTTATATCTAATGGATTCCCCAAAATTATATATAAAAACCGCGTTAAAACTCTTGAAAAAATTAAAGTATGGCATCGTCATTGGACTTTAAGAAATCAGATTTCAAAAAACCTCAGATACTTAGTTGAAATGGGGGTTCCAATTAAAAACCTTTCTTTAAAACCACACATGAGGGAGCTTTACGAAAAATTTAACCTCGCTCAAAAATATTTACAGTTAATAGTTGCTTTAAATGCTTTCCCATCAACTCATATAGATACAATCAGAAATATTATAGAGCAACAGATGTTATTTGGGATTTCTGCTTTTAGTGGTGTAGAAAGATTTAAAAAGTGCCTTGAGAAAACCAAGATTTTATTGGAAGCAAATTCTACTTTGGCTGGGCTTAAATCTAATAATCATATTAAAAACTTATGTGTCACACTCTTGGCCCCGGTTGAGAAGACAATATGTCAATTATATATAGCTGAACGAGCTGAGAAGATGGTTAAGAAACTTAAGGAATTATACCCCTATTTTTATGACTATAAGCGGTTTAAAACCCTTGAACAATCTGCATTAAAAACCCTTCCTCAAACTTGCGCTAAGTTAAGAGAGATGGTTCTTACCGAAAACAATTCTCCTAATCTAAATCATCCAGAATTAGTTGTTAAAGCATATAGACTTTCTTCGTCGCTTAAAGAAAATTTACTTCATGACTTCCAAAGCTTAAATGAAACTCTTATAAAAAGATTATCTCCAAGTTTTGAAGACTATATAAAATTAAAAACTATTGAGCAGAATGATTTAAAATCACTTAAAGAAACATTTCATAAAATAAAAATTACCATCCTTAAAGGTAATGATTTGCAAGCACTGCAAAGACCAGAATTAATTGTTGAAGCTTTTAGGCTCTCATCATTTATAAGAGAAGACCTTCTAAAAAATCCTGACGATATCAATGAAGTGTCAGCATCTATTATGAGGCAAAAAGAAGAATCTCGTGAATTGATTTTAAAAATACTTGATACAAGCCGTAAATTGTCATTAAAACAAGCTGAGTCCGATCAGGTTACTCTATTCTTGATAAATAAATTGAACCGCTTACTTAAACGCAAGCGAAAGACTTATTCTTTTGTTCAATTAAGGGAACAAATTAATTATGAACAGCTTTTGTCTGTATTCCCATGCTGGATAATGAGCATTGAAGATGTAGCTCGAATATTCCCATTAGAGTCTGGTCTATTTGACTATCTAATAGTGGATGAATCTTCGCAATGTAATCAGGCAACAACCTTGCATTTGGCATACCGTGCTAAACGAATGATTGTAGTTGGTGATAGTAAACAGATGAAGAATCCAAATACGCAATTTTTAAGCGATGCGGTAGTTCGACTTAATCTCACAAAATATGGTTTGGATAAACATCCAAAAGCAGAATTCTTGCATGGAAGGAATTCACTTTTAGACCTTGCTATAGGATGTCAGGACATCAGCCCTGTATTTTTGAATGAACATTTTAGATGCGAACCTCCAATAATCGCATTTAGTAATATGAAGTTTTATGATAATAGACTTCAAACATTAACTCCGTTTCGCAAAAAGCGTTTTACACCCTGCATGGAAATTAAGGTTATCAATGGGGCTTATGATGATCCAGATGATAAAAAGCAAAATATAGCAGAGGGTCAAGCTGTAATTGCTGAACTAAAAAGGATGATTAATAGTGGAGAGCTTGAAGGCGATAAGCAAGGCGAGAAGCTTACAATTGGTATTTTGTCGCCCTTTAGGCAACAGGCGGCACTTCTCCAAAGTTTGATGTATGAAACATTCGAAGACAATCCATCAGTCTTAAAAGAACACGAAATAATTGCATCTACTGTAGATGGTTTTCAGGGAGACGAGCGTGATGTAATTCTCTACTCTTTTCGGTATGCTCTTAATTCAAAGCCAGGAACAATTCATGTCTTACAAAGAGAAGATGAACACTCATCGGGACGCTTGAATGTTGCTTTTAGCAGGGCAAGAAGAAAAGTTGTGTGTTTTGTTTCAATGCCGAAGGATAAATTCCCCAAAGGACTGATTAGAGATTATTTGCATCATGCAGCATCAGAACAAAATAGACCTTATAGTAGGCTTGGCAATCCAAGTGAAAGAAAAAAGTGCCAAAGCGAATTTGAAAGAAATGTATTTGATGAACTTGCCAGAAGGGGTTTAGAGGTATATACACAGGTTCCTTGTACCGGATTTTTTATTGATTTTGTAGTTATTGACAATGAAGGTAGACGAATGGCTGTTGAATGTGATGGCGATTTTCATTATGAAGATGGCGACCTTAGAGAGGAAGACTATCAGAGACAGGATATAATAGAACGCTATGGATGGTTTGTTCATAGAATCCCATCCCGCCGGTATTATGCTGCTCCAGAAAAAGCAATGGATGCTCTCTTGCAAGATTTAAAAAAGCAAGAAATAGATATAGAAATTTCTTGCAATGAAACCGAAGAAAAATCTTTTCCTGAAACTGCACAAGTTAGTGTCCAAGAAGTTTCTAAAGATGAAGAATCTTTTTCCGTAGCAATTGAAGATAAAATCATTGCAATTCTTTCTGAAGAAGGACCAATGCCTTTATGGCTTATAGCTCAAAAATTGGGACAATCAAAAGAAGAAATAATGCCAAAACTACAGAAACTTTTAGAACAGCAATATGTTATAAATTATTATGATGAGGGCAGTAGGGTAAAAATGTGGAAAGCAATAGATTAATTGCTTATTTTCAATTTCATAAGAAGTAAACCGCCTGTATTACGCAAAAGCGGATGCCGCGCCGCGTGAGCCTTCGCCCTTCCGTCGTCCGGCTGCCCCTCTTTAAGCCGCTTCCGCCTCCTTCATCATCTCCTTGATGCGCTTTCTAAAATATCTTTATCGTTCCGTACTGGCCGTCAAAACCGGGCGAGATATGGACATCCCCGGAGCGCATCTTCTCCACTGCCTCTTTAAGCCTGTCTCGTATCTCAGGGGAGGCTGCATCTCTTATGCCTGAAAGAGGAATATCCAGGAGTATCCTGAATTCGTTTCCCAATGCCTCAATCAATCTGAAGTACTCCTTCTGAACCTTCTTTGTGTTGACTCCCGCATCAAAAACCTCGGCCAATACCTCGGCAAACGGAATTATAGAGTAAAAAGGGGGCGCGGCCCCAGCGTCTATGGGCACAGCCCCTGCGGTTAGGGGCACAACCCCTGCGGCTATAGGCACAGGCACATCGGCAAGTTTTTCAACCCTGTGCATGACGCCCACGGTCAGCCTCTTGCCGCACACAGGGCAAATATATTTGTGTTTTACGGTTTCATGAGGCGGCATACTCACCCCGCAGAGCCTGTGGCCGTCATAATGGTACTTGCCCTCCTCAGGGAAAAACTCTATAGTGCCGCCAAACCCCTGCCCTGTTTTTATAGCATTTGTTATCCCATGATATGAGATGTCCGTATCAAAGATATTGGCCTCCCTGCCTATCTTCGGGGGCGAATGCGCATCGGAGTTGGAAACGAGAGTGATAGAGTTGAGGCTCAAGAGCCTGCGGTTCATTGGCGGGTCGGATGAAAGCCCTGTCTCTATGGCATGGATGTGAGGGGTCAGCTCTTCAAAGCATTCGTAAAGAGAGTCAAACCCGGAGTTTGAGCCTAACACGGAAAAATGCGGGGTCCACGCATGGGCCGGAATCATCATCGCCTCAGGGGAGGCGTCAAGGACAATCTCAAGGAGCCTCTTTGCGTCAAGCCCAAGTATCGGCCTTCCGTCAGCCGAGAGGTTGCCGATTGCCGAAAGCCTCTTATTGATTGCCTCCGCCTCTTTAAACCCCGGAGCAAGCAGTATGGAATGGACTTTCCTAACCCTTCCGTTTTTGCTGTAAATAGAGCTTATCTCCGCGGTGAGCATGAAAAGGACATCAGCCTTGCACGAGGAAGGCACGTCAGGCGGCTCGTACCGCGTCTTAAGCCTGTAAAGCCCTGCTGATGCCGGCTCAAGCTTTTCCTTCAACTCCTCCATCCACAAAGGATGGGTGAAGTCGCCGGTGCCGATAACCCCTATGCCCTTAATCTGCGCCCATCTGAAAAGCCCCTCAGGGCACATGTCCTTGCTTGTTGCGCGCGAGTGCTTGGAGTGGATGTGGAGGTCGGCTATGAACCTCATTTATAGTGAGTAAACCTGCGGGTAGACCTGCACATGGAAAGGGGGACGGTTACTATGTCCCCATCTCCCAGCTTTTGAGGTACTTCTTCTGCTCCGCGGTAAGCGTATCTATCTTTATGCCCATCGCCTTGAGCTTAAGCCTTGAAATCTCGCTGTCTATTTTCTCCGGCACGCTGTAAACCCGGTTCTGGAGCTTTTTGTGATTTTTGACCATGTACTCGGCGCACAGGGCCTGATTTGCAAAGGACATGTCCATGACCTGAGAGGGATGCCCTTCTGCTGCGGCAAGGTTTACAAGCCTGCCCTCACCGAGGAGGTATATCCTGCGGCCGTTTCCGAGGGTGAACTCCTCGACGAAATCCCTGATGACCCTTCTCTTTTTGGACATTGCCGTAAGGGAATCTATGTCTATCTCCACATTGAAATGGCCGGAGTTTGCGACTATCGCTCCGTCCTTCATGACCTTAAAGCACTGCTTTGATATAACATTGATATCGCCGGTTACTGTGACGAATATATCCCCTATCCGTGCGGCGTCTGTAACAGGCATGACCTCAAAGCCGTCCATCGTAGCCTCAAGCGCCCTCAGCGGGTCTACCTCTGTGACAATGACCCTTGCACCAAGCCCTTTTGCCCTCATCGAAACGCCCTTGCCGCACCACCCGTAGCCCGAGATGACAAACACCGAGCCGCAAACCAGCCTGTTCGTTGCGCGCATTATGCCGTCTATCGTGGACTGGCCCGTGCCGTAGCGGTTGTCAAAAAGATATTTCGTGTATGCATCGTTGACAGCGACAATCGGATACTTAAGCACGCCCTTTTCAGCCATTGCCCTTAACCGGATAACTCCAGTTGTGGTCTCCTCAGTGCCTCCGATAATGCCTTCTATGAGGGACTTCTTCTCCGTATGGATGGTTGAAACAAGGTCGGCCCCGTCGTCCATTGTGATGTGCGGCTTAGAGGAAAGGGCCTCGTTTATGTGCCTGTAGTAAGTCTTGTTGTCCTCGCCCTTTATGGCAAAAACAGGTATCTTGCTGTAAGCCGCAAGGGCCGCAGCCGCATCGTCCTGAGTGCTCAACGGATTAGAGGCGCAGAGGCTTACCTCCGCCCCTCCGGCCTTAAGCGTGTCCATCAGGTTGGCCGTCTCGGTAGTGACATGGAGGCATGCCGCAAGCCTTACGCCCTTAAGGGGTTTTTCCTTTGAGAAACGGTCTTTGATGCTCTTTAAAACAGGCATGTCCTCAGCTGCCCACTCTATCTTGAGCATGCCCTTTTTTGCCAGGCCTATGTCCTTTATGTCATATTTTGCCATTATGTATTGTCTCCTTTTCTGTTTTAACCTTTTTTCAGGGCCTCTGCCTTATCCGTTTTCTCCCATGTAAAGTCCTCGTCCTCCCTGCCGAAATGCCCGTAGGCGGCAGTCTTTTTGAATATCGGCCGCCTGAGGTTCAGGGTCTCTATCATATCCTTGGGGATAAATGAAAAATTCTTCTTTATCAGGGAGACTATCTCCTCCGGCTGTATTTTTCCCGTGCCGAATGTGTTTACAAATATGGAGACCGGCTCAGGGATGCCGATTGCATAGGCAATCTGCACCTGAATCTTGTCTGCCAGGCCCGCTGCAACAATATTTTTGGCGACATACCTGCCCATGTAAGCCCCTGAACGGTCAACCTTTGTGGGGTCCTTCCCTGAAAAGCACCCGCCTCCGTGGCTTCCGACCCCGCCGTAGCTGTCAACTATTATCTTCCTGCCGGTCAATCCGGTGTCTCCCATCGGGCCGCCGACGACAAACCTTCCGGTGGGGTTCACATGGTATTTTACGTTCTCCTCGTCGAGGATTTCCTTGGGGATGACGGCCTTTATGACCTTCTCCACTATGTCTTCCTTCAGTTCCTTAAGCGTTATATCAGGACTGTGCTGCGAGGATACGACAACCGTGTCCACCCTGTAGGGCGCTCCTTCCCTGTATTCTATGGTGACCTGCGTCTTACCGTCCGGCCTGAGGTATCCTAATATGTCCTTTTTCCTGACCTCGGCAAGCCTCATTGCAAGCCTATGGGCAAGCATTATCGGCATGGGCATGAGTTCAGGGGTCTCGTTGCAGGCATAGCCGAACATCAGGCCCTGGTCGCCCGCGCCCCCCACGTCAACGCCCATGGCGATGTCAGAGGACTGCTCGTGTATGGAAGTGATAACCGCGCAGGTCTCATAATCAAAGCCGTACTTCGCCCTCGTGTATCCTATGTCCCGTATCGTCTCCCTTACGATGACGGGTATCTCCACATAGCAATTCGTGGTTACCTCGCCGGCCACAAACGCAAGCCCCGTAGTCAACAAGGTCTCGCATGCCACCCTGCCCTTTGGGTCTTTCTTTAATATCTCATCTAAAACCGCATCCGAAATCTGGTCTGCTATCTTGTCCGGATGCCCCTCTGTCACAGACTCGGAAGTGAAATAATAGTTTTTAGTTGCCATACCGCCTCCCTCTAAAATCTCTGATTTGGATTCGTTGCCTCGGTACCCGCTTCCGGCGTTTGGAAACAGACACCGATAACAAGAAACTATAATTTTACACTAATCCTGCTTTAAATTCCAGCCACCCGGCAAAAATGTCTCCAGTCAAAAGCGGCATGGTTTAGCTTATCTTCCGGCAGCGCCGCTTCCTACCTTGACCTTCCAGAGCGTGCAGTCTTTTTTGTCCTCGAGTATTATGCCTTTTTCCTCAAGCCCTTTTCTTATTTCATCGGCCCTCGCCCAGTCTTTCCTTTCCCTTGCCTCCTGCCGCTCATTTATCATATCAAGTATATCTTTTTCCGAAAGCCCTATCCTTTTCGTCCTCATAGAAGCCAAGGCCCACTCGGAAGGGGTTCTTGTAAAAACATTAAGCACGCCGGATGTCTCGCTGAGGGGTTCCTTCACGGCCCGGAGGAGTTCCACTGCCTCTTTTCCCGACGGCGAAGTGTCAAGAAACCTGTTTATCTCCCTGATAAGCTCGAATATATGGCCCACTGCAAGGGCGGTATTGAAATCATCGTCCATTGCCTCCTCAAACCTTGCGCTATAAGAGGAAAGGGCCTTAGAGAGCGCCTCCCGCCCGTCGGCCTCCGTAGCTTCTTTTCCGTGCGAGGCGTGGGCGTCCTTGCCTGTCGAAAGAAAGTCGTCAATCCTTGAGACGGTCGTATAGTACCTGTCCAAAGAGGCCTCTGCCTCCCTTAACTGTTCGTCCGAGAACTCTATCGGGCTTCTGTAATGGGTGCCGAGCAGGAAGAACCGCACAGCCTCGGAGTCGAATTTATCAAGTATCTCCTCTATGGTGAAGAAGTTGCCGAGGGATTTGGACATCTTCTCCTTATCTACGGTTATGAACCCGTTATGAACCCAGTATCTGACAAAGGGCTTTCCCGTGTATGCCTCGGACTGGGCTATCTCGTTTTCGTGGTGCGGGAATATGAGGTCGGCCCCGCCGCCGTGGATGTCAAAGGTCTCGCCGAGATGCTTTATGGCCATGGCCGAGCACTCGACGTGCCACCCCGGCCTACCCGGCCCCCAAGGGCTTTCCCATGAAGGCTCGCCCTCTTTTGATGCCTTCCAGAGCGCAAAATCCATCGGGTCCCTTTTCCTTTTGTCCACATCCACCCTTGCGCCGGCAAGCATGTCGGACTTTTCCCTGCCGGAGAGCTTTCCGTAATCGCGGAACTCGGCCACCTCAAAATAAACGTCTCCGTCCACGGTGTATGCGTAGCCCTTGTTTATGAGGCCCTTTACGATTTCTATTATTTCGGGGATATGCTCCGTTGCCTTCGGCTCCATGTCAGCAGGCTCAACCCCAAGCCTTTCCATGTCCTCCGAATATTTCCGGGTGTATTTGCGGGCGACCTCGTCCCAGCCGATGCCTTCCTTTTGCGCCCTGTTTATAATCTTGTCGTCTATGTCCGTAAAGTTCTTGACGAATTTTACCTTAAACCCTTTGTAGGCCAGATACCGCCTTATAACGTCAAAAACTATCGCGCTCCTTGCATGGCCTATGTGGCAGTTGTCATAGACGGTAACGCCGCAGGCGTATATGCCCACCCTGCCGGGTTCAAGCGGCTGGAAATCCTCTTTCTTTCCGGTAAGCGTGTTATATATCTTCATCCTGCTTTTCCTGCCCTGAAGCCTTTCCATTTCATTTGACAGCTCGGAGATATGTGCCTCAATCGCCCGAAACCTCTCCTCAACCGGGTCCGGAAAGTGAACATGGTCAAGCACCTCACGAGGCCCCTCATCCTCGACCCTCACAACCTTCCTTTTTATCACCCTGCCCGGCACTCCGACCACTATGGAATAATCAGGCACAGGCCGGAGCACAACAGAGTTAGCGCCTATTTTAGCATAATCCCCAATCCTGATAGCCCCGAGTATCTTTGCGCCTGTTCCCACCACCACGCCCCTGCCCAGCGTCGGATGCCTTTTGCCCTTTTCCTTACCCGTTCCTCCTAAGGTGACGCCCTGATAAAGAAGGCAGCCCTCGCCTATCTCCGCTGTCTCTCCTATGACCACGCCCATCCCGTGGTCTATGAAAAAACCCGGGCCTATCTTAGCTCCGGGGTGTATCTCTATGCCTGTGAGGAACCTGCCTATATGCGAAAGAAGCCGGGGGATGAAAGGTATCTTCCACTTCCACAGGATGTGGTTTATCCTGTGAAGGAATATGGCATGGAAGCCCGGATAGGCAAGCGCCACCTCGATGCCTCCTCTTACAGCAGGGTCTTTCTCAAACACCGCCCTGTAGTCCCGCCTTATATCGGACCAGAAACCCATTAAATAATTATACAATAAACCTGTGATATTATACGGTTTATGAGCGATTCGCCGGACATCCCTAAAAACCCGCCTGAGGACATGCCCTCCATGATAGCAGACCACATGGAGGCGGGATTCCTTGAAAACATCATAGACATGTTCAAGCACGACAGCGGGCTTTTCTTGCTGCTTGGACAACTGATGGCTGACGAACGAGGCAGGGTGAGGCTCGGCGCCGTTGCCCTTGTCGAGGAACTTAAAGAAGAATACGGCAATGAGATTATTAAGGCAATCCCTCATATAGGCAAACTTTTAAAGGACCCCGCGCCTGTCATCAGGGCGGATGCGGCATACCTTCTTGGGATTATCGGCTCAAAAGACGCCTTCCCTTATCTGACGGATGCCTTAAGCGATGAAAACAGGCTTGTGCGTCAAACGGTCTCAGAGACCATAGAGGATATGTCAGGTACGGGATAAAGACCGGCTGTCAGGCCGCCTTTTGAATTTCTTTGGCCTCGTACTCGGGAAACATTATGATAGCCGGATGGATGTCAAAAGCCCTCGCTATGCGCTCTACGCGTTTCTTGCCTATTTCCACCCTGTCGTTTTCCAAAAGGCTGATATTGGACGCGCTGATGCCCGTCCGCTTGGCAAGCCCCTCCTGCGTCCAGCCCTTTAATTCACGAAGCATGCGTATGACCTCGCCGGTCGTGAGTTTTGCATGAGGTTTTGCCGGCGCAAATTCGGCCTGTCTACGAATTCCCATAAGTCCTCCTAATCTTCGTGCGGCGTTATTTCCAAAACATAAACGGTAACGGTGTCCCGCTCTACCTTATAGATTACCCTGTATTGCAAGCTCAGGCGCGATGAACGCTGACCCTTGCGTTTGCCCTTCAGTTTCTCGTCATGAAACCCCGGAAACTCTCTCGCTTTCTCCGGCCCGTGCCTGAAAACAATATCCTTCCAGAGTTCGTATTTCTTAACTACCGCTACCGGAAGCCTGCGGCATATCCTCCCGATGTCCCGATGCTCTTTGATATGCCACATTATTAAATATAATAAGTTATCAGTATTAATAAGTCAAGGGACTTGGGGCGGGAGATTTTTGTCCGGCGAGGCTTGACTTTTACACTTAATGGAAGCTTAAGGCGCGGGGGGCAATCAGCATGAATAAAAAATGCATCAGCGTAATTCCCCGTCGCCTTGATTGAATTGTTAAATCAGCCTTCATTTGTATTTTTATGTGAGCTTGCCTCTGATGATTCCGATTCAGAGGATAATAATTCAGGAGAAGTTTCCTCAGCACTGTTTTCTTTTTTAGTTCGCAATAATTTACGTGCTACTTTTTGAACTTTTTTCTTTGCAATATCAGCCTTTTCACCTTCTATTACTTCGCGTTTTAAGACGTCTTGTATCAAAACATTACGTAAATCGTCGATTGGAACTTTTACGTCTGGTGTAATTCTTCTAAGCTCTTTTCTTATTGCCTGTAATACGGTGTCACTTAGGATAAGTGCCCCCAAGTAAAATTTATTAGTAGCCTGAATCTGGTCATGGTAGGCATAAAGACCAGATTTGATCATACTCTCTTTGGTAAGCAGGAAAAGGTTTTCCAGATGGGTTTCGTTCTTAAAATTGAGGGTGAGCAAATCGATATCTAATACCATCTCAAAATCAATTGGCTTTGAAAATATTACCTTAAAAACCTTCCAGTTATTGGCATTAGTAAGAGCAACCCATTCAATGCCCTTATTTGAAGCATAATCGACTGCTTGTTTAATATGGCTGTCTTTCAAATCAATGCCAACCGCCTTAACCTCAATCAGCATTTGAAATTTGCCTTCTATTTTTGTCGCTAAATCACAATAAGTGCCACGGATAGCAAGTTCCTTTGTAACTTCACTGTATTTGTCATATCCAAATAATTCAGCCATCATATCGGTGACAATCATTGAGGTATCAGATTCATTTGCATCCCGAGCCTTTGCCGCGGAAATAATCGGCTGGAATCGTTTCAGACCAAAAGATAATCTGTCAGCGATTTTGTTAGGAATAGCCATTATGTGTCCTCCTTTTAATTGGACTGACCCCTTCCTTAATTGTTGAAGCAGGAAGGACTCCAGTTGCATTATCTTAAGCAGCCGCCTCCTTCCTGTCAAGATTTTTCTGCTGTAATGACAAGGACATCTCCCCTACTGTCCTCATTTGACCGAACCAGCCCGGGGTTGACCAGTTCCTTTGGTTTCAGAGACCATGGAGGATATGTCAGTCCCGGTATAAAACGCCTGGGGGCTGTTTTTATATAGGCTTCAACTTCAAGTTAAATATGATATTATTGGAGTTAAGGGCATATATTACAAGAAAATATAAGAGATGGTATAATAGCGCAGGGATTGACACCATGAAAAAGATAGGTCAGATTTTACTGGGGCTCGGGTACGTAGAAGCGGCCGACATAGAGAAGGCCATCGAGGTGCAGAGGGCCGAAGGCGGCAAAAGAAAGTTAGGAGAGATATTGAAGGAGTCACTGCTGAGGGAAGAGCAACTGCTCAATGCGCTTTCAATCCAGTACGATATACCGTTAATCCATGAGGCCGAGTTTCCAAAAACACTGCCTGTTGAAAAAATCTCCTTCGGCTTCCTCAAGGAGAATCTCATGCTGCCTTTAAGCATCTCCGGCAATACGCTGAATCTGGCGATAAACGACCCTACAAAGACCGAGGCCGTTGACAACATCAGGGCGTCATTGGGTTATGAGACAAAGCTCTTTCTTGCACGGGCGGTTTCAATCATGAACCATCTGGAAATACTCAACGCATCAAGGGACGCCGTAATGCAAAGGGTCATAGAGGGAGCAACCGAAGAGGAGGAGATTCATACGGCAGAGGCCGTGGGGGAGATAAGCCACCTGAGGGACCTTGCACAGGAGAAGGGCATAATACAGCTTGTCAACCTGATTGTGGGAAATGCCGTAAAGGACAAGGCAAGCGATATCCACGTAGAGCCTGAGGAGACCGCCGTAAAAATCAGATACAGGATTGACGGCTTACTGTATGAAAAGGAGATGCTTCCCATAAAGATGCAGGCCGCCCTTTCCTCAAGGATAAAGCTGCTGTCGCAGATGAACATTGCGGAACGAAGGCTGCCTCAGGACGGCAGGATACGGGGGAGGTTCGGAGGCAAGGAGATAGACATCAGGGTCTCCACAATACCCACCATATACGGCGAGGGCATCGTGATGAGGCTCTTGGACAGGGAGGCCTCCTTCATCAGCCTTGAAGAACTCGGGTTTGACGATGTACTGTTCGGAAAATACGGGGGCCTCATAAAAAAGCCCTATGGAATGATACTGATTACCGGCCCCACGGGAAGCGGAAAGACCACCACGCTTTACGCCTCCTTAGAAAAGATAAATTCCCCGGACAAAAAGATAATCACCATAGAGGAGCCTGTGGAATATCTCTTGGGGGGCATCAACCAGATTCAGGTAAAGCCCAAAATAGGCCTGTCGTTTGCAAACGGGCTGAGGCACATAGTAAGGCAGGACCCGGACATCATAATGGTCGGCGAGATACGGGACATCGAGACCGCAAGCATATCCATCCATGCCGCCCTGACAGGGCACCTTCTGTTCAGCACCCTTCATACAAACGACGCATCCACCGCAATCACCCGTCTGGTAGACATGGGCGTTGAGAACTACCTCGTTTCCTCCACCCTCATAGGCGTCATTGCCCAGAGGCTTGTACGGAGGATATGCCCTAATTGCAAGGAACCCTACACCGTTACGGACGACGTACGGGCCGAATTCGGCTTTGATGTCGGACAGGTGTGGAGGGGACGCGGATGCGACAACTGCCTCGGAACCGGATATCGCGGCAGAATCGCCATATTCGAAATCCTCGTGATAGACGACGATATACGGAAGCTTATCATGAGCAAGGCCACTTCACGCGAGATAAAAGAAAAGGCCGCATCCAGCGGCATGAGGACACTGAGGCAGGACGGACTCGTGAAGGTCAAAAAGGGCATTACCAGCGTGGATGAGGTCTTCAGGGTAACGCAGGTGGAACTATGAGATGCTCCGAAAGGGGCTTTGCCCTGATGATAACCCTGTGGGTGCTGGTGCTCCTGTCCGTCATGGCCATGAACTTCTCTTTTTTCACAAGATACGGCAGCGCCGGCACAAGGAATTTCAAGGAGGAGACCGCGGCCTATTATGCGGCGCTATCCGCCTACGAGGAGGCCGTGGGCTATCTGCTTTCGGATGAGGACCTTGCAGTGGACTTTCTCGACAGCGAAGGCCGTTTCTGGACGGACATCAACAGGCCCTCAATCTCAGGGGCAAAGACATACGGAGATACGGAAGTGAAAATCAATATCACTGACGAGGAGTCAAGGCTTAACATAAATATCCTGAACGAGCAGGCCCTGAGAAACCTCTTTGCCTTTGCCGGCATACCGGATGATGATATCGCCGGGCTTGCGGACTCGGTTTCGGACTGGAAAGACCCGGATGACCTGCACCGCCTCTCCGGGGCTGAGACAGACTACTACGAATCGCTTGAGGCGGCTTACAGGGCCAAAAACGGCCCGCTCAACTCTCTGGAGGAACTCCTATTGATTAAAGGGTTTAAGCCCGAATATCTGTACGGGGACGATAAAATAACCCCTACATATCCGATGATAACCACCTGCGGGGCCGCCCTTAATATAAACACGGCCCCGGAGAAAGTGCTTGAGTTCTTAGGTCTCAATAAAGCTGTCATAGAAAACATCATGAAACAAAGAACCAAAGAGGCCGGCGGCTTCAGGATGACACCGCACGGAGACGCCGGAACAGGCATCCCCCTTGCCGTCGCCTCCACCAACTTCAGGATAGAGGTGACCGCCGATGTGCCGGGCGGAACGCAGGTCATAAAAATAACCTCGGTGGTAAGGAGGGTCAGCGGGGCAAAGGGGCTTGAACTTAAAACAGTTTACTGGAGGGAAGTCATTGAAAGTCGCAGGGCTTAATATAGAGAATTCCCATGCCGGCGTCTCCATCGTAAGCAGCGTACTGGGCATGACAAGGGCACTGAAGGCCGAGGAGATACGGCTGCCGGATACTGAAGAGCTAAGGGCCGGGGCGCTCAGGGAATCCCTCCTTAAGTGGAAGGCTGACTACGGCATCACCGGCGTGGTCTTCGGCCTTGATTTCAAGGACTTCACCCACCATTTCATCGAACTGCCGCTGAAATCAAAGCGGGACATAGAACGGGCGCTTGCCTTTGAACTTGAAAAACACCTGCCGCTTCCGGAGGACGAATACATCTATGACTTCCACATCCTCAGCAGCAAGAAAAACGGCTCGGAAATCCTCCTCATGTCTGTACGGAAGGACCGCCTGCGGTGGCTCACCGAATGTCTGAAAGACACGGGCTTAAAGCTCCTTGGGGTCAAGTGCTCCATGATAGAGGCTGTCAACGAGTTCATCTCCTCAGGCAGGGGCAAAGACTCGGCGCTCATATACCCCTCGGCGCGGCCATCAGGCCGCTATTACTATATTGCAGGTCTAAGGGGCGCTGCGCCTGCGTATTTTAAGACGGTATCTGAGAATAATCTTCAGCCTGAGTTGGAACGGCTCAGGGAGGCATTCCCCATGGGCGCATATGCCGCAGGCACAGGGGCGCATGAAATACCGGACACCAAGGCCCTGCCTTTTTCCATCCCCAACCTGATAGCGCTCTCCGTGCTCAAAAAAAATGCAATAGACATAGACTTCTTCCCTGAGGAGCTTGCCACGCCGAAAACAGACTACTATCCATATGCCGCCGGCATTATGACCGCCCTTTCGGTCCTGATATTCATATCCACGGGCGTCTACTCGTTCTACAAGGATTATGCCGCATTGAAGTCCGTGGACGGACGCATAGAAAACATACAGCAGACTGCGCGCGGACTTGTAGAGACCAAAAAGGCGCTTGAGGCGGTAGAGGAAAAGACCCGCTTCCTCACGGAATTCAAAATGCACTCCAACACCGGCATAAGGGCGTTGAGGGAACTGAGCGCCGTCCTGCCGGAGGACATCTGGCTTGCGGAGTTCTCCTCTGACAAGACAGGGACGGTGGAAATCAGGGGGCTTGCAAAAAGGGCTGCCAAAGCCATAGAGCCTCTGGAGAAGTCCGCCGTGTTTAAAAATGTAAGGTTTTCTTCTCCGGTCACGCAAAGGGAAAACCTCCAGAGGTTTTCCCTTAAAATGGAGATAGAGGAATGAAACGCTCCACCTTAGCCATAACCGCGGTTGCGGCCACGATTGCAATATATGCGTTTTCCATAAACCCGCTCCTCTCCGACAAAAGGCTTGAAATCAGGGAAAGGCTTGAGGCCCGGCATAAGACTCTGAAAAAATACGAGATATTCATAAAGGAGGAGGGTCTGGCAGAGGCCGAGTTCAAAAAAGCGGCGGACAGGCTCAAAAAGATAGAAGGCGGCATAATGCAGGAGACTGACGTCTCCCTATCTTCGGCAAGGCTTCAGTCAAAGATGCAGGACATTGCCGAGAACTCCGGCATGGACATAGCGTCCATGAAGACCGGCCCGCATGTTGCTTACAAGGGCTATGCGGGGATTCCGATGGAAATAGAGGGGACTGGAACAGTGTCGGCACTAAGCGCACTCCTAAGGACTCTGGATTCTGCGGGGGAATTCATAAAAATAGAGAGGCTCGACATAATTGCCGTAGAAGCCGGAGAAGGGGCGACGCTGAGGATAAAAATACAGGTTTTGGGGCTGACAAAGACATGATAATGCGGGTGTTCATATTAGGAATTTTATCCGTTGTTATGTTAACCTTAATGTGGAATTTCTACAATGAGGCCATCGTATATGACCCCCTTGGGGAGATAGAAAAGGTGGAGCAGGCATCGGAGGACGGGAGCGCTAAAACGCTGCCTTCTTTTAAGTCCGCATGGGGCAGGGAAATAAGCGATAAAAATCTTTTCAGCCCGGCAAGGGGCAGTTATGTTCCGCCCCCTCCCCTGCCGGTTGCGGTACCAAAGGCGGAGGATCCGAAACAGCGGCCGGTATTTGGTTTAAGGGGCATAATTCGCAACCAGTTCGGCGAATATGTGGCCCTTATAGAAAAGGACAATGCAAGGCCCGTGCCCCTCAGAAAAGGCGACAGGCTTGAAGACGTGCTTGTCGTTAATTTGGATGAACGCACGGCAACCCTCCTCTGGAACGGGGAGGAGATACGGTTGAATCTGTCAAAAATCAGGAAATTAAAGAGGTAGCTAATGCCACTGAGAACTCTTTCAGCACTTATAGCGGCCCTGCTGATATTGTCCTGTGCGCCGAAAAAGGACATTATAAAAAAAGAGCCTGCGCCCGGGCCTGCGCCGATTGAAAACATCGTGCTTCCGGAGCTTCCGCCGAAGCCGGAACCTGCCAAAAAGAAGCCCGAACCGGTAAGGATAGAGCAGGAAAAGGATGAAAAATACATAATACTGAACTTTGAAGCCGCAGACATCGAGACCGTCATAGCGTCTTTCGGAGAGCTTCTGGAGATGAATTACATTCTGACGCCGGGCATCTCAGGCAAGGTGACAATCCAGTCTTATAAGAAGTTCCCTATTAAAGACCTGTTCAGGATATTCCAGACCATACTTGAGATAAACGGGATAACCGCAGTAAGGGACGGCGCTTTTTACAGGATTGTGCCCATAGACACGGCCAAGATGCAGCCCCTTGATGTGGAAAAGGGCAAAGGGATACTCATGCGCCTTGATGAGGGTTTCGTCACCCAACTTGTGCCGTTTGAGTATGTTAAGGCCTCGGAAATGGCAAATGTGCTGAGGTCTCTTGCGCCGAGGGGCACTGACATTATAATTTACGAGCCCTCGAACATCCTGATAGTCACCGCGCTTCCGTATACCCTTAATAAATTTATGAAGCTTGTGGAGGCGATAGACGTATCCGAAGCCGACCGCGAGTCCCTTAAGACATATGTCTACCACGTTGAAAACGGAGAGGCAAAAAAGCTGGCAGAGATTCTGAAAACTTTATATGTGGACAAAAAAGGCGCTGCAAGAACCGCAGCTCCGGCAACCGCCGCTCCGGCGACCGCAAGGCGTGCAGTTCCGTCCGCAGCAGCAGCGCAGGGGTCGGAAGAGCTTCCGGGCTCCATCGGCGAGGTCACGGTCACTGCGTACGAGGACATAAACGCACTCATCATACAGTGCTCCCCGAGAAGCTATCTTGCGCTTCTTGAGGTGATGAAAAAGATAGATGTGCCGGTAAAGCAGGTTCTTATCGAGGTGTTGATTGCCGAGGTGAGCCTCGGAGACGACACCAAGCTCGGACTTGAATGGCTTCTGAAGACAAAGGGAGGGGATGCCTTTGGATTCAACACCGGCGGAACGCCTTCCATAACCACCGGCGCCCAAACATTCTCCGCCATAGCCTCCACAAGCATAGACACCGCATTGTTTAATTACGTCATAGGGGCGCTCTCGCAGACATCCAAACTGAACGTGCTTGCAAGCCCCCATATACTTGCAATGGACAATAAGGAAGCGAGCATCCACATCGGCGAGGAAACACCCATAGCAACCGGGGTGACGACACAGCCCGGAAGCACATCCGGCGTGATATCAACCGGCCAGATACAGTATAAGACCGTGGGCACAATCCTGACCGTAAAGCCCCACATAACCGAAAAAGACCGCGTCACCCTCGAAATAACACAGGAGGTAAGCCAGGTCGGAAGCAAAAGCGTCAAGGTCGCAGGTGAGGACTTCGCAAGCTTTGACACAAGAAAGGCCAAGACCACCGCCGTCGTCCAGAATGGTCACACCCTCCTCTTGGGCGGCCTTATCAGGGAATCCAAAAGTCAGGTGCGCTCCGGAATCCCGTTTCTGAGCAAGATACCGATTTTGGGCTACCTGTTTTCCGCAACGACCGACACTTACGCAAGGACCGAACTACTCCTGATGGTCACCCCCCACGTGATAAGCACACAGGACGACGCGGACACCATAACAAGGGACTTTCAGAACAGGGTAAAAACCATCAAAAAGAGGCTCACCCAAATGGAGGAAGAGAAAAACCTGGATTCCTCAAAAGCCGTCCCCGAAGGCGAAGTCAAGAGCGAAGAAGAATAGGCGACAGCCAGCCTTCTTCCCTGCTTTATAAGCCGGATTTCATAAGACCGGGCTTACAGATGCCTTTCGATGAGACCTGTTATGCCTTTAATTTCAGGCCTGTACTCCTCAGGCTTTCTCCCGAAGCATATGCCCAGACTCTCATGAAGGGCAATCTCGTTCAAATCTACATACCGCTGCTTTATGACCTCTGCTGTCGGCTGATGGTATATATCCGTCCCGACCACCTTTACGACCGTGCTGCCGCTTATGCCTTTCGTAAGGAGAATGACTGCTGCTGCCCCGGCCTGTTTCCCGAAATTGACGTCAAATGACGAGGTCTGGCCTGTCCTGACAAGATGCCCGGGGGTCACCTCCCGTATCTCAGGCAGATGGTAAACGCCCGGGACAAACATTCCGACATCTTTCATGAACTCCTTTATCTCAGGGTCGTTCTTCATGCGCTCCTCAAGCTGATTCCTTACATACGCGCCGGCACCGGCAAGCTTCAGGTGCCCGAAGGCATCGACCCCTGACGCCTTGTCCGTAATCGCCTCTCCTGCCGCATCCTTCATGCCCTCGGCAGCAACAATGGTATAGGTGCCGGCCTTGACATCGCTGGCCCTGACCCTCGTCATGTAGAGTTTTTTCATGTGTCCGTAGACTATATCAAAGTCCACCGGTATTTCAGGAATTAAAATGCAGTCCACCTCCGCGCCTATGCCGCCTCTATAGGCAGTGTGCCCGGCATACCTGCCGAAGACCTCGATGACCATAACCCTGTTGTGGCTCAAACCCGTTGCCTTAAGCTCTCTTGCGAAAATGGCTATGCGGTTTACCGCAGAGTCTCCGCCAACGCTGTATGACTGCAAATCAAGGTCCATGGTCTTTGGGACATGAATGCAGGGTATCCCGTTTGCGGTCAGGTCTACCATGACACTGCCGGTATCGTCCCCCCCGCTTATGACGAGGCCGTCTATCCTGAACTTCTCAAGCCCCTTCTTGATTCTTTCATATTTCAGGGGGTCGTCTATCTTTCTTATCTTCACCCTCGAATGCCCGGCCTCAGAGCCTGTTACCCCGGACTCCACCTGACTAAGCCTCTCGGTGGTCAAAATTACAACGCTTTCCATATCCATAAGGTTGTAAAGCCCTGCATAGCCGTTTGGGATTATCACTGCCTCCATGCCCATATGACGGGCCATCTGCGCAACGCCCTTGATAACCGCATTAAGCCCCCCGCAGTCGCCTCCGCTTGTGATAATACCGATTCTCCTCATCTCCGACATTCAAGTCCTCCTCTTAAAAATGACCGTGATTGTATAAGTTGCCCTTATTATAAAGGGTTATGGGGGGGAATATTCAAGGGGCACGCCCCCGGCGCCCGGGCACGGCCATCTCTACGAGCCGTAGTCCGGCAGGATAGCAATGCTCTATTCGGCCTTAAACCTTCCCTCGTGCTTTTTCATCAGCCCGGGCATTGTCGTATATTCCATCGCATCGAGTCCGAGCCTGTGGGGCTCAAACGGGCCGTGACGCCTCATGTAGTCAGCTATGTCGTTTGCCTTCTCCCTTGCACCGTCAAAAGACGGGTCGTCGAACATGTCTCTGGGCCCTATGAGCTTGCCGTTGGTCACCTGAAAACCCGCTGCGATGACCCTCGGCGGGCCGTCGAACCTTGAAGGGTTGGCCTCATAAAACGGCACCGGCATCAGCGGCCCGTGATGAGAGCCTCTCATCCAGCCCTCAACCAGATGCGGAAAGGTAAACGGCTCCAAGACCTCGCCTACAGCCGGAAGCCCTGACTGGCACCTGATTATCAGGACAGGGTCGTCCTTGCCCACATACCTGCCTGCAACCTCGCTCAGCTTCTCGGTCGAAGCCGATGCCGCAGCAAGGCCGTCTTTCCTCCTGACGGCCTTTATCACGAACCTTCCCACAGCGCCTATGAACATTAACAAATCATACATCTCCTCCGGGCACGAAAGGGTTATGGTTTTATGGGCATGGATATCAAGGACTTCAAACTCAAACCCCATGTGCATCGCCGGGTCTATTACAAGACCTGCGGTATTGAAAGGGTCTGCAAATATCTTAAAGAGAGGGAGGTTCCATGCGCCCGGAGAGGTCTTATCCGCCATGAAAACAATTACAGGCTCGCTCTTCCTCTCTTCAAACTCCATCTCGGCAACACCGGGGCCGAGGCCCTTTACAGTGCCGGTAAACGCATCTTTGAGGATATCCTGTCCCGCACCGTAAAGTTTCAACTCCTTTGCCACCTCTGTACAGGCAAGGAAAGTATTCCACGCAAGCTCATGGATTTCATTGCTGTCGGCACCCTTTTTATGGGTCATTATAAGTTCGAGGTCATCCCCGCACCTTGTGACATGGAAATCCACAAGCAGTCCTTTTTCAAGGGCTTTTGAAAGCCGCTCCCTCGCCTTATCCATGAGGGCTGAATGAATGCTTGAGTGGCCTACATAGCCCCCTACGTCTGCCTTGATTACGCTCAATGTAATCTTACCGGACATATCCCCCTCCTTTTATCATGATGCTATCACACGTCAATACTATTTTGAAGCCCCTCCTTCTGGTTTAATGTTTTTTTGGATGTCCGTGAGCGCCTTCTTATGCCGGAGGGGGTAGACTGTCAAAGTCTATCGCAGGCCCGGACACATACAAAACCTTGACATAAAATCAGGCGCTGTGTTACTTTTTACTGGTAATCTTTTATTGTTAGGTAAAAGCATAATATTCTTCGTTGTAAGGATTTATGCACTTTTTTAAAAAACCGGTTTGTAAAGAGGAGGTAATAATGAGTTCCGCCAGATTTAGATTAATGTGGAGGCTGCCGTTACTTGTCACTGTACTGTTTGCTTTGTTCTTTGCAGTCGGATGCGTATCCCTGCCGCCCCCGAACCCCTACAACCCTGTGGCAAAGGTGGCGGTGCTGATGATGATGAGCCAGAGCAATGACCTCGACGGTCCGGTTTTTGTCAGGAGAGATTTCAACCGGGCAGTTCCAAGCAGGTACTATGAGACCATAGACCTTGAGCAGATAGACCAGGTGCTGAACGAGAAAATGGGCGTCACCCTCGGCGGCCAGCTCGATTACACCAACCCCGGCGCAGGGGCTCCCACGCCCCAGCAGGTTGGGGAGACCCTCGGCGCAGACGGCCTTTTCTACGGGAACCTCATAGAGTTCAAGCAGTTAATAACAGGAATTTACAATAAAAGGCAGGTAAAGGCGAAGTTCTGGCTCGTTAACGCCAAATCAGGAGAGGTTATGTGGGAGCAGGAAGCCGAACATGCCACCTCGGAGATGAACCTGTCAGTAAGCGGCGCTTTGCAGGCCATTGCAAAGAAGGCCATTGAGACCTCTATTACAAAGGCATTTAAGGCAAATCCGCTTCAGCAGGAGACAAATATGGTTGTCGAGAGGCTGAGGAAGACTATTCCTTCAGGCCCTGTAGCTCCAGCTAAGAAATAGAAAATTTTATCGGGGTTACGAACCCCTGCGAGGGGTTGCGAACCCCCTGCGAAAAGGAGGATGCAAAATGAAAAAAGTTTTAAACGTCATGTTAGCCGTTATGGTGATGGCGGGTCTGTCCAGTTGTGCTCCGGCTATGAAGGGCGCGGTCAAGGACGATACGACGCTTACCGATACGGCAAAAGAGCTTCCGGTGGGTTCCAGCGTGCAGGACTATAAGGGGCCGAAATTAAGAATAGGCATCGTCAGTTTTGAGAACAAGACCCCTTCCAAGACATTCGGCATAGGCGAGTCCGCCTCCGATATGCTCGGCACGATACTTCATAAGACAGGCCGCTTCATCATCATCTCCTCTCAGGACATGAAACATGTAATCGAACAGCAGAAGCTCGGGGCATCCGGCCTTGTGAACCCCGATACCGCCGCCCAGATGGGCCAGGTAATGGGACTTAACGCCATAGTCTCCGGTGCAATCACTGCATATTCCGAGGCCATGGAGGGGCAGGACTACGTACTCTATCAGGCAAAGGAGCAGGTCGCCCGCGTGACCGTTGACTACAGGATAGTTGACGCCACAACAGGCATGCAGATAATGGCGGACTCAGGCGCCGGCATCTACAGGAAAAAGACCAGTCAGGTGATGGGCATGGGGTCTAAGTCCACCTACGACACGGACCTCAGGGACGGGGCATTAAGGGACTCCCTTACAAAGTCTACGGTCAATATACTGAAGCAGCTCGGCTCAAAGAAGTGGTCAGGCAGAATAGCCGCTGTGAAGGGGACCCAGATGTTCATCAATGCAGGCCAGAAATCCGGCCTTAACGTAGGCGACACCCTTGACGTGTTCAGGCCCGGAGAGGCTATAATAGACCCCGTAACAAGGGTCAATCTCGGCATGACAGAGGACCGGATAGGCGAAGTTAAAATAATAAAAAATGACATGGGCGAGTCTGGAGACATGTCAATGGCAAATCCGGTAAGCGGAACCGGTTTCAAGTCAGGCGATATCGTCAGGTTTAAATAACAGCGAGTTAAAAATTAAATAAAAAAAAGCACACCCCGGTCTTCCGGGGCGTGCTTTTTGCTTTTTGTGACAGGCTCGGGAAGGAGGCGGCGAAGATGACGAAGCTCGGTGTCTTAGCATCAGGGAGGGGCTCGAATTTCCAGGCCATAATAAACGCCATTAATGCAGGGACGCTTAAGGCCTCTCTTGAGCTTCTAATAGTAGATAACCCATCCGCCTATGCTGTTGAGAGGGCAAAAAAACACGGGATTCCGCATCTTTACATGAACCCCAAGGACTTCGGCACACAGGACGGATTTTTCGCAGGGATTGCGGACGGGCTTAAGTCAAGGGGCGTGGAGCTTGTCGTGCTTGCCGGGTTCATGAGGATAGTGAGGAAACCCCTTTTGGATGCCTTCCCTATGAGGGTTATGAACATCCATCCCGCGCTTCTGCCTTCCTTCCCCGGGCTTCACGGCCAGAGGCAGGCTGTTGATTACGGGGTGAGAATTTCGGGCTGCACCGTGCATTTTGTTGACGAGGGGATGGACACAGGGCCCGTAATAATACAGGCCGCAGTTCCGGTCATGCCGGATGACACGGAAGAAAGCCTATCGGAGCGCATACTGGGGCTTGAGCATAAGATATTTCCCGAGGCCATAAGGCTTTTCTCCGAAGGCAGGCTTGAGGTTTCGGGGCGGAAGGTAAGGATTATTAATGCCTCTAAGGCTGTCCACGGGGTTATAGTCAACCCTCCGCTTTCATAAATATTGAAGACTCCTGAATTATAGGGTAATATACTCATAATATTTGTCATAGGTAAGAAGATTGAGAATAGTAGCCGGCAGTTTAAAAGGTAGAAAGATTCCGGCAAAGGCCGCTGGGGCGTCTTTAAAGGGCGGCCTTTTAAGGCCGACGTGTTCAAAGGTCAGGGAGTCCATATTTAACATACTGGGGGAGAAGGTGAAGGACTCCGTATTTGTAGACCTTTATGCCGGCACAGGCGCGGTCGGCATTGAGGCTATGAGCAGGAGGGCAAAGACGGTTTTTTTTGTAGAATCCGAAGGAAAGAGGGCGTCAGGGATAGAGGGTATGCTTTCGGGCTGCGGCTGCCGGCCAGGAGCGGTTATAGTAAGAAAGAAGGCGTCAGCCTTCATAAGGGATGCGCTCAGGGAAGGTTTCAGGGCTGATATAATATTCCTTGACCCTCCCTATTATTCGGAGGAGCTTGACAATACCCTGAACCTTTTATCCGACGGCAGGCTGCTTAAAGAGGGCGGCCTTGTCATGGCAGAGCATCATTCTAAAAAAATCCTCCCTGAGGAGACAGGAGCGCTTATGCGGAGAAAATCGTACAAGTACGGAGATACAAGCCTCACCCTTTACAAGGCCGGACGATGAAAAGGACGGCAATATATCCGGGCACATTCGACCCTATGACGAACGGCCACATTGACCTCATCCAGAGGGGCCTTAGGATATTCGATACGGTTATCGTGGCAGTGGCCCCGAGCCCCAAGAAACAGCCGCTTTTCAGCCTCGAAGAAAGGCTGAGGATGATTAAGGATGCGCTCAAAGGCTATAAGAGCGTCAGGGTAGAGGCATTCAACTGCCTCCTTGTAGACTATGCCTCAAGCAGGAAGGGCATTGCCATTATCAGGGGCCTCAGGGCAGTTTCCGACTTTGAGTATGAACTTCAGATGGCGCTGATGAACAGGCGTCTGAGCCACGACATAGAGACGGTCTTCATGATGCCGTCCGAGGAATACACCTTCCTGACCGCAACGATGGTAAAAGAGGTGGCCTCTTTCGGGGGACCTGTCAACGGTCTTGTCCCTGAGAGCGTCGCGACCGCCCTTGCCGAGAAGTTCGGGAAAACAGGGAACAACGCGGAGTAGGTCCCTTTAATGGGCTATCTCTACATAGTCTCTGCAATCCTGCTCTGGAGTTCTCTGGGTGTGGTTGTAAGGCTTTCAGGCGTCCCTGTGCATGTCCTCATATTTTATTCCAACGGCATATCCGTGCTCATCTTGAGCGTGCTGCTTGCCAAGAAAAAATACCGCTTGGAATTTTTAAAAGGGAATACCGGCTATCTGTTGTTTTTAGGCCCGCTGACTCTTCTTAACACATCCTCGTTTTTTTACGCCTTTAAAAACACGACCATAGCCAATGCGATTTTCACGCACTATATCGCGCCTGTCGTGGTTGCGTTCCTTGCCCCGCTTTTTCTGAGGGAACGGCTTACCTTAAGGGTTCTGTTTTCAATAGCAGTCGCAAGCGCGGGGCTCTGGATTCTGCTCGGAATGAACCTTGGGGAATTGCTTACGTGCTGGAAGGAGCCGGACAGGGATACCGTGGGGATTTTGTCAGGCCTTTTCTCAGGCGTTACCTATGCGTTCTTGATAATAGCGGTAAGGGTTTATGCCCAGAGATACAACCCCCTTGTGCTCTGCCTTGCCCAGAACATTGTGATAAGCCTCATTCTGATGCCTTTTGTGAGGGTATTTCCGGTAGACGCCCTGTGGAGCTTTATTATTGTAGGCGTGGTGCACTCCACAATAGCCCCGGTGCTTTATTTCAGGGGGATGAGCGAGGTAAGCGCCACGAGGACCGCGATACTGGGCTATATAGAGCCTGTGGGCGCAATAATATTTGCCGTGATTTTCCTAAAGGAGTACCCTGAGGGGGGGGCCGTCCTCGGGGGCGCCCTCATAATACTTTCCGGGTATATGACCTTGAAAGAGAAAAAGCATTCCTGACCGGACGGCCCTGAAATTCGTTTGAATCTATTCCAAGTTTTACTTTATCCACTGTAATTTTCCTTTCCCGCTCATTACCATCAAAAAAGCTTCTTATAATTCGGAGAACGTACTATGCCGTCATCATAACCCAAATTTCCATACTCTTCTAAAGGCGAATAGAAATATTCAGCCTGTATGTGTCTTACATATTCTTTGCCAAACTGTTTGTCTACAGCACTTTTCAGACTTGAGTTTATAAACTTTTGTAGTTTATCTGCGGTTGCCCAATCAGCTTTTGAAAAGACAAAAATCCAGACTATTGCATAATCACCTAATTGACCGCCTCTCGTTGTTGCGGGAATCATTTTTGATAAGGTGTTATTTTTTCTTGCGGTTCTGAATTCGGATATCAATGTTTTTAGCTGCTCCGCAGGCGTATTTTTCGGCACAAGAATAGCTAAAACAGTTTTATCTTGAGCAACAACTTGAAACTTTGGAATGCTTGAGGCTGCAAAAGACGACTGCACCAAGGCCAAGCAGAACAAGAATAATAAGATTGGTGAAAAGTATTTTTTCATTACTTCCTCCTTTTCTCAAAGCGGATTATTGGCCCCATGCGGGGGATTAATGTCCCAAAATGGGGTCAGCGCCCATTTTTCCCCTCTTTTGCGGGCCTTCCCCTCCTGAGTGCCATGAGCTGCCTGTCGAGAAACGCCTCTATCCGCCCCGTCTGTATCAAAATCTTCTAATGCTTCAAGGATAGAAGTTTTTCCTCACCTGTATTTTACCTATATTGACCGGAGAAGGGAAGAACTGTAAAGCCGGACGCGCGGGTCATGGACTGTCCTCATTTGACTGAACCGGTTCGGGTAGACGAGTTCAGTCCCCCTGTGATACAGGATAACCCTCAGGCAAGACAGTATCTTAGCCGCATCGCCTGGGCTGATTAGATTATCTAAGGCATTTCTTTTAGGGGCGGCAGAACTCTCCGCCGCCCCTTTCAGCCCGCATTCTGTTATCATAAGACTATGGGAGAGCAGACCCTGTTTCAGCCCCTCACAAGAGGGGACAGGCTTTCGGTGATAATCTACAGGGCGGGCATTGCGGCCTCGACCCTTGCCGTCGTTGCGGCTGCCTACGCGCTTTTTAATTCCATGCATTCAGCGGCTTCTGTAAACACTCTGCTCGTTGCGCTCTCTATATCAGTCGGGGCAAGCGTGTTTTCCATACACCTTTATGTGGGCAGTTTTAAAAAGACGCTTAAAAGGCTTTATTATTTCTCAACAGCCGCAGTCCTTGTGCTTTTTGTGGTGGGAGGCGGAAATGCCTTTGAGGCATTGACAACAAAGCCCCAGAGCTTCCTGCTCCTCATCCCCTTATCAGGCTGTCTCGGTTTCATAGCCGCAAAGGAGGCGTTCTGTTTCAAGCTCCTTGAGGGCTACATCCTTGCCCTTTTCATGCCTCTTTACACCATTGCCCTGTCAACAGGCGCGGTGCCGTTGAAATCAGCATCCTACGGGCTTATTGCGATAGCCGCCTTGCTCGTTATTTTTACACTGAGGAAGGTCTCCATGCCGCTTCATTACGACATAGGGGACAAATCAGCCTATCGCTGAGCCGGGCTTAGATGCTGTTTTCGCCGGAGAGCCGCGAGCGGAGCTTTTTCTTTTCCGAGACAATCCTCTTTTCGGCAAGAATCTTCTCCTTGGCCCTCTTGGAGCGCTTCCTCTTCTGCCGGCGGAGCTTCTCTATCCTCTGCCTCTCCGCGCTCTCTTTGCCCTTGAGCAGTGTCTCTATTTTCCGGATAAGAATCACCCTCGCCTTGTAGCGGTTCAGGGCCTGAGAGCGCTCCTCGTGGCATTTGACCTCTATGCCCGTGGGGATGTGCTTCAGATATACGCATGTGGAGGTCTTGTTGACGTTCTGCCCGCCCTTGCCTCCTGAGCGGATAAATGACTCCTCTATGTCCTCCTTGCGGACTTTCAAGGCGCTCATCTTTTCGGAGAGTTCTTTCTTTTTAGCCGGGCTTACGGGAAACATTCCTATGAATTATACTATAACATCAGACCCTCAAGTGCGAGAACCATGCCCTGAGAAGAAAGAGGCAATTCTGTTTCTTGATTTTTTGTGCAGGGTTTAATAGAATTAAGGCGACGGTAACCCCTTAGGGGCATAAAGGAGGCAGATTGAAAATTCTTGTTATACACGGCCCGAACCTCAACCTCTTAGGCAAAAGGGAGACTGATATTTACGGCACCCTTACCCTTGCCCAGATAGACGACAAAATAAAGGCCCTTGCGTCCGAACTCGGGCTGAAGGTCGCTGCGGCACAGTCAAACAGCGAGTCCGAGATAATAGGGCTCATCCAGAATAGCGACTATGACCTGCTGATAATAAACCCCGCTGCATTCACCCACACGAGCATTTCCATAAGGGATGCGATATCGGCTGTGGGCAAGCCCGCGATTGAGGTGCATCTGTCCAACATCCACAGGCGTGAGGAGTTCAGGAGAAAGTCCATTACCGCGGAGGTCTCCCTCGGACAGATAAGCGGCTTCGGGGCGGAGAGCTATCTTTTGGCCCTGAGGGCCGCAAAGACCTATCTTTCCGGGAATTAATCCGTTTGATGCCTGTGTCCCTTAAACCCGCGCCCCTGTCTTTTTATGAAAAAAGGCTTCGGTCCCTAATCCGGCTGCTCGGCCCCTCCGAAGGCCTTCTGGTCACAAGCATGACAAACGTCCGCTACCTTTCGGGCTTCACAGGCTCATCGGGGTTCCTTCTTATCGCAAAAGCGGGAATGGCCTTTGCAACTGATTTCAGGTACAAGGAGCAGGCCGGAAAAGAGGTTTCAGGATGGGATATCGTCATGGAAAAAAACAGGATGGACACTCTAAAGAGGCTTTCAAGGAGGTTCGGACTTAAATGCCTCAGGTTTGAGCCGGCTGTTCCGTATGAGTTCTGGGGCAGGCTTAAGGCCCTCGGGCTTGAGCTGAGGCCCGCAAGGGCCGCGGTAGAAAGACTCAGGGAGAAGAAGGATTCCTTGGAGATGGATTCCATTAAAGAGGCCGTAAGGCGCGCCGAGTCTGCGTTTCTGGATGTGCTGCCGTATATAAGAACCGGGGCCAGTGAAATATCAATAGCCCTGCGGCTTGAGGAGGCCCTTAAGAAAAAGGGCTCTAACCTCATCCCATTTGGTATAATAGTGGCATCAGGGCCGAACTCCGCAATGCCCCATGCGAGGGCGACGGAGCGGAGGCTTGCACCCGGCGACCTTGTTGTCGTGGACTGGGGCGGCGAGGCCGGCGGATATTTTTCAGACATGACAAGGACACTGCTTGTAAAAGGCCCCATGGCCGGGAAAAAGCGCGAGATTTACGGCATTGTCCTTGAGGCGCAGAGGAAGGCGATTTCAGCCGTCTCATGCGGCGTCCCGGCAAGGGAGATTGACAATTCTGCCAGAGATATTATAAAAAGAGCAGGTTACGGGAGCTTCTTCGGCCACGGCGTCGGCCACGGCGTCGGCCTTGAGGTGCATGAAAGGCCCGGCATATCGGGTAAGGCGCGGGGGCGCATTGAAGAGGCCATGGTCTTCACTATAGAGCCCGGCATATATGTTCCGGGGCTCGGAGGGGTAAGGATAGAAGACATGGTGGTTGTAAGGAAAAAGGGGGCAGGTCTCTTGACAACGCTGCCTCGTGGGTTGAAAATAGTAAGTCCCAAGTAATTCAGGTCTTAGGCAGAGGGGGTATTTTGATTGCTACATCGGATTTCAGAAGGGGCGCAAAAATAGAGTACAAGGGCGAGCCCTGTGAAATAGTGGAATTCCAGCACGTCAAGATGGGAAGGGGAGGCGCTATTGTAAGGACCAAGCTGAAGAGCCTGATTACAGGCTCGGTGCTTGAGGACACGTTCCGCTCAGGGGAGAAGTTCGAGTCCCCCCAGCTTGAGGAAAAACAGATGCAGCACCTTTACGAGCAGGACGACCTCTACTATTTCATGGACACGGAGTCATACGAGCAGGTCTCTCTGGACGAGAAGCATATAGGCGACTCAAGGCAATACCTTAAGGAGAATACCGTAGTAAGCATCCTTTACTACAAAGAAAGACCTATTGCCGTTGCACTGCCGACGTTTGTAGAGCTTATGGTCAAGGAGACGGAGCCGGGCTTCAAAGGGGATACGGCCTCAGGCGGGGCCAAGCCTGCCGTTTTGGAGACAGGGGCTTCGGTGAGGGTGCCCTTTCACATAAACAAAGGGGATACCGTAAAGGTCGACACAAGGACCGGAGAGTACATAGAAAGGGTGAAGTGATGGAAATTGACGATATTAAGGGGCTTATAGAACTTCTCAGGGATACGGACGTCACAGAGGTTCAGATAGAGAAAAACGGCACAAAGATAAAGATAAAAAGGGAAAGGCTGCTGACAACCATTGAGATGCCCAAGAAGCTCATCCATCAGGAGGCCGCTTCCGCGGTTGAGGCCGAGGCCGATACGCAGCACCTTATCACCGTAACCGCGCCCCTTGTGGGCACGTTCTTCAGGTCGTCTTCGCCGGATTCCCCGCCGTTTGTGGAGGCCGGGGCGAGGGTAAGGAAGGGACAGGTCATCTGCATCATAGAGGCCATGAAGCTCATGAACGAGATAGAGTCCGAGGTGGACGGCGTGATAGTCAGGGCGCTTGTGGAAAACTCCCAGCCCGTGGAGTACGGCGAGCCGCTTTTCATCATCGAGCCGGTGTAGGAATTGAAACTTTTCGACAAGATACTTGTAGCCAACAGGGGTGAGATAGCCGTCAGGATTATCCGGGCCGCAAGGGAACTCGGCATAAGGACTGTGGCCGTCTACTCGGACATAGAAAAAGAGGCGATGCATGTCAGGCTCGCTGACGAGGCCGTGTGCATCGGGCCTGCCAATTCAGCCCAGAGCTATCTGAACATACCGGGGATACTCACTTCCGCCGAGATTACCGACTCCTCGGCCATACATCCCGGGTATGGTTTTTTATCCGAAAACCCCCAGTTCGCCGAGACGTGCATCAGTTCGGGCATTGCCTTCATCGGGCCAACCCCGGAGAACATCCGGCTCGGAGGGGACAAGTCAAAGGCAAGACAGATAATGCGGAGAAAAGGCATACCCATCGTCCCCGGAAGCGACGGCCCTGTGGAGTCGGTGGAGATAGCGGTTAAGGCGGCCAGAAAGATAGGGTTTCCCGTCATCATCAAGGCATCGCAGGGCGGCGGCGGCAGGGGGATGAAGATAGTAAACGCAGAGGAGGGACTTGAGCATGCGTTTTACCTGGCCCAGAGGGAGGCCCTTACGGCCTTCGGCAACAGCGACCTGTATATCGAGAAATACATCCCCGACTTCAGGCACATAGAGGTTCAGATTATGGCCGACTCAAAGGGCGATGTCATACATCTGGGCGAAAGGGACTGCTCCATCCAGAGGCGGTACCAGAAGCTGATAGAGGAGTCCCCGTCTCCGTTTTCCACGGATAAGTTCAGAAAGAAGATAGGCGAGCTTGCGATTAAGGCGGCAAGGGCACTGAGATACAGGAATGTCGGAACGATAGAGTTCATAGTGGAGCCTGACGGCAAAATATATTTTATGGAAATAAATACGAGGATACAGGTGGAGCATCCCGTCACCGAGGCTGTAACAGGCATAGACCTGATTAAGGAGCAGATTAAGCTTGCGGCAGGCATGCCCCTTCAGTACAGGCAGAGCCAGATACGGCTGAGGGGACATGCAATAGAATTCAGGATTAATGCCGAAGACCCCATTAGGTTCATACCCTCGCCGGGCAGGATATCGTTTTTCTATCCGCCGGGAGGCCCGGGGGTCAGGGTTGACACTGCGGCATTCGGGGGTGCGGCCATCCCCTCTCAGTACGACTCACTTGTGGCAAAACTCATTGTTCACGGCACAGACAGGCAGGATGCGATTACAAAGGCAAGGCGCTGTCTCGACGAGTTCAAGGTTGAGGGCATAAAGACCACCATAGCGTTCCACAAGAGGGTTCTGGCGAACAAAAACTTCATAAGCGGAAATTTCAATACCGCCTTTGTGGAGAAAATGAACGGTCAAGACCAGGACAAGGGCGATAAGCCCGTCAGCCCCGCGGAGCAAGAAGCGCAATCCGGTGTACAGGCGGAATAATAAAACCTTTCCGAGCGGCCTCTGTTTTATAACGGATATAAATTCCTCCCCGCTTACATGTCTTGAGATGACCCTTATTGCGCTCAGGGCCGGAGTAAGATGGGTTCAGTACAGGCAGAAGGACAAAAGCAGGCGGCAACTCTACGAAGAGGCGCTGGGGCTAAGGAGGCTGACTGCGGATTTCGGAGCTGTCTTTATAGTAAACGACTATGCCGACATCGCGGCTGCCGTGGATGCCGACGGCGTTCATCTGGGGCAGGATGACCTGCCTATTGCCGAGGCAAGGAAGGTTATGGGAGGCGACAGGATAATAGGCATATCCACGCACAGCATTAAGGAGGCTGTTGAGGCGGAATCGGCAGGCGCGGACTACATAGGGTTCGGCCCGGTGTTTCCCACTCTGACAAAGGACGCTGGGGAGCCTAAAGGCGTTAAATCCCTCAGGGAGATAAAACAAGCGGTGAGGATTCCAGTCGTCGCCATAGGCGGGATAAGCCTCAAAAACCTTCCTTCAGTAATCTCAGCCGGGGCGGACTCCGTGGCGGTTGCATCTGCGATTCTGAAAGGCGATATAGAGGAAAACGCAGGGGAATTTTTGAGGAGGATTGGTAAATTTAGTCGGAAGATATAAAATATTCGGAATAATGCTGGCCGGCGTCCCCTGCTCCCCTCATTCCCTCCTGACGATTCCCGTAAAAGCCGCCATCGCAAGGGTTGAAAAGACCCAGCCCGAAAATATGTGAAGCCAGAGGTAGTAACGAAACCGGTTGCCATGCTGCCTTGTGGAATCCGGAAGATAGTAGCCCTCCTGATGGAGGTCAACGAACGGAAAAAATGCGTCTATGGAATAGATGAAGGCGTTGAACCTTGAATACCTTTCGGGCAAGACTCCGGTGCGTTTGAAATCAGGGTCAAGATAGACCCTCTCTTTGGAAGGCTGCATCACTTCCAAGTTGTCTGCATAGCAGAAAAGGCCTGCCCCCAATAAAATTATGGGGATTATCCAAAGAAGAAGCCTCCATGTCTTATAGCCATGACCAATTGTTACCCCCAAAAACCGGTTCCATAACTTCCCCTTTTTACTCAGTGCGCCGTATTTTCTCAGGTCTTCGTGCTTTTCATAAAGCGCCTTTTTTCTGTCGGTTTCATGGCCCATTTGCTTAAAGACCTTTGCAAGCTGTTCGTAAGGTTGGGCGTAGAAAGAGCTTTCAGTCATAAGCCTTATCCATCCGAGCCTTTTTTCGGCATTTTCGTTTTTGGGAAGTCGGAACATCTCATACTCAAAGCCGTCAATAGAAAGCTTGCCTTTGTCAGGACGGCTTTGTTCGTCATCGGCAAGCACTTTGACTTTTGCGCGGGAAAGCGATAGCCTTCCCTTAAATTTCGTTTCCCAGAGAAGCAATTCGTTTATGATTGCGCTAGTCGCATTAAAGGCATAGCCTTCTTTGTTTACGAATTCGGCATCTTTGCAGCTAAGCTGCCCTCCTATATTCGCACCTAAAAGGCGCACCTCGCCCTTGGCTTTTACGCCTCTTAAAAACATATCGCCTTTTACCGATATCCCATCTGCACTAAAGGCATAGCCTTCTTCATTTACGAATTCGGCATTCTCGCAGTCAAGCTGCCCTCCTATTTTCGCACCTAAAAGGCGCACCTCGCCTTTGGCTTTTACGCCGCTTAAGAACACATTGCCTTTTACCGATATCCCATCTGCACTTAAAGAACCGATATGACTGCCATTAAAATTAAAGGTTTTGGC
>JAUXOF010000073.1 GCA_030682405.1 Thermodesulfovibrionales bacterium
TCGCCCGGGGGACAATCAAATTTTTTAGGAGGGATAAGATGAAGAAGCTGACGGCAAGTTTGGTATTTGCGGCGATGTTTCTCTTTCTTTCTGGAAGCGCGATGGCTTACTACACTATATATGACGATGCCACGGGAGGGGACTGCTCATCAATCGGCATCTGGGATGCGGGAACAAAAACCTGTACGCTGACGGCTGACTTATATATTCCTTCTGGACATGGAATTAACATCGGCAGTGATTATGTGACTTTAAATGGTAATGGTCACGTCGTAAACGGTGTTCGTAACCCATTCTATACGGGAGTAGATATTTATTATCGGACAGGAGTGACGGTAAAAAATCTAAGGTTAGTAAATTTTTGGCATGGGATAGTGCTTATTTCTTCAAGCGGCAACTCCATAACAGGCACGAATAATACCTCCAACTATATTGGAATTCTTCTCGGTCAATCAAATGACAATATATTTTCCAATAACTCACTGATGTCAAATGATCATGGATTCAGAGTTGTTGAAAGCAGTAACAATATTTTTAGAGGCAACAACATTGCAAATGGGTATATGGGGATAAGCACCTTTAGGTCCAACGTAACCTTGAGGGACAATTCAATATCAAATAATATTTACGGATTTTACTATGAGGATTCCAGCAATCAAAATATAGTTTACAATAATAACTTTATTGACAATCAGTATCAAACGTTTTGCGCGGCGGACAACTTCTGTAGTAATGATATCTTTAGCTTCGCCGCGCCTACAGGCGGCAACTACTGGAGCAATTATAATACGCCCGAAGAAGGCTGTTCCGACCTAAACAATGATAGTTTCTGTGATGTGCCGAACGGCCTTGACTATCTCCCATGGACTATGCAGGACGGCTGGCTCACTCCGGAAACCCTTATAGGGGGTACCATCACTGCGGTTGAAGAGTTGTTGACCTCAGGAGATATAGCCACCGTAGGGACTGCCACGAGTTTGACTTCAACCCTTAATAACGCCCTCAATGCAATTTCAGGCGGAAATATTCAGGCAGGAGGAAATATGCTTCAGGCGTTCATAAACAAAGTGGAGGCTCAGGCAGGAAAGCAGATATCTGCGGAGGCTGCTGCCCAATTGATTGATGCGGCAGAGCAGATAATGAGTAAACTTTAGCACGCCCCACAGGGGGCGTAAAACCTACGCCCCCTGTTTCAGCGCTTCAGTTCTGGATATAATCAAGAAACCGCTTGGCCTGCGGGTGGGCCGGATTAATCCTCAACACTGCCTCGAATTCTTCGCGGGATTTTCCGGTGTCGCCGCTTTGAAGGTAAATGAGGGCAAGGTTGAAGCGGGCGCTATCATGCTCCGGCTCTATGCTTATCACGCGCAAATAGTGTTCTACCGCCTTATCGGTAATGCCTTTCCGGTAATATGCGTTAGCCAAGTAATAATGCGCTTCCGCGTCTTCAGGCTTCTGCTTTACGGCGAGTTCCAAATGCCCTATGGCCTTATCAGGCAGGCCGCGGGACAGATATACGGCGCCGAGGCAGGAATGCGCTTCCTCATAATGGGGGTTTAAATTTATGGCGATTTGAAAATGCTCTATGGCCTTATCGGGCATGCCTTCGGACCCGTAAGCCTGAGCGAGATTAAAATGCACCCGATGTTTTTTGGGCGAATGCCCGACAACATCCTCCCACAGCGTTACTCTCCTTCCCCATAAGTTATTTCTTGAATAAGCCGCATAAGCGAGAATAAAGATTGTCAGGCAGAGGGCTATGACGAGCCAAATTTTCCCGCTTTTTTTGCGCTCATAAAATAGAGCTATTCCCGTTACCAAGGCCCAAAAGGCCCCAGCCGAAGGCAGATAAACCCTGTATTCGTTTATTACCATAGGGATTGGGATAATAGAGGATTCAACAGAGAGGGTTATAAAAAACCAGAAGACCCCGAATGAGATAAGCCTTAAATCCGGTTTAAATTTTGAGCGGTAAAAAAGATACAGGGCAGAGCCGAAAACGGACAGAAGAAAAAGAAAAGACAAAAATACCTCAGGTGTAAAAAACGAATGAAATATCGGGTAGTCGTAATCTATGTTCTGGTTTATAGGCAAAAACAAAAGCCTTATGTATGTGACTATGACCCTGAACTGGGTAAGTAGATAATCCCATCTCTCAATACCCTCATATCCGAGGGAGGGATTTATTCCGCTTATTACTTCGCCCACGGGTTTGTTTATCCCGATTAGAGTAAGAGGGATTATGAGCATGGTAAGAAGAAGAGGGACAAGGCCGAGCATCCTTTTTGTTACAGGGCCTTTAAAGAAAAAAAGTTCATAAAGGGTTATGACTAAAGGCAAAGTGAAGGCGTTTTCCTTTGTCTTCATGGCAAAAACTGCGGAAAGCAAAGAAAGCGCATAAAAGACATACTTTTCAGCTCTATCCTCAGTAAGCCGTGATTTTATATAAAGTAGAAGCGACAGCAGATAGAAAAACGCACATAGGGATGCAAGCCTCTGGAATATGTATGTAACAGCCTCTGTCTGTATGGGATGGGAGACAAAGAGAAGGGCTGAAAATAGGGCAATGAGGGGGTTATTTAAAAAAGAGGGATTATTTAAATACGGAGTCCTGAACGTAAGAACCACAAGAAAATAAACGAGAAGGCTGTTTATGATATGTATTAGGATGTTTACGATGTGATAGCCCCTTACGTCAAGGCCGTGGAGTTTGTAGTTTAATGCGAATGTGAGATAGCCTATGTATCTACCCTTTAGGGCCTCAAACCCTTCTAATCCTTCAGCCCTTGAGGGCTCCGAAAAGTAATTTAGGTCTTTTATTATAGGGTTTTGCTCTATAAGATACTTGTCATCCCATTGAAAAGGGACATCGAAAGTATTTGAATATGCAAGAAGTCCGAGGAGGGCTATAAGGACAAGGTGAAAAGGGGTTTTATTCAGAAACCGTAAGGCCATGCGGTATTTTAGCACTTATATTCTGATAATTTTTCTATTTCAGCGTTCTTTCAACAATATCCAGTTTTTTCTTTATATAATATCTGGCATAATAACCTGTATGAAATCCGATGGCATCCTTGAAGAGATAAAAAGCAGGCTTGACATCGTAGAGATAATCTCCGATTACGTCTCCCTCAAGAAGTCGGGACAGAACTTTAAGGGCATCTGCCCGTTCCATTCGGAAAAGACGCCGTCTCTGGTGGTAAGCCCCCACAAACAGATATTCCACTGCTTCGGCTGCGGCGCAGGCGGGGACATAGCGGGCTTTTTGATGAAATACGAGAACCTCTCCTTCCCTGAGTCCCTGAGAATCCTCGCGAAAAAGGCAGGGGTAGCGCTTAAGGATTATTCTTTCAAGGATTCGGCAGAAAAGGACAAGATAAAGTCCATGCAGGGATATGCCCTCGGGTTTTTCAGGGAAAACCTTGGCCGCGCAAAGCACGCAAGGCAATATCTTCTTGAAAGGGGGGTCGGGGAGGAATCGGTAGAGGGGTTTTCCCTCGGCTATGCCCCGAAGGGCTGGCACGGCCTCTACGAGATGCTCAAGGCCAAGGGGTGTGAGGACGGCCTGATACTTCAGTCCGGCCTTGTCTCAGCCGGGGCCAAGGGGGCCTATGACAATTTCAGGGACAGGATAATGTTCCCCATCTTTGACACCCGCGGAGAGGCCATTGCATTCGGCGGCAGGGTCATGGACGACTCCATGCCCAAGTACCTCAATTCCCCTGACACGATGCTGTTTAAAAAGGGCGACAACCTCTATGCCTTGAACGCCGCAGGCGTGGAGATAAGAAAAAAAGGTTATGCGATAGTTGTGGAGGGGTACCTTGATGCGATAATGTGCCATCAGGCCGGGTTTAAAAATGCGGTTGCCCCCCTCGGGACGGCCCTCACGGGGGGCCATCTTAAAAAGCTTTTAAGATACGCAAGCACAGTCATTCTCGTCTTTGACGGCGACGCAGCAGGGGTCTCCGCTGCCAAACGCTCTCTGCCGCTTATCATGGAGCAGGGCATGAGGGCAAAGGTGCTCCTTCTGCCTGAGGGCAAAGACCCTGACAGCCTCATAAGGGAAAAGGACGGCGCCGCTGCGTTCGGGCGGCTCATGTCAGCGGCAGGCACTCCTATAGATTTTTTGCTTGGGACGTCAAAGACGGGAAAGACGGAGACGGTAAGAGAGGCCCTCGGCATGATATCCGCGGTCAACGACAGGATACTGAAAGAGGAGCTTATCTCCGAGCTTTCGGACCGTTCAAGAATCAGGGAGATAACCCTGAGAGAAGAATTAAAAAAGCTCTCAAAGGGCCCGCTGTCTGCCCCGGGCGCGGCCCGAAGGACGGCGACTTACAGCGAGGAGACGCTTCTTCTGAGCGCCATTATCGCCTTCCCGGAAAAGGCCGGCAGGATAGCGGACGCCGTATCGCCGGAGGACATGAAGAGCCAACTATTGAGGAAGGCGTTGGCAGGGGCGGTATCCGGAGGGTGGGAGGTCAACTCCCTAATCAATGAGGCGGACGAAGAGGGCAAGGCCCTCATCCGCAGGCTTTCGCTTGAGCCGGGATTCGACCCTGCGGAGATAGACGTCGTCATAGAGGACTGCATAGGGAAGGTCAGGAGGCGGGACATTGACCGGAAGGTCAAGACCGCCGAGGCTTCAGGAGACCTTGCGCTCTTAAGGGGTCTCATAGATGAGAGAAAACGGCTTATAGGGGGAATTTGATGGAAGATTACAACGAGCAGTCCGATGACCGGCAGGAGGAACCCCTCAATGTCCTGAGGGACAACATCGGGGGAGAGGAACCCGCCGAGGAGGAGCGGAAGGAGACTTTTATAGAGGGCGAGTACGAGCCTATTAAGGTCTATCTCAAGGCGATGGTGGGCAGGCCCCTCCTCACGAAGGAAGGGGAAGTCGAGGTCGCCAAAAAAATCGAGGCCGGCAGGAAAAGGCTTGCATGCAGGATATTGCTCCTTCCGTTTACGCTGAGAAAGCTGATAGACATGGGCAGGCTTGTGGAAAAAGGGGAAGCGCCCCTTACGGAGATAATCGCAAACGGGGAGGATGTTGCCGAGGAAGACCTCAATTCCGAAAGAAGAAACTTCTACGAGACTACCGAGTCCCTGAGGAGGCTCCTTGAAAAAAAGGCGGCGGCCAAAACGAAGCGTCCCCGTAGCGCCACGGGGACGGACGGAGACGCCCGGATTCTGAAGGAAATAGGAAAGCTTGACCTGAAGGAGGATGTGGTAAGAGCCTTTTCAGAAGAGGTCAAACGCATGATATCAAGGGCCATCGAACTGGACCGTGAGATGGCACTGCTTAAGAAAAGCCTCAAGCCCGCGGTCAAAGTGAAAGGCGGGGTTCAGGCCAAGAGCAAAAAACAGACGGAGCTTCAGGCCCGGTACAACTCCCTCAGGAAAGAACGCGGCAGGCTGCTTCCCGCTATCGGCATCGGCTCAGGCGAGCTTGAGGGGGCGATGACAGGCATAAGCGAGAGCGAGCGGGAGGTCACGGCTGCAAAGAGGGAGATGATAGAGGCCAACCTCAGGCTTGTAGTCAGCATCGCCAAAAGATACATGGGCAAGGGCCTCAGCCTTTCGGACCTGATACAGGAGGGCAATATCGGGCTTATGAGGGCGGTGGATAAGTTCGAGTACATGAGGGGGTACAAGTTCAGCACATATGCCACGTGGTGGATACGGCAGGCGATAACAAGGGCGCTTGCGGACCAGTCAAGGATGATAAGGATACCGGTGCATATGGTTGAGACCATAAACAGGATAACGAGGTGCACGAGGGCGCTTGTGCAGGAACTCGGCAAGGAGCCGGAAGCCGGCGAGATAGCGGCGAGGGTCAATGTGCCGGTTGAAAAGGTGCAGGCCATAATGAAGATAGCAAAAGAGCCCATATCCCTTGAAACCCCCATAGGGGACGAGGAGAACAGCCACCTCGTTGATTTCATAGAGGACAGGAGCGCGCCGTCCCCCCTTGATGCCGCCATACTGGGCGACCTGAAGGTGCAGATTCAGAAGGCCCTTCATACCCTGAGCGCAAAGGAGCAGCAGATACTTACGAAGAGGTTCGGCATCGGCGGGGACACGCCCCGCACCCTTGAGGAAGTAGGGCAGGAGTTCGATGTCACGAGGGAGAGGATACGGCAGATTGAGGTAAGGGCACTCCGCAGGCTCAAACACCCTTCGCGGAGCAAGTGGCTGAGGGTCTTTCTTGAAAAGCCTTGACTCGAAAGGGCTTTAACCATTAAAATTAGCATTCAGCCGGGGGCTCAAAATTCTCCCGGATGTTTTGTTAGTCCCGTAAAGGGCCCATAGCTCAGTTGGTAGAGCTACCGGCTCATAACCGGTTGGTCCGAGGTTCGAGTCCTCGTGGGCCCATTAGCTTAAAGGCGGTGCATCGGAGGTTATTTGAACAGGCAGATTGAGCTTCTCATGGAACTCCAGAAACTCGACTCAGGCATAATAGAAAAAACAAGGCGAATAGCCTCCATACCCGCCAAGATTTCAGCCGTTGAAAAACCCCTTAACGATGCGAAGTCCCTACTTGAGGCCGAGCGCTTGAGGCTGACTGCGATAGAGAAGAAAAAGAAGGACAAGGAGCGGGAGGCTGACGGTATCAACGATAAAATCAACAAATCAAAGGCCCGCACCTCTGAGATAAAGACCAACAAAGAGTATCAGGCCCACCTGAAGGAGATAGAGGCCGGGGAGAAAGAGCGCTCAGTAGTCGAGGACGCAATACTGAACCTCATGGTGGAGCTGGATGCCGTCTCGGCAGGCCTGAAGTCCGCTGAAAAGACGGTCGCCGAGGAGCAGAAAAAGGTGGATGCCGTGAGCAGTGAGCTTCAGGAGGAGGTCAAAGGCGAGGAGAAGGAGCTTCATGGGCTGAAGGCCGGAAGGCCGGAGCTTACGAAGTCCGTAGAGCCCGAACTTTACGGTTTTTACATGTCCCTCCTTGATGCCTTGGGCGGGCTTGCGGTCGTAGAGGCAAAGGGCGAGAGATGTAAGGGCTGCAACATGAATATCCCCCCTCAGCTCTTTGTCGAGCTAAAAAATACCGAGGAAATAATCCAGTGCCCGCAGTGCAGGAGGATACTCTACTTTATGGAAGCCGCCTGATGTCCGGGCCGGGCGCCGCATGAAAAAAGCGGTCATATACGCCGACGGCGCATCGAGCGGCAACCCCGGGGTATCGGGCATAGGGGTTGTCGTCGCCTTGGAGAATAAGACCTATGAAATCTCGGAGCACATAGGCATAGCCACAAACAACGTAGCAGAGTACTCCGCGCTCATAAGAGGGCTCGAGAAGGCAGCAGAGCTTGATGCCGAAAGCGTGGAGGTCTTTCTGGACTCGGAACTCCTCGTAAGGCAGATGACCGGGGCGTATAAGGTGAAAAACGAAAACCTCATCCCGCTCTGGAGAAGGGCCCGCGAGCTTTCCTCCTCGTTCAGATTTTTCTCCATAAGCCACATCCCGCGGGAGCTTAACAAACAGGCCGACAAGCTGGCCAAAAAGGGGGCCGCGCCCCCTGCCGCGCGATTATAACTTAACGGTCTCTTTTTAAATCCATAAGTATAAGGAGCGTAATTACTATCGCGAAAAAGGAAAAGAGGTCTCCGTACTTTGAATAGAAAGTCCTCGTGCGGTCGGTCCTTATGTCGGCGGTAAGGGCGACCCTCTCAAAGAGCTTGGTCTGCTTGATTATCCTTCCGCTTGAGTCTATGAACCCTGAAATCCCGGTGTTTGCCGCCCTCACGACGGGTTTTCTGTTTTCCACGGCCCTCATGACCGCCATGCTCCAGTGCTGGTATGGCCCTGAGGTCGTCCCGAACCATGCATCGTTTGTTATCGTGACGATGAAATCCCCGCCTTTTTGATAGAACTTCCTCACAAGCCCGGGGAATATTATCTCGTAGCAGATGGGGGTGCCGAAGCTCCCGAAGGGCGTCTCAGCCCTGATGTATTTTTCGCCCGGGACGAATTCGCCTATGCCCTCGGCAAGCCTGTTGACGAAAAACAGGACGGGCCTCAGCGGGACGTATTCGCCGAAGGGCACAAGGTGTATCTTGTCGTAGACATAGCCGACCTTGCCTTCCCTGTCAAGGAGCACCGCGCTGTTTGCATGACGGAGGCCGCCTGTGCCGTCTCCGTCTTTAACGGTGATTGCGCCCAAAAGCAAAAACGCATCAAGGGTTTTTGAAAACTCCATAAGCCCGGAGGTAAGCTCCTTGTCCCTCTCAAAATAAAACGGCGCTGCGGTCTCAGGCCATACTATAAGTGACGGCCTTGCGGCTGCTACGGAGTTTGTGAGCGACGTGTGTATGTCCATCGCCTTCTTCCGGTATGACGGTTCCCATTTTACGTCCTGCTCAATGCTCCCTTGAATTATGCTCACCTTCACATTCTCCCCCGGCCTTGTCTCGGCGAGCCTGTAAGAGCCGTATGCAAACGCCCCGATGAGGGTCAGGATGAGGACGCCGTATCCTGCGGCCGTCGGGGTCGGAGAAAATAGCGGCATCTCCATCTCGCGCTTTTTTAATATGTATATGTCTGCAAGCGCGCCGTTTATTGCAAGCAAGAGGAATGAGACCCCGTATATGCCGGTTATGTCCGCAAACTGTATCATGTGCAGGAACCGGTACTGCGAATACCCGATGCTTGACCACGGAAATCCCGTGATGGCATAAGAGCGCGCAAACTCAAGGCTGACCCATACAAGCGGGGCAAGGAGCAGGGCGGGAAGCCGGGTGCTCTTTATTTTCATTGAGAATAAAAGCGCAAAGAATCCGGTATAGAGGCTCAGATAAAGGCTCAGAAGGAGCACTATAAGGAGGCTCGGCACAAACGGCACCCCGCCGTAGTGGTGAACGGAATAGTATATCCAGTAATCTGTGCCGTAAAAGTAAGGGATGC
>JAUXOF010000079.1 GCA_030682405.1 Thermodesulfovibrionales bacterium
AGCGGGAAATACGGAGACGTCGTTCTTACAATCGGGAACTTTGACGGCATACATCTGGGGCATCAGAAGATACTAAGCCGTGTTGTCTCAGGCGCAAAAGAGATACAGGGCATGTCAATGGCCGTCACATTTGACCCGCATCCCACAAAGGTGCTGTACCCGGAAAGAAACATCAGGATTCTCACCCCTGCGGATGAGAAGGCCCGGCTTATGGCTCATTTCGGGCTGGATGCGCTCTGTTTTATCAATTTCACAAAGGGTTTTGCATCCGTTCATCCTGATGATTTCATACGGGATGTCCTTGTCGGAAAGATAGGTGTAAGGGAGGTCATAGTCGGCCACAGGTACGCCTTTGGCAGGGGTAAAAAGGGCACGACCGAGCTTCTGAGAAGGCGGGGGAGAAAATACGGCTTTAAGGTCAGCGTTGTAAGGAACGCAAGGCTTTACGGCGATGTCGTAAGCAGCAGCAGGGTAAGAAGCCTTGTTGGAAGGGGAAGGGTCTGCGAGGCATCCCTTTTTCTGGGAAGGCCCTATATGATAAGCGGCACGGTCATAAAAGGCGCGGGCAGGGGAGGAAGACTTCTCGGCACGCCTACGGCAAACATCTCCACCCAAAACGAGCTTATTCCAAAAGAAGGGGTGTATGCGGTAAAGGTCAGGCTCGGCAGCCGCATCTTGGGAGGCGTTGCAAATATAGGGAAGAACCCTACTTTCAGCAGTTCCGGCAGCAGCTCCGGCAACGGCTACAATATAATGAGCTATGAGGTCCATATCTTTGACTTCTCAGAGGACATACTCAGCCGGCCCCTCATGCTTTACTTCATAGACCGCATAAGGGACGAAAAGGCGTTCCCAGAGCCTGAGGCCCTCAGGGAGCAGATAAAAAAGGACATAGCGCGCGGGCGCGAGATACTTCTGGCAAAGAGGCATCCCGCTCTTATATAGCGCTTAAAACGATACAGGGTCAACATCAACCGAGGGGCTGCCCGGCAGTTTTCTTAAGAGTGCCCTTATCCCTTTATGAAGTCCTTCCCTTGAGTTCGCCTTAATGAGAGCCTTCCAGAGCTTTCCGCCCTTTTTGCCCGGAGCGGAGACCGGACCGAGAATATCAATATCTTTAATCTCAGGCAGTGTGGCTGCATCCCCCTGCCACGTTATAAGCGCTGTCTTTGAAAATGGCGGGTACATGAGCTCGTGCCTGCTTTTTAGTTCCTCCTCATAGAACCCTTCAAATCCGTAGTTTTTCATATACTTAAAAAGCGGATAGCGCAAGGAGCGGCCCTGTATGAGGATTTCGCCGTCAGGCGAGGCGCGCTCCGTAAGATACAGAAACTCCTGAAACGCCTTTTCAGCAGACCTGAAATCAGGCATCTGAAGATATGAGTCTGCATTGAGCACGGCTATGAGGGAAAACCTCTCTTTAAGCTCAGGCCTCCGCGCTATGATTTTTGTTCCTATGACCACCTGCCCTCCGGCCTCTATGAGATGTATGTCAGGCTTTTTCCCTTCAAGCCTGAGGGTCTCCATGTTAAAAAGCCCCCTGATTTCCTCCTCAACCCTCTCTATGCCTGCCCCTGGCATCTTCATCTTCACGCTCCTGCACCTGGTGCATGCGCCCTCAGCCTCCTTCTTAATGCCGCAGTAATGGCACCTCAACGTCCTGTCTTTATAGAAAACAAGCGGTATGCCGCAGTTTTCGCAGGCCTCTACATTGCCGCATTCCTCGCACTCAAGGATGGAATATCCCTTCCTGTTTATGAGGAACGCAGCCTTTTTACCGTTTCTGAGATTAAAGGCCGTCTTATCAAAAAGCGTCTTTGAGATGCTGGGGCTTGTTTTTTTGGAAGACCTCATGTCTATGAGCCTCACCTTCGGCCTTTTTGCCTGAACATCCGGCTTAAGGGGCGTGTACTTGCCGCCTTTTGCATTGTAATAAGACTCCACCGAAGGGCAGATTGACGAGAGCAGAACCGTTGCGCCCTCAAGATAGCCCCTCATGACTGCCATATCCCTTACGTTGTACATCACTCCGTTTTCTTTTTTATACGATGCGCTCTCTTCGTTCAGGACGGCTATCAAGGATACCCCCTTAAGCGGCGCAAAGAGCGCCGAGCGGCTTCCTATCACGATGTCCGACTCGCCCCTTAGCGCCCGCTCCATTGCCTTTCGCCTCCGGCTTATCGTCATGCCGCTGTGCATGACCGAAAGCCTGTCCCCTGCCTCTTTTGAAAGGGCATCCGAAACATATTTTGCATAGGCTATCTCAGGACACAGGATTAGGATATTCCCGCGCCCCCTGATGAGCTCCATGAGCAGGTCGGTCTGATACCCCGTGGACGGCGCATGAAGGAGAAAAGTCTTATAGTAGTTCTTCTCCATATTCCCGCTGATTGTCCGAATAACCGCATCAGGCGGGACGGAACCCTCGTAGCCGAGGGCGGGGGAACCAGCCTCAAAGAAAGGGCCGTCTGTTTTTTGGAGGAAATCGTGGGGGAAGACTTCCTTCAGAATTATCCCCTCTTTTGTGAAATAATAATCCGCCATCCATGATATCAGGCTGAGCATCGGCTTATGCAATATCGGCTTGTCTCCGATGACAGAGGAAATCTCTTTTATCTTCCCATGGGGGGCTTCTTTTGCCGGCCCTAATAGTATCCCCCTCGTCTGTGTCTTTTTAATCTCCGCGCTGAGGAGCATTCCCGGGGCAAGCCCTGAAGGGCCGGAGTAAGTGAGCGGGCCTAATTTAAGCGGGAAGATGACGTCATAGAAAGCCATTTGTGATTTTATCATATAGGGCCGGGCTTTCGCCTGAAGACCTTGAGGAATCCCCTGTCCAGCCGGAGGAGATGGAGGCGTTTTTAGACATATCTTTTCGGGATGTTTTTCGGTAAGGGAAGTTTGGTCGGGGCGAGAGGATTTGAACCTCCGACTCCCTGCTCCCAAAGCAGGTGCGCTGCCGGACTGCGCTACGCCCCGAGTCTTTTAACGTAACCATTAACCTAAAAAATGTCAATAAATTCAGGGTAATTTAAGATGCATCGGATATGGAGACGCTCATCAATTTCATCGTTACGCCTTAGCCTTACGAAGCGCATGGGCGTGTCTTACTATATTTTCGACTGTAAAGCCGAACTCCTTAAAAAGGGTCTTTGCAGGAGCCGACGCCCCGAACCTGTCAATCCCTATAACAGCGCCTTTAAGCCCGACGTATTTATGCCATGGGAGGCTGCTTGCCGCCTCCACCGCAAGCCTCCTTTGCGCCTTCTCAGGCAGAACCTTGCCCTTATATGCCTTGTCCTGTTTTTCAAACAGCTCGAAACTCGGCATATTGACAACCCTGACATCAACACCCTGTTTTCTTAAAACACCGGCTGCCTCAAGGCAGAGGTGAACCTCTGCGCCCGAGGATATTAAAATAATCTCCGGCGTCCCTTTTGAATCGGAAAGGATAAAGGCCCCTCTGCCGAGGTTTGAAGCCGGGGCATAAACCTTTCTGTCTATGACCGGCAGCCCCTGCCTTGAGAGTATCAGCGCAACAGGCCCTTCCTTATGCCTGAGGGCGGCCTTCCACGCCTCAACCGTCTCATTCGCATCCGCCGGCCTTATGACTGTCATGTTGGGCATTGCCCTCAGCCCTGTAAGATGCTCCACAGGCTGATGGGTCGGGCCGTCCTCGCCGAGTCCTATGGAGTCGTGAGTAAAGACATATATCACGCGCAGCCCCATGAGTGCGGCAAGCCTTTCAGAAGGCCGGAGATAATCCGAAAAGACAAGGAATGTGCCCCCGTATGGAATGAGCATCCTGCTTAAGGCCATGCCGTTTAAAACCGCTCCCATAGCATGCTCCCTGACGCCGAAATGCAGGTTCCTGCCGCCTGCCTTAATGCCGAAATCCGCATACTTTTTAAGATACGTATTGTTTGAAGGCGCAAGGTCCGCAGAGCCGCCTATGAGCTGGGGCAGGGCATCGGCAATTGAATTCAGCACCTTCCCGGATGCGCTCCTCGTTGCGATTGGGCCGTCCACTGGCTTAAAGCCCGGAAGGGACTTTTCCCATCCCAGAGGAAGCTCTCTGCTTGCGAACTTATCCCACATCTTTCTGAGTTCTGGATACTTGGCGCTCCATCTTTTAAACATGGAGGACCATTTCCCCTCAAGCGCCCTCCCCTTCCCTACGGATTTCCTCATATGGAGGAGCACGTCTTTTGGAATATAGAAGTCCTTATCCGGGAAGCCCATGCACTTTTTTATGAGCCTTATCTCATCAGGGCCAAGCGGTGTGCCGTGGGTTTCAGCCGAGCCTTCCTTCGTGGGGGAGCCGCAGCCTATGCGGGTTCTTGCCAAAATCAAAGACGGCCTGTCCTTTTCCTTTTTTGCGGCATTGATTGCCTTCTCCACGGCCTTGAGGTCATCGCCATCCACCCTTTGGGTATGCCAGCCGTATGCCTGAAACCTCTTTTCCACATCCTCGGTAAACGAAAGGTCCGTAGAACCCTCTATTGTAATCTTGTTATCAGAGTATAGATAGATAATCTTTCCAAGCCTCAGATGCCCTGATAGAGATGCGGCCTCGGCAGACACTCCTTCCATGAGGTCGCCGTCGCTGACAATCCCGTAGATATTGTAGTCAACTATCGGAAACCCCGGCCTGTTGAACATCTCAGATAGATACCTCTCGGCTACGGCCATTCCCACCCCGGTTGCAAAGCCCTGACCCAAAGGCCCTGTGGTGGTCTCTATGCCGCGTTCCGGGCAGTACTCGGGATGACCGGGCGTCTTGCTCTCCCACTGACGGAAGTTCTTTATGTCCCCAATGGAGATATTATGGCCTGTGAGGTGAAGGAGGCTGTAAAGGAGCATTGAGCCGTGGCCTGCCGAAAGGACAAACCTGTCGCGGTTCTGCCACAAGGGGTTTTTGGGGTTATGCCTGAGAAACTTCATCCAGAGCGCATAGGCCATTGCCGCATCGCCCATCGGCATCCCCGGATGCCCGGACTTTGCTTTCTCTACCGCATCAGCGGCAAGCAGCCTTATGGTGTTTACCGAGAGTTCGTCAATCCTGCCCATTGCGCCTCCATTTTTTTTGTTTTTTAGCCTGATAAGGAAGGTATAGAATTATCCCATACGGCATGAGAGGAATTCAAGGCGATGGCCTGCACCCCTCAGCGCCCCCTGAAGGGAATGCGATGCCTCCTGTCCGGCTCAACATGAACTACTATGTCCACCACAAAGGGAAACTCCTGCTTTATCTTCTCCTCAACCGCATCGGCTATGTCGTGCCCATCCTCTATGCTCATCCGCGGGTCTACAAGAATATGAAGGTCAAGATAGGTCTCCATCTCCGTGCCCCTTGTCCGTATCCCGTGGCATCCCCTCACGCCCTCCACCCCCGTCACCGCAGCCTCTACGGCATTGGTGTTTATGCAGATTGTATCCACAAGCACGTCGGATGCGGACTTGAGTATCCTGTAGCCGATTCTTCCTATGAAGACCGTTATGAAGAGCCCTGCAACAGTGTCTGCCATGGGATAGCCGAGCCTTACGAATACGAGTCCGGCGATTACCGCCAATGAGGCGAGGATATCGCTTTTTGTGTGCAGGGCGTCGGCTATGAGGAACTCGCTTTTAAGCTCCCTGCCCTTTTTCATCTCATACAGCATCACGAATATGTTCACCGATATGGTAAGCAGCATCACCGCAAAGCCCATATCGCCGGCTGCGGCCCTGTGGCCGTCCGAGAAGGAGTAGTAAGCCCTTTTGAGAATCTGAAAGCACGTGACGAATATCGCAAACGCAATGATGATGGTGAAGAAGGTCTCGTATTTTTTGTGCCCGTAGGGGTGTTTTTCGTCCGGGGGGTGCGCCGCCACCCAGATTCCCACAAGCCCCACGATGTTTGAAAACCCGTCAAAGAAAGAATGAAACCCGTCCGATATCATGCCCACAGAACCGCTACTGTAGCCGTATATCATCTTTGCCAGCGCTACGGCGATGTTCAGAACGAGGGTATAAACGAGAACCCGCCTTACGGCGGATACCCTTTCTCCCCTCAGCTCTTCAAACGTGTGTGGGGTATGTTTATGCCTTCCGCCCATCTTGCCTTAAAGCCCCCGAATCTTCCGTCTTTTATAGAGCGCCTCATCTGCCTGAAAAACTCCAGATAGAAATAAAGGTTATGCATGGTGTTCAGCCTCATGGAGAGTATCTCCCTTGACAGGAACAGGTGCCTCAGATACCCCCTTGAGTAGTTCCTGCATGTGTAGCAGCCGCAGTCCGGGTCAAGGGGCCCGGGGTCGTCCTTGAACTCCGTCCTTTTGATGCTCACCCTGCCCTTGCTCGTAAAGAGCGTTCCGTTTCGCGCGTTCCTTGTCGGCATCACGCAGTCAAACATGTCAAACCCCGCCTCCACGGAAACGATTACGTCCTCAAGGTCTCCGATGCCCATCAGATACCTCGGCCTGTCCTCGGGCAGAAGGGGGGCAGTATGATTTATCATCTCATACATCAGCCCTTTAGGCTCGCCCACGCTCAGGCCGCCTGCGGCATAGCCGTCAAAGCCGGTTTCCATAAGCCCCTCTGCGCCCTGCCTCCTGAGGTCCTTATGGAAACCGCCCTGAACGATTCCAAAAATCGCAGGGGGGATAGCGTCCTCAGGGTAAATCTTTGCGTGCGCCTCTTTGCATCTTTTTGCCCATGCGGTTGTGCGCCTCAGGGAATTAAGCGCGTATTCGTATGTCGCCGGATACGGCGTGCACTCGTCAAACGCCATGAAGATGTCCGAGCCTAATGCCGCCTGAATCTCCACCGCCCGCTCGGGGTTAAGAAAATGCATGGAGCCGTCTATGTGGGAGCGGAAATGCACGCCGTCCTCCGTAATGTCGCTGAGGGCGGAGAGGCTGTAGACCTGAAACCCGCCGCTGTCCGTAAGTATTGGCCCCTGCCAGTTCATGAACCTGTGAAGCCCGCCTAAGTTTTTTACCGTCTCATGCCCGGGCCTGAGATACAGGTGGTAGGTGTTTGAGAGTATTATTTCGGCCCCGATTTCCCTAAGCTCGTCCGGGGACATCGCCTTTACCGTGGCGTTAGTCCCAACAGGCATGAAGGCCGGGGTGTTGATATTGCCCCTCCGGGTCTGAAGCAGTCCGCTTCTTATCCCCTCAGGGTTTTTTCCGACCTCAAACCTCATCTATATTTTGAAACCACGCACTGTCAAAGGGAACTCCTGATTGCAAATCTCACATTAAAAGGTTGCATGGCAATAGTTATACTGTTATATTATACCCATAGTGGAGCGGGGAATAAACAATAAAACAGTCTCGGACATATTCGGGGGAAAAGAAAAATTCCTTGAGGCCGTCCTCGGCAGCATTCAGGACGGAATCAGCGTCAGTGACAAGGATTTAAATATCCTCTACGTCAACCCGGTCATGGAGAAATGGTATCCCCGCACAATGCCCCTTTTAGGCAAGAAATGCTTTGAGGCATACCACGGACACACGGAGCCGTGCGAAATCTGCCCGAGCATGAGAACCCTCAAAAGCGGAAAACAGGACTTTGACATCGTCCCCTACATAGGGACTGAAGGAGACAAGGGCTGGATGGAGCTTTTCACCTTTCCGCTTATAGACCCTGTAACAGGACAAATAAACGGCGTCATAGAATATGTCCGCGACATCACGGCGCGCAGGCAGGCCGAACTGAAGGTCGTCCGCCTAAACAGGGTATACTCCATGTTGAGAGGAATCAACGAGGCGATAGTCAGGATACGGGACAGGGGGGAACTCTTCAGGGAGGCATGCCGCATCGCCGTAGAATCAGGGAAATTCAAAATGGCATGGATAGGCATTGTCGAGCCTGAGACCATGCTCGTCAAGCCCGTTGCCGTCCATGGAGACGATGAGGAATATGTCAATAAGTTAGGCATCAGCCTGAGCGACACCCCTGAGGGCAGGGGGCCCACGGCAACGGCAATCAGGGAAGGGACGTATTTCATATGCAACGACATAGAGAATGACGAGCGCATGCTGCCGTGGCGGGATGAGGCCCGAAGGAGCGGATTCCGCTCCTCAGCCGCATTCCCGCTTAAAATCAGGGGACGCACTATAGGCTCCGTCAACATCTATTCGTCCGAACCGGGTTTTTTTGACGAGGAGGAAGTCCGCCTGTTTGACGAGCTGTCAACCGACATATCCTTTGCGCTTGAGGTAATGGAGAAAGAAAAGCAGCGGGAAAAAATGGAAGAGGAGCTTAAAGGCAGGGTCCATGAGCTTCAGAAGTTTTACGAAATGACCGTGGGCAGGGAGCTTAAGATGAAGGAGCTTAAAAAGGAAATAGAAAAGCTCAAGGAGAAATTAGAAAAACAGGGCGCCCTGTAAAAATGTTTTTTTGGTTTAAAAACCTGAAAATACGCAATAAGCTTCTTTTGATGTCCGCCTTCGTCTTCGTCATAATATCACTTACCGCCTTTGCCGGGATTTACGGCATGGCGAAAACGCAAAGAAGTGCAAAGATTATGCACGGCTTCACGATTCAATCAGCATCGTATCTATCCGCGATGGATGTCGCCACGGACAATATAACCACAGCTCTCTGGTTCATAGCCCATGCGCCTGCACATCAACGGAAAACCTATAAAACAGACATAAGGGAAAACGAAAAAAAACTCCTCTTAACCATTGAAAGATACGAAAAACATTATGCCGCATACGCTCCCGAACTGACGGACATCCTCAAAAAACACGGGAAAGAATCCCTGATTGACGAAGAAACAAAGACTCTTGAAGACATTAAAAAGGTTCTCTCTATTTATAAGGAGCTTTACGATGAGGCCATAAAGGCGGCGCTTCTTGACAGGGCGGACGAATCCATGGGGGCCCTGAGGATGACAAGCGCGCTTAAAGGGACGGTTTCTGAAGGTTTCGGCAGGCTCATGGGAATCAACAGGGGTATCGCCCAAGAGATGGAAACCGAGACGAATAATATTTTCAGGGGGACATTAGTCCTCGTTTCCGCACTCGTGGGACTGAGCATCGTATTAGGCGCGGGCATGAGCCTCATGCTGATAAGGGCTATTTCATCCCCGATTAACGCCCTGTCCGCAGCGGCAAAAAAAATCGGCGAGGGACAGTACCTTGTTTTGGCCGTTAGCACCAAGGACGAATTAGGGGAACTGGCCCATACTTTTAACCTGATGTCGGAGAAAATAAAGGCACAGATGGAGGCCATGAGCGTTTCCCTTACGGAGATGAAAAAGGCTAAAAAAAGCATTTTGGACAGCCGTGATGCCTTCCTCAACATGCTTGAGGACATAACCGAATCCTACCTCGAACTCAAAGAACTCTTCATCAGCCTCGTCAGTGCGATGACCAGAACCCTCGATGCCAAGAGCAAATGGACAAAGGGCCATTCGGAAAGGGTGGCGATGTATGCCGCGGAGACGGCAGAGGAGATGGGGCTTGACGAGGACGAAACGAGAAACATCCGCCTTGCCGGGCTGCTCCATGACATCGGAAAGATAGGGACATCCGACTATCTCCTTGACAAGCCCGGAAGGCTCACGGACAAGGAGTTTGAGATGGTGAAAATGCATCCCGCACAGGGAGCGGATATTCTCAAGGGAATACGTCAGATGGAAAACATAATCCCGCTAATCAGAGGCCACCACGAGCGCATTGACGGAAGGGGATACCCGGACGGCCTTAGCGGCGATGAGATTCCACTTGGCGCAAGGATACTCCATGTGGCCGACTCGTTTGACTCCATGACCGCAGACCGGCCTTACAGGCCGTCGCCCGGCATGGAATATGCTGTATCCGAGCTAAAGAAACATTCCGGTTCGCAATTCGACGCCAAGGCTGTAGAGGCGTTCTTAAAACTGCTTGCAGTCAAACAGCGGGTTTGAGGGCTACGAGCCCCCCGATTTGGGCTACGAGCCCCCCGATTTGGGCTGCGCCTTATTATATCGGCTCATCTCCAAAGTGAGTGGGTAAATTCCTCTCAGGAGTAAGGTATACTTTCATATTATCCCCCTTTGGAAAAGGGGGACGGAGGGGGATTTTAAGCCGGGAGGGCAAAGGACAGCGAAAAAGACGAAGTTCTCACAAGAATGGGGCTAAGGATTCTCAGGTTTTCGGATAGAGACGTCTTTGAAAATATTGATGGAGTTATGGGGAAGATATGGAGTTGCCTATGATTTATAAAATCTCCCCTCGCCCCTCTTTTCCAAAGAGGGGAAGAAAAAGACCCACACTCTTACGCGAAGAGCCTTATATCTTTACCTTCTTAAGAAGCGCGGAATTGGTCACTACCGAAAGCGAGCTTAAGGCCATGGCAGCGGCGGCGATTATCGGGTTTAGAAGGCCAAAGGCCGCCACAGGGATGCCAACAGCGTTATAAATGAACGCCCAAAACAGGTTCTGTTTAATCTTCCGCATCGTCGCCTTGCTGAGCCGTATCCCCTTTATGACATCCCTGAGGTCGTCCCTTACGAGAATGATGCCGCCCGTCTCTTTTGCGACGTCCGAGCCGCTTCCTATGGCTACTCCGATGTCCGCCTGAGCAAGGGCCGGGGAGTCGTTAATCCCGTCTCCGACCATGGCAACCACCTTGCCCTCTGCCTGAAGCCCCTTTATCACTTTTGCCTTATCCGCAGGAAGCACGTTTGAGGCTATCCTCTCTATGCCTACCCTAAAGCCTATCGCCTTTGCAGTCCTTTCGTTGTCTCCGGTAAGCATGACGACCTCCACCCCTGCCGCCTTAAGCTCCCTTACGACCTCCTCGGCATGCTCTTTTAGCGTATCGGCAACCGCGATGAGTCCGACGAGCTTCCTGTCCTTTAGGACAATCATCACCGTATTGCCCTTTTTCTCAAGCCCTGAGATTATCTCTTCCTTATCGCCCAAATCAACGCCTGAATCTCTGACGAGCCTTCTATTGCCTATTACGATTTCCGCCCCTTTATGCCTTGCCTTCACTCCGTGCCCGGGCACGGCCTCAAAGGACTCGGCATCAGGGACGCTCAAACCGGCCATCAGCGCCCTCTTTATAATCGCCTCTCCCAAGGGATGCTCGGAGCCCTTCTCGGCAACCGCAGCAAGCATTAAAACCTCCTCTTCGCTTACCCCCGGCTCTCTAACTATCCCGACCACCTCCGGCTCTCCTTTTGTGAGCGTGCCGGTCTTGTCAAAGACCACCGCGCTAAGCTTCTCCGCCCTTTCCAGATATTCGGCCCCCCTTATGAGTATACCCATCTCGGCGCCCTTGCCGACGCCGACCATTAAAGCCGCAGGCGTAGCTATGCCGAGCGCGCAGGGGCAGGCGATGATTAAAACCGCGACAAAAGAAAGAAGAGCCATCGTCGGATTGCCCAAAAGGAGCCATGAGGCCGCTGAAAGAAACGCAACTCCTATCACTGCGGGGACGAAATAAGAGGCGACTCTATCGGCAAGCCTCTGTATCTGAGAGGACGAGGTCTGCGCCTCCTCGACCAGCTTTATTATCTGGCTCAGCGTAGTCTCCGCCCCCACCCTCGTAGTCCTGAACCTGAAAGAGCCGACCTTGTTTAAAGTGCCTCCGATGACCTCATCGCCTTTTTTCTTCTCAATAGGAACGCTCTCCCCGGTCATCATCTTTTCGTCCACAGAGGAATGCCCGTCTTCAACGATTCCGTCTGCGGGTATCTTCTCGCCCGGCCTCACGACCACAAGCTCGCCGGGCATTATGGACTCTGCCGGAATCTCCACCTCAGAGCCTTCCCTTACGACCCTCGCCGTCTGGGGCCTCAGGTCAAGGAGCTTTCTTATCGCGGCAGAGCTTCGTTTCTTTATCAGCTCCTCCATGTATTTCCCAAGCAGCACAAAGGCGATAATGATGGCAGCGACCTCGAAATACACGTTTTTCTCCTCAACAGGCAGCACTCCGGGAAAAAACACCACAAAGGCGCTGTAAATATATGCCGTTGACGTGCCCAAGGCGATAAGGAGGTCCATATTGGCCACCCGCTTTTTAATAGCGTGCCATGCGCCTACGAAAAATCCCTTTCCGCCGAATATCATTATCGGCGTGGTGATTATGAAAAGCCACACACCCCACGTAAACCACGGAAGCCACGGTACCGGCACCCACGTAAGGACAGTTGCCCCTGCGGCAAGGCCGAGGAATACGGCTGCCCTGAATATCGCGAGAACGAGGACGCCGGTGAGGGCTATGGTGACACGCCTCCTCATTGACTTTAATTCGGCCTCCGGGGCCTCAAACGTCCTTACGCAGTCTTCGCTGCAGAAGTAATATGCCCTTCCGCCCGCTTCCCTTTTTATCGAGCGCTCCTTGTTGATTACCATCCCGCATATGGGGTCTTTTGCCATCTCCCCTACGGCCTTTGATGTTGCAGAGACAGGCCCTTCCATCTCAGCCCTTGGAGGGGTTTTTGCCCGGATGTACGACTCCGGGTCTTTATCAAAGGCCTCCTTGCAGTGTTTTGAGCAGAAATAATACTTTTGGCCCTTATATTCAGACGCCCCGGCGGCGGCCTTGTCCTCGATGACCATATTGCATACGGGGTCTTTGACTTTCATTTTTTTACCTCCCCTGCCACATAAATATATTTCGCTATGCCGTTTTTTGTTATAAGGCCTTTGAGCCCTCCATTGCCAATCACCGCAAGCCTGCCCTTATCCGCGCTCATCATAAGTTCAAGTATCTTCAGCGCATCGTCTTCTTCCGCAGCCTCCCATCTGCCGTCATGCTGGATGAAGATTTCCGAGACTTTGACGTCCTTCCACTTTTCTTTCGGGACCTGCTTTAACTCCTTAAGCGTAATAAGACCGAGGAATTTCCCGTTGTCCACAACAGGAAACCCCCCGTAGCCGTACCTCAGAAAATATTCGTTCACAACGGTATCCACGGTCATATGGGACAAGACCGCCACAACATCTCTAACCATTATGTCTTTGACCTTAACGCCCTCGAGCATCTCCTGAAAACTTGCCTGCTGATGGCTTGACTGCGCGGCAGTATAGAGGAACCAGCCTATGAGCATCAGCCAGAGCCCTCCGGCTGCGCCCGCGAATACGGAAAAAAGCCCTAAGATTATAAAGAAAATGGATATCTTCTGGCCGTAATTCGACGCCCTCCTCGTTGCCTCAAGATAATTCCCGGTCTTCTGCCAGAGGAATGCCCTCACGACCCTGCCGCCGTCCATCGGAAAACCCGGTATCAGATTGAATACGCCGAGTATGATATTAAGCCTGAAGAGGTATTGAAAAAGCGCCTTTGCCGCCTGCGGAGCAGCCATAGCGCCTGCCGCTAGAAAAATCAAGGCTATAACAAAGCTTGCCAAAGGCCCGGCAAGCGCCATCTTGGCTTCAACCCCGGGGCTCCGAGGCTCGCCCTTCATCTGTGCCACGCCCCCGAAGATAAACAGGGTGATTCCTGCTATGGCTATGCCGTATCTCCTTGCGACAAAGGAGTGTGAAAGCTCATGAAGCACCACGGACAGAAAAAGCAGGAGCGCTGCCAAAACGCCGCTTATCCAGTAGGACATCCCGGGCAGTTCCGGCGCCGCAGTGGGGAAATAATAGGTGGACAGCGACCACGTAATCAGTCCGAATATTATGAGCCACGAGAAATGAACCCTGATGGGTATTCCCATCACGCTTGCTATTTTTAGAGAGCCGGACTGAAGCGTTACGTCCATAAGACAAGCATAGCACTCAGGCGGGATATTGCAAGGTCAGTCTGAAATCGGCGCCGGGGCTGCACCCCCTCAGGCCAGCCTCGTATTATTTATGAAAAGCTGGAACTCGCAGCCGAGCACCTTTGCGGCCTTTCTGCATGCGGTCATCCTCGAAAGGAATATCTCGAAGTACTCTATAACCTGTGATATCCTCGTGTCTATGACGAGGGAAAGGGTGATAAGTTTTTTATCCGGCTCCACGGACAGTTCGGACTCCGTGGCCGCATAATTGACCCTGTCGTGTATGTCCGTGCCGACCATGGAGGGGCTTCTGACCCTGCTTCTGTGGACATCGGACTTGTCCGCTATGAGAAGGGCCGCTGCCACCGGATCCGGGATTGAGCCTTCGTCTTCTTCGTGGATGATAATGGCCATCATGACCTTGCCTATGTCCCTAAGTTCATATCCGAGTTCCTCAAGCACCTCCTTGGCAAGAAGCGCTCCCATCCTGTGGTGATGTGCCCTGCCGAGCATATTGCCCACGTCGTGAAGGAAGCCGGCCACTGCGGCAAGCTCAACATCCTTTTCAGGATAGGAGAGCTTTTTCAGAATATTGTCCGCGGTCCTTGAGACTATATCGCAGTGCCTGAAGCCGTGCTCGGTGTAGCCGAGGGACTCAAGGTAGCGGTCGGCCAGCTCTATGTAGAGCCTTGCCTTTTCATTGGAGCGAAGGGCCTCTAAGGAAGGTTTCGCATCAGTCTTCTTCTGTAGAAGACCTGACTGCAGCAATGTATGCCTTTCCTAACTTTACTTTTACGTTCTCCGCTACCTTCAGCATAAGGGTATTTTCGCTTACGGATTCAACGAGGCCGTAGAGGCCTCCTGAGGTCACGACCTTATCGCCTTTTTTGACGGCCTCAAGCATCTGCCTGTGTTCCTTCGCCTTTTTCTGCTGCGGCCTGATGAGAAGGAAATAAAAAATCACAAATATCAGTATGAGCGGCAGGAAACTTGCCAGTCCCCCTCCGCCTCCCTGACCGCCCTGCGGTGCACCGCCCATTGCCCATGCTATATCAGAAAACATAACTACCTCCTTAATTTAAGTCTTCTATATTAGCCGTTTTCGCTTATTTAATCAACGAGGGCGCTTGCGCATGGCTCATGCTCAGGGGCTGCTTAACTCATGCACGGCACGGACGAGGGCCTTTGCGCCCTCTACCGGCGTTTCCGGGAGAATGCCGTGGCCGAGGTTGAATATGTGGCCCCTTGCCGCCTCCGCCTTGGACAATATGTCCCCCACCCTTTCCCTCAGCTTTTCCTCCGGTAAAAATAGCGCTGTGGGGTCGAGATTGCCCTGAACCGAAAACTTCTTGCCTAATTTCTTTATGGCCTCTCCGATGTCCACGCGCCAGTCAATGCCTATCACGTCGGCGCCTGATTTCCTTATGTCTTTGAGAATGCCGGCGCAGCCGTTTACAAAGTATATGACAGGGACGCCCTCATTCTTAAGCTCGGCAACCGCCCTTTTGACATACGGAACAGCAAAGAGCCTATAGTCCTCGGGTGAAAGCACGCCTGCCCATGAATCGAATATCTGGACGGCCTGCGCCCCGGCCATTATCTGAGCCTTGAGATACGAAATTACAGAGTCCGTTATCTTGTCCATGAGATAGGCAAATAGCGCGGGAGAGGAAAACATCATTTTTTTCGTATTGACGAAGCTCTTTGAACCCTCGCCCTCTATCATGTACGTTGCAAGAGTAAAGGGCGCGCCTGAAAACCCGATGAGCGGGACGTTGAGCCTACCCCTTAATATCCTTATAGTCTCAAGCACGTAGGAAAGGTCGTCCTCTGGGTCCGGGACTGCAAGCCTTTCGGCCAAAGACCTGTTTCTTATCGGCTCTGAAAGCTGTGGGCCTTTTTTTTCGGAAAACTCAAGCCTCATCCCCATTGCCTCCACAAGGACGAGTATGTCGGAAAAAAGTATTGCGGCATCCACGCCGAGTATATCAACAGGCTGAAGCGTTACCGTTGCGGCAAGCTCGGGCGTCTTACAAAGCGTAAGGAAGTCCACCCCTGACCTCACGGCCTGATACTCGGGAAGATACCTCCCTGCCTGCCTCATGAGCCAGACCGGCGTGTAGTCTACTTTTTCCCCACGGCACGCCTTTAAAAAAGTGTCGTTCATCAAACCTCCCGGAGGGGCAATGCCCCATTTTAAAATGAATTCGGATTTAAGCCTGAGGTTTCTTGCCCTTAATGGCCTTTTTCCTCATCTTCACAGGCATATAACCGCAAAAGGGCTCCTCAGCAAGGTAATCTCCGTATATGGAATAAGCCCTTGCACGGCATCCGCCGCAGACGTTTATGTACTCGCAGGAGCCGCATCTGCCCTTGTAGGACTTAAAATCCCTCAACTCCCTGAAAAGCTCTGAATTCTCCCATATGTCCTTAAACGACTGTTCCCGGATGTTGCCGGCGGATTTCGGGAAATAGCTGCATGGAAGAACGTTTCCGTCTACGTCGATGAGGCAGATGAGCTGGCCTGCAATGCAGCCCTTTGCCCCGCCTGTTGAAAACTTAAGCGTCCTCCTT
>JAUXOF010000082.1 GCA_030682405.1 Thermodesulfovibrionales bacterium
AAGGAAAACGCCAACATAGCGGAATTGGGCATAGGCACAAACGACAGGGCAAAAAGGCCGGATAATATTCTGGAGTCCGAGAAAATCCTCGGCACTGTTCATATCGCCCTTGGGGACAACATCTCCTTTGGCGGCAGGGTGAAGGCGGCTTTTCATCAGGACTTTGTGTTTTTCAGGCCGACCGTACTCCTCATAGACAGGGCAGGCAAAAAGACCGAACTCATGCGGGAAGGGATATTATTGTTTTAAGGTATAATTAAAAAAAGGAGGTGAGGAGAATGTTTAGGAATTTTACCCTTGATTACTGGACGGACGAAGGATGGTATGTAGGAAGGCTTAAGGAAGTCCCCGGGGTGTTCAGTCAGGGAGAGACACTTGAAGAACTGGAAGTGAACATCAGGGATGCTTATAAGCTGGTAATGGAGGATGAAGAGGTTTTTCCGCTTCAAAAAGTGGAGAGTAAGGAAATTGGGGTCGAGGTTTGAAGCGGAATGAGTTTATCCGCGAGCTTGTAAAGGCAGGTTGTTACCTCAAACGACACGGAGCAAATCACGATTTGTACATCAATCCCAAGAACGGAAAAAAAGCTCCCATCCCCCGTCATACTGAAATCAAAAACAGTCTTTGTATGATAATACGAAAACAGCTTGGGGTATAAAATTAAATCAGGAGGATTTTAATATGGGAGAGCCTAAGTGACCGACTGCATCGTTGTATTCGTAACCGCGCCAAGCGAGGAGGAGGCGGCCAAGATGGCAAGGGCACTTGTTGAGGAGAGGCTCGCCGCCTGCGTAAACATAATAAAAGGCATAAGGTCTATATACAGATGGGAGGGCAAGATAGTGGACGATGCCGAGGCCCTTATGGTGATTAAAACGAAAAAGGCGCTCTTTGACGCCCTTATAAAACGGGTCAAGGAGCTTCATGCCTATAGCGTGCCGGAGGTTATCGCAATGCCCATAGCCGCCGGCTCGGAAGATTATCTTGGATGGCTTGCCGAAGCGACAGGGTGATGCCTCATGCAGACTTAAGGCATTAAAACTTAAGAACTTTTCCGTTCTAAGAAAACTCTATCTCTATTTCAGGGATTTTAAGAAATATGTCTTTCCCATCCGCCTAAATGGCGGTATAATTTTTTCATGTACAAAAAAATCCTCGCCGCTGTAAACGAACACCTGAACTCCGAAGTGGCCGCAAGGTATGCGCTCAGCCTTGCACAGGCCTCGGGGGCAAAGCTCTATACCGTATTTGCAGCCGAACCGGCCACTTCTCCTTCAGCCCTTAGGCGCGCGGAGGAGGCCATGTCCCGGCTCTTTCAGGCTGCTGCTGAGGCCGGAATCGAGGCCGAGGCCATAACCGGCACCGGGGACCCGGTAAGGAAAATCTGCGGCATAGTAAGGCGCGAGGCCGTAGACATAGTGTTTGCCGCAACCAGAAAGGCCGATGTGGAAAAGAGGTTCTACGCTGGGACCGTCTCAAGAAGGCTTTCGATGAGCCTGCCCTGCTCCTTCGCCCTCGTGAGGGTCGTTCATATCGGAAGGGTCCGGCCTAAGGAAATACTCGTCCCCCTTAAGGCGCGGGTTGACCGCGCGGAGGAAAGGGCTTACTTTGTCTCCAAGCTTGCACAGGCATTTGAAGGCACGGTCATAGTCTTTCATGTTAGGAGGCCGATTTCTAAATTCTTCCACGGAGAGGTCCACCTCACGCCGCTTGAGTGGGAAAAAAGGCTCCCAAAGGACATATCCGGCTTCATGGGACACCTTGGAAGATACGGCATCCCGCACAGGGGAAGCTCTGCAGCCGGAAGCGCGGGCAGGGCGATAACCATAGAGGCGTTCTCTAAAAGGCACGACCTTATCGTAATGGGCGCAAGCCAAAGAAGCCTCCTGAGCCGCATAATCAGGGGAAACCCTGTTGAGGAACTCTTGAGGGATACGCCGTGCGACCTCATAATCCTACGGCCGCGCCATGAAAATCCATAGCCTTGAGCGCGAGGCCGCGCTTGGAAGCCTCGTCACAAAAGAAACCGGCCTATCCGGAGACGAGGCCGGAAGGCGGCTTTCGGAGTTCGGCCCCAACGAGATAAAAGAGGCTAAGAAAAAAGCCACGGCCTCAAGATTCCTTGCCCATACCACCCATTTCCTTGCGATACTCCTCTGGGTGGCCGCAGGGCTTTCTCTCCTTTCGGAGTACTTAAATCCCGGGGGGGGGATGTTCACCCTCGGCCTTGCAATAGCAGCGGTGATACTCATAAACGCCGTATTTACGTTCGTTCAGGAGTACAGGGCCGAAATGGCCGTAGAGGAGCTTAAAAAACTCCTCCCCTATAGCGCAAAGGCATTCAGGGACGGTGCGCTCAAAGAGCTGCCTGCGAGAGAAATCGTGCCCGGGGACGTGCTTCTGCTTTCTCCGGGGGATAAGATTCCAGCCGACGCCCGCATAATAGAGGCCGCAGGCCTTACGGTAAATAACGCCCCATTGACAGGGGAGTCTGAGCCTGCGCTAAGGGCATCCGGGCCTTTTTCCGGAAACTATATAGAAAGCCCGAACATCGCTTTTGCGGGCACGACCGTGCTTTCAGGCAGCGGCAGGGCCGTGGTCTTTGCAACTGGCATGAGGACTGAGTTCGGAAGGATTGCCCACCTTACAAGCGCTGTGGAGCCGGGCTTAAGCCCGCTTCAGAAGGAGATAGTAAAGATAACGAGAATCGTTGCATTCATAGCAACGCTTATGGGGGTTGCCTTTTTTTTGATTGGTTATGCCGCAGGGAGGACCTTCTGGGAGAATTCCCTCTTTGCAATCGGCATCATCGTGGCAAACGTCCCTGAAGGGCTTCTCCCCACAGTCACCCTTGCCCTTGCCATGGGAAGCCGCAGGATGGCAAAGAGAAACGCCCTGATAAAAACCCTCACCGCGGTAGAGACGCTCGGCTCAGTCACCGTAATATGCACGGACAAAACCGGCACTCTAACGCAAAACACAATGAAGGCAAAAGAGGCGTGGCTTAACGGAGACATCCTGCCCCTGCCCATGAATGAGATAAAAAAACAAGACGCATCCCGGCTCATGGAAATAGCCCTTTTATGCAATAATGCGGTGTTTGCCGGAGGAAAGTATACCGGAGACCCGACCGAGGCGGCCCTCCTACAGACGGCAAGGGAAAGCATAGGGGAGCTGAAGGCAGAGAGGCTCTTTGAAATCCCATTCGATTCCGAAAGAAAAAAAATGACTACTGTAAATTCAATAGCAGGGAAAAACCTCGCACTGACAAAAGGCTCTCCAGAAGGGCTCTTCCCCCTCTGCACGAGAATCCTCATGAACGGAGAACCCGCGGCCTTTGACAGCCGCATAAGAAAGAATGCGGATGACGCGTGCCGGGTTTTAATGGACAGGGGACTGAGGGTGCTTGCCTTTGCCTATAAAGAGGCGGAAGGGGACATGACCGACCCCGCGGATATAGAAAAAAATATGGTGCTCGCAGGGCTTATAGGGCTTGAAGACCCGCCGAGGCCCGAGGTGCCGGACGCCATAAAAAAATGCGCCGAGGCAGGCATAAGGGTGATTATGATTACAGGGGATGCCACGCGCACCGCCATTGCCGTTGGAAAGGAGATAGGGCTGCTCGGCAACTCCCCCCTTGCTATAGAGGGAGGCGAGTTTAACGGGCTGAGCGACGGGGAACTCCGGCAGAAGCTCCTGAAGCCGGATGTGGTATTTACGCGCATGACCCCAAAGCATAAGATGAGGGTGGTAAGCGTCCTTCAGGAGGAGGGCGAAAGGGTTGCGGTCACAGGCGACGGGGTCAACGACGCCCCTGCGCTTAAAAAGGCGGATATAGGCATAAGCATGGGCATAACGGGCACGGACGTGGCAAGGGAGGCATCGGACATGGTGCTCCTTGACGACAATTTCGCCTCTATCGTTAATGCCGTGGAAGAAGGCCGGGCCGTATACGAAAACATAAGAAAATTCATGAGCTATATTTTTTCTTCTAACATCCCGGAGATAGTCCCGTATCTTGCATTTGTGCTCTTTGAAATCCCGCTTCCCCTTACGATTATCCAGATACTTGCAGTGGACCTCGGCACAGACATGCTGCCCGCCCTTGCGCTCGGCGCTGAAAGGCCCACCTCTTTGCTTATGAAACAGCCCCCGCGGGGGCCGAAGGAGAGGCTTTTAAACCTCAGACTCCTCGGCAGGGCATATCTCTTTTTGGGGCCGGTGGAGGCTGCGGCAGGGCTGTTCGGGTTTTTCTACGTGCTGAAGGGAGGGGGCTGGGCCTTCGGAGATATGCCTCCGCCGGATAATCCCCTTTACATGCAGGCCACTACCGCATGCCTTACCGCGATAGTAATCACACAGATAGGGAACGTGTTTGCCAGCCGCACATGGAAAGAGTCGGTATTCAGCATAGGGTTTTTCTCAAACAGGCTTATATTTTGGGGCATTGCCTCGGAGCTTGCGCTACAGTTCTTCATAGTCTATCACCCGTGGGGCAATAAGATATTTTCCACCTCCCCGATTTCCGCAGGCGTATGGCTTATGCTCATCCCGTTTGCCCTGTTTCTTTTTTCTATAGAAGAGGCAAGGAAATTTGCGGCAAGGAGGATTTTTAAAGGCCCGCAGGCTCAAGCCCTATTGCCGTAATGCGGGATCCGGGGTCCTGAGGTGCTCGAGGATTTTAGAGAGGGTGTTTTTCATCTCCTTCCTTGAGACGACCATGTCTATCAGGCCGTGCTCCAACAGGAATTCCGCCCTCTGGAAGTTATCAGGGAGCTGCTGCTTTATCGTCTGCTCTATAACGCGCGGGCCGGCAAAGCCTATGAGGCTTCCGGGCTCCGCTATTATCACATCCCCCAGCGTTGCAAAGCTTGCAGTCACTCCCCCGAATGTGGGGTCTGAAAGAATCGAAATGTAGGGGACTGCGTTTTCCTTGAGCTTCCCGATGGCAGCCGCAACCTTTGCCATCTGCATGAGGGAGAAGATGCCCTCCTGCATCCGCGCCCCCCCTGAGGAGGAGGCGATGACGAGGGGGAGTTTTTCGTTCAATGCCGTCTCCGCGGCCCTCGTTATCTTCTCGCCCACGGCAGAGCCCATGCTGCCGCCCATGAAGGAAAAGTCCATTATGACCGCCACTGCCTCGTGGCCGTTTATCCTCGCCCTTCCGGTGATAACCGCCTCTTTAAGCCCGCTCTTTTTCCGGTTCTCTTTGAGCCTCTCCGCATAAGAAAGGGTGTCTTTGAACTTCAGGGGGTCGGCTGCGGTTATATCGGCGTCTGTCTCTACGAAGCTCCCCTCGTCAACGAGTAGCCGTATCCTCTCTGCCGCGTTTATCCTGAAATGGTAGTTGCACTTGGGACAGACCTTGAGGTTTCTGTCTATCTCCTTCTTATAGATAATCTCCTTGCAGCCGTTGCACTTAACCCACAGCCCTTCGGGTATCTTTACCGTCTTTAGGGTCTGGTCTTTTGTCCTTCTAAACCACGCCATTTTTATTCCTCATAGAAAATTATTTAATGCAATCGCTTCTCATTAAAAATCGTATCATTCGCCACTCTCGGCAACTTGCCGTAACGCAAGAAATGCTTCCTTGAGAGTCTGGCTTACGGATGAGTCAGGCTCGTTCAAGACAAGGGTTTGATAAGCATTAAGATAACTGTTACGAATACGGTGAAATAGATGCAAGAAATGCCTCAAAAAACCGATGCAATCGAGAACGGCTATCTCAATACCGCCGGTCTCCTCATAAAACTTAGATGCATACGCTGTAACATCCGGGTCTATTTTATCAGTGGTCACAAAGATATAATTGTGAATTTGCCCCTTCGTTTTACCTATCTTAGTAATGGCTACATCAATATCATTAACCGTTACTCGTTTCATTTTCATCTCATATACCGTAACTACAGAATCGTCACCAATAAGGCATATTTCCACGTCGCCAATTGAGCCTGTTTGCAGGTCTGCCGCGTTGTGAGACTGGAGATATATAAGCCGCTCGCCCAGCCGTTCCCCCGCGGCTTGATAGGCCGCGGCCACAATCAACACTGGTAAGCGACTTGCATTTTTACAAGCAAGATGTTGGGCGACAAGCGAAACAATAGCCTCAGACGAAAGAGGCAATGCTCCTTCTGTGCGTTTTAATGCTTCCAATAGGGACGTCATGCGTGCAAGCTTTTCATCACGCAGTTTCAATAAAACACGCACTGTTTCTACCAAAAGAGTATCGGCAGAAACTTTATTTTCAGCTACGTCAGTCAAAAGCTGTAATGTTTTTTTGTAGAGTTCACGTGGTCTGCCAACGAGTTCTCGGTCGGTTGTTAGTGCATGGTCGATATTGCGGAGCGTCGGGGTTAAAAATGCCGTAGTGGGATTACAAGGCAAACGATGTTTATTGATGAAGCCTGTGAGGTATTGCTCGTCATAGGTTCGTCCGGAAAAACTGTCTTCCGAACCGATTTCCGTATAAGGCTTGCGTGGGTCAACTTTAGGATTATCCAATTTACCGAGAAGACATGACATGAGTAGACGCACGCCAGCACGATTGCTCATGCACCGACAAACAAAATCGACACGCTCACGGATTGCAACATCACTGATTACCGACTTTTTAGGATTCGCTAATGCTTGTTTATAAACCTTTTGTAAAATTTGTTCCGGTGCGCTGGGGGTTTTCATTCGAATAAACTCTTCTGTTTTTTAGGGTTATAGTTTGTCCAAAGCACCTCTCTCCGGATGCCTTTGGTAGAATGAATCGTTCTGTCTGCTCCTGAAGTTTTAAACCAGCGCGGAGACGGAAAAAACTTATCCATTAGAGGATGAGCGTATCCTGAGACGGCGACCTTACCGCGGCATTCATTAAGCACTTTTGCGAACTCGTAGTACTGTCCTTCATCCATCTCGAAGCTGTATGCGTTGGAGTCACCACGTGTAGCGTGGAGATAGGGCGGGTCGCAGTAAAATAACGTTCCGAGGTTGTCATAAAGCCGTATGACGTCTACCGCAGGCCGATTCTCTATCTGCACTCGAATAAGACGCTGTGCTATATCGTCAAGCACGCTAACCCCGCCAAGCCAACGCGATACGACGCCAGACATTCCAGATCGACTAGTGTCTTTACAATTAGCCCAACGTCCGAGTGAAGCAGTTTGGGCAAGTCCAGTGCGCGTTTGGCGGGCGCGTATGTAAAAACGCCTTGCTCGTTCAACGTCACTGATTCCCTGCATATTGCCATAAATGGCAATGTAATATTCCTCGCGTGAAAAAGGCGTCAAAGCAATAGAACGGATAAGCTCTTCATGTCGGGCACGTAATACTTTAAAGAAGTTCACCGCATCACCGTCTATATCGTTATATGTTTCTACCGGAGATGGGTCACGATTAAGCAATACAGCCCCCGAGCCAGCAAAAGGTTCGCAATAGTGGTGGCACTTTGGTAATAATGGAAGCAACCAGGCAAGGTGTGAAAATTTACCACCATACCAACCGAATACAATCCGACGACGACGATGTCGGAGATAGATTAAATTTGATTGTTTTGGTGCAAATTCTTCATCCAAATAAATAGGGGAACCGCCCCGCTTATTTTGACTTTCTTTTTGTACCTTGTTCATCATTAAATATCGCCTCTGTCTTCGTCCATTATCTCCGGCCGCCTGGATTACCCGTCACACGAGTTTGCGGCCCGTCACGCTGGCTTTGGTCGCAGCCCACCGTAACGGGCTATATCCTGTGGACTTCGCCGTCGCGAAGTATTGCTATGTTTTTCATACGGAGGCCCGCCACTTCCTTTTTAATCTGCTTAAGATACTGGGGCTTGGGGTGTGTAATGAGTATCCTTTCGGGTATGTTCTTCATCTTTTTTATCTCTTCTTTAAGAAGCCCTGCTGTCAGGTGCCCGGTCAAGATGGCCATCTCCTTCATGCTGTTGGGCATGGAGACCTCGATAATGGCGCAGTGAACCGGGGTTTCGGTCGCATGCCATATCCTCTCCGTAGGCCCGGTGTCCCCGGTGTAAAGCAGCCTCCTGCCCCCGGCGCTCTCCACAATATAGCCTGCGGCAGGCACGGCATGGTTGACCCTGTATGCTGTGATTTTATAACTGTTGATTGCGAATGTCTTTTCCGGCCTGATGCTCTTTAGCTTGAGAACCGCACTGTCAATATCGGGTATCACGGTAAAATCCGGCCAGACCTTATCGTTTAAGAGGTTCCTCTTTATTGTATTCAGCACTGCCGGGATGCCCATGACGGTGACGCTGTGTTTTTTGTTTTTAAGAATTATATTGTCGGCAAGAAACGGTATCCCCTTTATGTGGTCAAGATGGGCGTGGGTGACGAGCACATGCCGTATCTTCCACTGGGCAGCCTCGCCGAGGACAGCGCCGATTGTGCCGGCATCCAGAAGCAGGGAGTCGTCTATGAGAAACGCCGGGGAATTAAACCCCGGAAACTCGGCGCCGGATGAACCCAAAACCCTTACCTTCATAGGACTATCTCCCCCTCCTTCCATGCCGTAAAGAACGCCTCTACAATCCCGGGGTCAAACTGCCTTCCTGCATACTTCCTGAGCTCACTAAAAGCGGTCTCCGCACTGAGGGCCTTTCTGTACGGCCTGTCCGTTGTCATGGCATCGTATGTGTCGGCCACGGCGATTATCCTTGCAGAAAGATGTATATCCCCGTCCTTGAGCCCGTCGGGATAGCCTGTGCCGTCATGTTTTTCATGGTGTCCCCTGACCCCGGGGACGATGTCCCTCAGTTGCCTGATGTGCCCGAGTATTTCGGAGCCGTATCCTGGGTGCATTTGCATCGCCTTCAGTTCCTCAGGCTCAAGCCTGCCCTCTTTCAGAAGGACGCAGTCTCGGATGCCGATTTTTCCGATGTCATGGAGTATGGCGGAAAGCTTCAGGTTCTCAAGCTCCGCCCTGCCAAGCCCCATCGAGCGTCCGATTGCAAGGCTGTAGTTCATCACCCTTCTTGTATGGCCTCCTGTATAGGGATCCCTTTTCTCTATTGTCTCGGCAAGGGCCTGCGCCGTGCCGTAGAATGTCTCTTTAAGCTCCTGATAGAGGTTTGCGTTTTCCACTGCAACAGCCACCTGATTGGAAAGGGCCTCAAGTATGTCGGCATCCTCGCGGTCGAACTTGCCGCTGCGCTTGTTTATCACCTGAAGGACTCCCAAAATCTTCTCCTTTGTCCTGACCGGCGCGCATACGAGGTCATGAGTGACGAATTCGCTTTTTTTGTCCGCCCCCTTAAAGAACCTGGGGTCTGACTGCACATCAAGCACGACAACCGTCTCGCCGTGCTCGGCAACCCAGCCTGCGATGCCCTGCCCCTTCTTGAGCCTTACCTCCTTGAGCTTGTCCCCCTTTTCGCCGAGGGCAACCTCAAAAAAAAGCTCTCCGGTCTCCTTGTCTATAAGAATAATGCTTCCGGTCTCGGCGCCTGTAAGCCTTGTGGCCGCCTCTATCGCCCGCCTTCTTACCTCGCGCGTCTCAAGCGTGGAGTTGATAAGTGCGGTCAGCTCTATCAGAGTACTGAGCTGCTCGAGCTTTTTCAGAGACTTATCGTCCATTACTCCCGGCATCTCTAAACCTGTCACAGCGTTCAGACTATTTTATCCCTGAGGCCACTGAGGAATCTCCTCAGCTCCTCCTCAGGCTCGCTAAGCCTCTTTACTATTGCGCTCCCTACGATGACGCCGTCTGCAAGCGCAGCCACTGCCTTTGCCTCCTCAGGGCTTCCCACCCCGAACCCGACGGCTACGTGCGTCTTGGTAAGGCCGCGCACGCGGGATATGGATTCAGCCACAGACTCCTCAAGAAGAAGCCTTGCCCCTGTAATCCCGGTTATTGAAACATAGTATATAAAACCCCTCGATGATTTTGCCACTTTTTTTATCCTCTCAGGCGTGGAGGTGGGGGCAAGCATGAATATCGTGTCCACCCTGTGCTTCCTCGCAACCGGGATGAGGCTTCCGGCCTCGTCAGGCGGAAGGTCGGGTATTATCAGGCCGTCCACCCCTGCCTCTGATGCGTCCCTTATAAACGCCTCCTCGCCGTACTTAAAGACCGGATTATAGTAAGTCATTAAGACTATGGGGATTTTTGAGAAAAGCCGTATCTCCCTTACGAGGGACACTACCTTGCGGAGCGTGACCCCGTTAGCAAGCGCCCTTTCTGCGGCCCTCTGTATGACAGGGCCGTCGGCAACCGGGTCTGTGAACGGGACCCCAAGCTCGATAATGTCCGCGCCGCACTCCTCAAGAACTTTAATAAGCCCCTTAGTCCTTTCTACGGACGGATCCCCGGCCATTATGTAAGGTATGAATGCCTTCCGGCCCTGCTTTTTAAGGTTGTTAAATGTTTTTGAGATGTTTGACATCGGCATCCATTAAATATGCAACCGTTTAATAAATTCCTCATGCTTTGTTGTTAAAATAATTTGATTAACTGGATATATCCTATCATTGAATTTGACCTTTACAAGCCAATTGTCCTGATCAAATTCGTTTTTAACCTCTGCATATTCAAATTGTCTATGACAATTAGGACACACAACTAAAAGATTTTTCGGATTGTTAGAAAGAAGAGGGTTAATATGATGAACTTCAAAATATGGCTCGTTATCTTTTTTAAGAAACCAGAATTCACAAACTTGGCAATGACCTTGATAAATATCACCTAACAAAACCCTTAAATTGTTAGGCACGCTCTCCTTTGCTTGATTTGAGCGTCTATTTACATAGCGTCTTACCTCTGTTGGTAAGGTATCAACCAGACGAACATATTCGTTGAGAACAACTTGGCTTCTGTCAATACTTGCCCATTTTGAAAGCTTTAAAATTTCTTCCTTTGCTGAAACGTCATTTTCTGAACTATCAAGACTCTCTTGGAGTTCATGGGTTTTCAATATGTATTTACTCTCAGGTATTAATCTATAAATAAAATGTTTTTTATCCACCAATTGAACAACAATTTCATCGCCATCTTTAATCTTATTGCGTCTAAACCATTCCGCCATACCGCCAATTCTGCATTCTCTGGTTTTACTCTCATAAGAAGAATACTTCTTACTTTCAGGGGTGATAGAGTCATCCAAATAAATTTGAATTCGAGCATTATGCTCAGGAAACCATTTTATCAAAGATATGGGTATCGCTATTAAGCCCTTATTGATACGGCTTTGCGTTATTTTGATTGTTGCATAATTATAGTTAATTGGACTTTTGACTTTAATCATTAATCAGGCATTACCTCGTCGCAATCTTTCCATTCTTCTAAAGAGTTTAATATTTGATTATCATCTATTGGCAAGCTTTTCGCTTTTTCGTATGCAGATTCTTCATCTGCCGCATCTACTTCATAAGAACAAAAACCGGAAAAATATTTCCTCACAATGTATTTCATATTTCACCTTTGAGGTGGTCAACTTTTGAGTAATAGCTATTTGTGATAGGCGTATTCCCCATGATGATAATCGGTAGTTTTGACGCTTTAGAGCTTGAGACTCTTATATTTATGCTTTTGCCGATTGCCTTGAGCATTGAATCAGAACGTAAAAGGCCGGGATTCCCTTGATGAGTTCTATAGTCACCAATACAGACTAATGACTTACTCTTTTGCCGTTCCCAATTCCAGACGATAGACATTTTGACTTCAATTATCGCTGATATGTCTTCTGGATTTTGATTGATATTATTTTGTTTAGATATAACTACATCGGCAGGAGACATATTAGACAGAGCAATCTCATTACAAATAGCGCCCTTAACTGCGAATAACCCCATATCTTTTACAATCGCCTGAATTAAGTCAGTAGTCCATTTTTCTGTGAAACTTCCAATTAAAGCATTTCTGCTTTGCAGAGTGCTTTTTTTACCATCATAACCTTTGGGCCAGTAAGCCAGATACTTGCCAGAGTCAGTGACATAAAATAACTGTTCCGGCGTTGCAAACCGAGTTGACTCTTCAAGGAACTTTTGCTCAACTTGTTTGTTCCACAGTTTTTCCATTTGAGCCATTTTACCCTTTTATTAGCCGAATATGGAAGGTGTTCATTCGATCATCCCCTTATAATTCCATCCCCTTAATCCGGGCAACGTGCTCCACGTCCTTGTCCCCGCGGCCAGAGAGGTTTATGATTATGATTTTATCCTTCGGGAGCGCAGGGGCGAGCTTTGCCGCCTCTGCCACTGCATGGGCGGACTCAAGAGCAGGGATTATGCCCTCTGTGCGGGATAAAAGCTCAAATGCAGAGAGGGCCTCGTCATCAGTGGCATATGTGTACCGCACCCTTCCCGTGTCTTTAAGATATGAATGCTCCGGCCCGACTGAGGCGTAATCAAGCCCTGCCGAGACCGAGTGCGTGCCGAGGACATTTCCGTCTGCGTCTTGAAGGAGATAGCTCTTTGTGCCCTGAAGCACGCCTACCGAGCCTCCGGCAAAGCGCGCCGCATGCTCGCCGCTTTCTATGCCCCTTCCTCCTGCCTCCACCCCTGTCATCTCAACGGCATCGTCCAAAAACTCGTAAAAAAGCCCTATGGAGTTGCTCCCGCCGCCAACGCAGGCTATGAGATAATCCGGAAGCCTGCCCTCTGCGCGGAATATCTGTTTTTTGGCCTCCCTGCCTATTACGGATTGAAAGTCCCTTACGAGGGACGGAAAAGGGTGGGGGCCAAAGACAGTGCCTAAAACATAGTGTGTGGTGCGGACATTTGTTGTCCAGTCGCGGAGGGCCTCGTTTATCGCATCCTTAAGCGTCCTTGAGCCTATGTCCACTTCCCTGACATCCGCGCCCAACAGCCTCATCCTGACGACATTCAGGGCCTGCCTCTTTACGTCCTCCGTACCCATGTATATGACGCACTCCAGCCCGCAAAGAGCGGCCCCTGTTGCAGTTGCAACGCCGTGCTGGCCCGCGCCTGTTTCGGCGATTATTCTTTTTTTGCCCATCTTTTTTGCAAGAAGGGACTGTCCGAGCGCGTTATTGATTTTATGAGCGCCTGTGTGCGCGAGGTCTTCGCGCTTAAGATATATCTTTGCCCCGGCCAAGTTCTCGGTAAGCCTTTTTGCGTGATAAAGCGGGGTGGGCCTTCCTATGTATGTCTTTTGGAGATGGGTAAGCTCCTCCTGAAAATCCTTGTCGCGCTTGGAGTTAAGATACGCCTCCTCAAGCTCCGCAAGTGCGGGCATGAGGGTCTCCGGCACGAACCTGCCGCCGTACTGGCCGAAATAGCCTTTTTTCATCTCCTACTCATCGGCTCAATTGTCAATTGCTGACAGGGTTTCTTTTAGATTGCTCATTTCATGCCCCTTTATTTCTTAAATCCTATTTCCTGAATTTTTTACTAATGCCTGTTATTGTTAACCCAACTACTTTTTTGCCTCGGAGTCTCAGAAATACACCATTTTCTAATATATCCGTATCAGTTGCCCTTTGAGGACGCTCTAAACTAATATACAGGACATCAGCTTCTTCATCGAAATCAAACCACAGGTGTTTTGCACCTACTTTTTTGATATGAGGCAATGCCTCAAATATCTCCTTTATTGCTGTGGTTGCTGCCATACTATTTTCCTCCCTTTCGAAAGTTTCTTTATCTTTGTAGTGACAAACGCTGTGATAATGAAACCGTCTTTCTGTTCTTTCATCTCTTTATAAATTACAAGAAATGCCTTTCTTTGAGAGATAAGTTTTACCGCCCAGAGATCATCCACATCTCCTTCAATCACCCATGTAGGGCTTGAAACAGCCTCCAAAATATCATAATAGTATCCTGCCATATCATCGTGATTTTCTACAATATGACGCCACCTTTCACCTGTTAAGCGAATCGGGACATTATTGACCGATAATGCAAAATCAGTCATGTTATCTTACTTTCCCCTTCCGCAGTTACAGCTTTTTCCGTGGGTGCAGCCCTCAAACGGGTCTATGACGAGGCCGTGCGGTATGAACTCCCCGCACTTGCAGTCCCATCCCTTTTCAGTCTTTTTTGAGTCCTCAAGCTCCCTCCCGCAGATAGGGCAAAGAAGAGGGACATCTTCCGGAGAATTGGAGCGGGTCTTTTTGCTCATAAGTTTAGATATTATAACACGCCAAGGCATGACCTCTATCCGATGAAACCGGGGATTGCCTATTTTTCAGAAATCTGATATTCTAATTTCAGAAAGGAGTTTTATATATGCCGTCGCTTAAGGAAAAGCCGTTGTCCGTCGAGATAAAGGCGAGGGGGCAGGTTACCATTCCAAAAAAGCTGAGGGACAGATTCCACCTGACCGAAGGCACGGAGCTTGCCATCATCCCGATAGGAGAAGCGCTGCTCCTTGCGTCAAGGCCGCTGCCTCTTGAAGAGGCCCGGAGGAGGCTTAAACAACTCATGAAGGACTCCGGCCTTACCCCTGAAGAACTCATGAGAGAGTTGTCAAGGGATAGGGAAAAGCTGGCCGCGGAACTTTACGGCAAAGGGCTTTACGGAAAGGGTTGATGCCCCTCAAGGTATATCTCGACACGAACGTCATCATCTCCGGGCTGCTATCCGAGGAAGGCCCGCCGAGAATCATACTGGATATCCTTTCCCTCTCTCTCCCCGAGTTAAAGGGCGTGACAGGGGAATTCAACATGCTTGAGCTTAAGGCAAATATAAAGAAAAAACTGCCAAGGCTTGAGAAGCCCTTTTTTGATGCGGCAAAAAAGCTGAACCTTGAGATAGTCGGTCTTCCGGAAAGCGAGGCGGTAAGCAGGCTGAAAGAGATAATCGCTTTTAAAGACGCGCCTGTCTTGGCCTCGGCGCTTGGCGCGGGGTGCGATTACCTGATAACCGGGGACAAGCATTTTAGGGCCGAGGGAGTTAAAAAAGCCGGGCTTAAGATAAAAATCGTCTCCCCGGCAGAGTTCGTTGAGGAAGTGCTGCCGCGGGCGCTTAAAGCGGGGCTTGGTTAGTCAGGAAAGCAGGCGCAATAATATAATCCGCCCTACGTCATACGTCTAAATTCCTCGCCTCAAGCGCGTGCCGGGTTATGAATTCCTTGCGGGGCTCCACATGGTCGCCCATCAGCGTGGTGAATATATAGTCCGCCTGAACCGAATCTTCGACAGTCACCTGAAGAAGCGTCCTTTTCTCCGGGTCCATGGTTGTCTCCCAGAGCTGCTCCGGGTTCATCTCGCCAAGCCCCTTGTACCTCTGTATGGAAAGCCCCTTCTTGGCTGTTGCAAAGACATGCGCAAGCAGCTCCGAGGTGCTTTGAAGCTCCACCGTGCCGTTTTCCTTGGAGGAGGAGGCAAAGGGCGGCTCTCCGAGTTCGGCCACCGCCTGATGGAGCTTTTTAAGCTCCCTGTACTCAGGCAGGGAAAGGAAGTCTGCATTAATGCCGATTTTGTAGTTGCGTCTCCTTAGTTCGACGCTGTAGCTTGCATGCTCTTCGTCAAATTCGGTCTCTCCAGCCTGAAGCTCGGGAATCCGGGCTTTGGCCTCGGAAAGAAACCCCTGAAACCCCGCGCTGTCTTTAAGCATCTCTTTGTCCACGGCCTCTTTGAGCATGAGCCTGAGGACCTCAGGGTCTTTCCTCCTTCTTGCAAACCATTCCATCAGCCGCTCAAACCTCAGAAGGTGCTTGAGGTGGGGGATTAGTGCCCTGCCCTTCAAGGGCTTCCCTTTTACCTTAAGCTCCATCTCCTCAGAGGCAAGCTCAAAGAGCATATTTGTAAGTTCGATATCGTTTTGGATATATTTTTCCGTCCGCCTTTTCTTTACCTTGTAAAGCGGCGGCTGGGCTATGTAGAGATAGCCCCTCTCTATCATCTCAGGCATTTGCCTGAAGAAAAAAGTAAGAAGCAGCGTCCTTATGTGGGCGCCGTCCACATCCGCATCCGTCATCAGGACAACCCTGTGGTATCTGGCCTTGGAGATATTGAAATCATCTGGCCCGATGCCCGTGCCAAGGGCCGATATGAGTATCTTTATCTCCTCCGAGCCGAGCATCTTGTCGAACCGGGCCTTTTCCACATTGAGTATCTTTCCGCGGAGGGGGAGTATGGCCTGATACCGCCTGTCCCTGCCCTGCTTTGCAGAGCCTCCTGCGGAGTCTCCCTCGACTATGAATATCTCGCTCATCGCCGGGTCTTTCTCCGAGCAGTCGGCAAGCTTTCCGGGAAGCCCGGTGTATTCCAAAAGGCCTTTTCTCCTTGTAAGCTCCCTTGCCTTTCTTGCCGCCTCCCTTGCGCGGCTTGCCTGAATCGCCTTGTCTATTATCTTTCTTACGACAGAGGGGTTCTGCTCGAAATAGGCGCCTAAGGTGTCGTTTACAAGGGACTCCACTATGCCCTTTACCTCGTTGTTTCCCAGCTTCATCTTCGTCTGGCCCTCGAACTGCGGGTTTTGGAGGTTGACGCTTACAACTGCGGTAAGCCCCTCCCTTATGTCCTCGCCGCTTAAGGAGACCTCTTTGTCCTTTAATGCGCCGCTTGAGGAGGCATAGCTGTTTGCCGTCCTTGTGAGTGCGGACTTAAACCCCACAAGGTGGGTTCCGCCCTCTCTGGTGTTTATGCTGTTTGCGAATGTGTATATCGCCTCTGCGTAGCTGTCGTTATATTGGAGGGCAGCCTCTACCGAGACGCCGTCTTTTTCGCCTGAGATGTGGATGGGCTTGGGATGAAGCGGGGTCTTGTTCTTGTTGAGGTGCTCGACGAATGAGACTATCCCGCCCTTATAGAGGAACTCGTTTTTCTTGTCCTCCCTTTCGTCATGGATGGAAATCCTAAGGCCGCTGTTTAGAAAGGCAAGCTCCCTCAACCTCTGCGAAAGGACGTCATAGCTGAAATCCAGCATCTCGAATATCTCAGGGTCGGGCTTGAATGTAACCTTCGTGCCCCTTTTCTTTGTCGTTCCGACAGCGGTCAGCGGCCCTGCGGGAACTCCCCTTTCAAACCTCTGCTGAAAGACCTGCCCCTCCTGCTTTATCTCCACTTCAAGCCACTCGGAAAGGGCATTGACCACGGAAACGCCCACGCCGTGAAGCCCGCCGGATATCTTATACGCCTTTGATTCGAATTTCCCTCCGGCATGGAGTTCGGTAAGGGCTATCTCCGCTGCGGAGCGGCCCTCAGGGTCGCTCGGGTGGGGGCCGGTGGGGATGCCCCTTCCGTCGTCAACCACTGTGCAGCTTCCGTCGGCGTGAAGGGTGACGTCTATATTCCCGCAGAAGCCGGCAAGGGACTCGTCAACGCTGTTGTCCACCACCTCGTAGACGAGATGATGAAGCCCGTCCGCGCTTGTTGAGCCGATGTACATGGCCGGCCTCTTCCTTACGGCGGTAAGCCCCTTGAGTATTTTTATGTCCTCGGCGCCGTATGTCTCGGCGCCATTGGGGTCGCCGTTAATCCCGTTTTCTTCCATGCTCTCCCTTCGAAGCTTAGTTTCGTGTCTTCACTCGTAAAAAATACTATGTTTATTATAACTTCACACGAATGATTTTTGTTGGCAATTTTTTCCTCTTGACAATCTTATTATATTAAGTATAGTTTTAATAATGAAGCTATTGTTGCATTTATACCAGCTTCTGTTGTTGAGAGTTATTTCAGCCCCCCCTCTTGACTTAACTTTAAATCGTTTGGTAGACTGTCCTAATTTTTTAACGAAAGGGGATCGTATGAAAAAGAATGTGGCTACTTCTTTGAAAATCAAAGGGGGACCTTCAAGCCAATCGCGTAATCCCTTAAAGGGGCGCAAGACAAAGGATGAAACAAAGCTTCTGTCACTATTAACATCTTGGCATAATAATGCAAACAAGGAGAAATATCTTGTAGCACGATAATAACTGCTTAATGATAAAATTCCCCCTGCGCCAATGGATTCCACTGGAATCAACTTCTCTCTTTCAAATAATTGCTCAGTGCACACATGGTTCTAACCCGTTAAATAAGCGACCCTTCCACCGTCTTTGTTCTCTCATGAGAAAAATGGGCGCTCAAGCTCTATGGATTGAAAAAGTAAACCCGGCGAACAATACCGACATAGATTATGAGTTTACTTATTTAGGAAAGTTTTTTCCTTCGGTTAATGCAATGGCATACCGCCTTTTTTTTGTGAGAGAAGACATTTCCAAACGAAAAAGTTTTGATTTTAATAATTTAACTTTTCTCTCTTGCTCTACCATTATAAACTATACCGCCGGAAGTATTAGTGATTCATATTTGCTCTACTCGATTACTGCGACCCCTAAAAAACATAATTATATTCGCCATAGAAAGGGATTGCCTTTAATGAACTATTATTTTCACTCTGTTAAAGATTATCATTTTAATTTTCCGGCGCCAGATGGTGAAATTAAATTCACAATTCGCGGTGCGCCATTTTTTCAGAGAAATAACAAAACGGCGTTTTGTATGCAATCTGCTCTTGCTACTATCCTGAACCATTTAAGTTCTTCTACTGAATTATTATTGCCCAATAAAATTAACACGCTTTGTGGGGGAAATATCGGCAAGGAATTGACATTGGATAAAAAAAATACTATAGACCTCATAAAAAAAATGGGCTTACACGCTAAACGTTTTGTTTTTAACCAAGAACAAACACAACAAGTCTTTGCAAAAATGCTCAACTTGCATGATTGCCCGCCTTCTTCTCTCCTTTATCCGTGGATGGAAAGTGGTTTTCCGGGGTTTATTATATTTTATCCTCCAAGCGTAAAAGGGACTGTTGACGATGCCCTTCATGTTGTCCCAATAATTGGCCATACCTTAAACACTGACTCTTGGCAACCAGAAGCTGATATTAAATATAGGCGCAGGGTTCGTTTGCATTTCCGCCCCGTATCAGCGTGGGTAGATAATTTCATTATCCATGATGATAATTTCGGTATGTACCTTTGCTACCCAACTACCAAGCTGGCGGAAAAGAAAAGAGGTATTGGATATTTGGTTGATTTCGTTCTTTTCCTTACCAAAATGGATATCCCATATCCTCCCGATAAAACTGAAATCGAGCTGATTAGTTTAGTGCGTCGCTATTTAAAACCGACAGAGGATAATATTTGGATCAACCGATTGGTAGAGGAACCTACTCCACTCGTTTCGCGTACAGTTGCTGCAACAAAAGAAGAATTTATTCACAGCCTGAGTGATTATGACTCAGAAAAAAATAAAATCCCCCGAAATACAATAGGGCAAATTACCAGACATCTGCCAGAAAATTTTTGGTTAACGGAAATCACATTACCCGATCTATATATAGCAAATAAAACTGCTCTCATTAGCATTGTAAGCACCTTTGAGACCGGAAATATTTGTTTTATTCGACTCCCACGTCTTTGTAGTTATATCAACGGAGGTGACGTTGTAGAGAGCGTGGACTTACCAACAAACGGTCATTATAAAATTTACACTAAAAAAAATGACAACGAAACTTTTGATTGGTAAGAAACTTTCCCCCTCTTACCCCCAAAATATATTGTCGTTTACTTTTTTGAAATAAGTACTATCGCCTCTGAATCCTAAAGGCCTCCCTATATCCTCATGGGCATGATAACGCACCTGTAGTCCCCTGAATCGTCCTTTCTAAGGAGCGTGGGGCTTAGCTGGTCCTGAATCTCAAAGACGACCTTCTCCGTGGGTATTGCGCCGAGGGCGTCAAGGAGGTATCTTGCATTGAACCCTATGGTAACGGCCTCGCCGCCGTAGTCTATGGCGATTTCGTCCGTGGCCTCGCCGAGGTCCGGATTTGAGGAGGTAAAGGTTAGAACGCCGTTTGCTATGTCCGCCTTCACTGCGTTAGACCTGTCCCTGCTCATTATCGAGACCCTGCGGAGCGCCCTTATGAAACTTTCCCTGTCTATGGTGAGCTTCTTTTCATTGGCAGGCGGTATCACCTGCATGTAATTGGGGTATGTCCCCTCTATGAGCCTTGATAGGAACTCAACCGCTCCGACCTTAAAGAGTATGTGGTTTTTCCCTATAAGCACAGAGACCTTCCCGTCTTTGTCGAGGAATTTCCTGAGTTCCGAGGCCGCCTTCCGGGGCAGTATCACCTTCTTTTCCTCTTTAAGGGCGGACGGCGCCTCCTTTGTGATTACGGCCAGCCTGTGGCCGTCCGTGCCAACGACGGTAAAGCTTTTATTATCGGGAGTTATATGAAGGAGGAGGCCGTTTAGGGTATATCTCGTATCAGACTCTCCTGCCGAATATATGGTCTTCTCTATCATCTCTGAGAGTTCTGAGGAGTTCATCTCGAACTCGTCCGCCTGCTCCATGGACGGCCATGCCGGGAAGTCTTCGGGTGAAAGACAGGCAAGCCTGAAGTTGCTTGCCCCGGCCCTGACCCGTATCCACTGCGGGTCGTCGGACTCTATTACGATGTCCCCTTCCACTTCCCTGACTATCTCAAAGAGCTTTCTTGCCGGTATGCAGAGCCTTCCTTCGTTGTCCGCGGTCAGGGCAAGGGGCTCCCTTATGGCGGTCTCAAGGTCCGTGGCCATGATATGCGCCTCCTCTTTCCCGGCCTCCAGAAGGAAATGGCTCAAGACGGGCATTGTGTTTCTCTTCTCCACGATATTCTGGATATCGGAAAGTTTCTCCAAAAGCTCCTGCTTTCCTGCTGTAAGCTTCATACCCCCTCCTATGGCTTTAGTTTAATGATAAGGTTTTCTATCATCCTGTTGAAGTTTTCGTCCTGCGCCCTTTTGGCCTCCACCTGCTTGCATGCGTAGATAACAGTGGCATGGTTCTTTCCGCCCACGCACCTGCCTATCTCGCTCAGGGAGGTCTCCGTAAGCTCCCTTGAAAGGTACATCGCCACCTGTCTGGGGATTGCGATGTCCTTAGTGCGCCTCATTGCCCTCATGTCGGTCAGCTTCAGGCCGAAGTACTCGGCCACTGCTTTTGCTATGGCGTCTGCTGTCAGCGCCCTGTCGTCTTCCTGAATAAAATCCCTGAGTATTGATTTTGCGGCCGGCAGGTCCACAGGGCTTCCGGTCAGGGAGGAGTGGGCGCCGAGCCTGATGAGGCAGCCTTCAAGGTCCCTTATATTGGACTTCACCTTTGAGGCAAGGAAGTGCACGACATCCCCGGGCAGGGTTATGCGCTCCATCTCCGCCTTCTTCTCTATTATCGCTATCTTTGTCTCTATGTCAGGGGGCTGGATGTCCGCTATAAGCCCCATGCCGAAGCGGGAGCGGAGCCTGTCGGTTATGGACTTTATCTCCTTCGGCGGCCTGTCGCTTGAAAGCACTATCTGCTTCTGCCTCTCGTAAAGCACGTTTAAGGTGTGGAATAGCTCCTCCTGAGTGGCCGTCTTGTTCTCAAGAAGCTGCACGTCGTCTATGAGGAGGAGGTCGAGGTTCCTGTATTTGCTTTTGAGTTCCTCTGTCTTTGAGTTCCTGAAGGCAAAAACGACCTCGCTCGTAAACTGCTCTGAGGAAACATAAAGGATATTGCAGTCCGGCCTCTTGTCTGCCACATAGTTGCCCACCGCGCTTATGAGATGGGTCTTCCCAAGCCCCACGCCTCCGTACACAAAAAGCGGGTTATAGGCAGAACCGGGGGAATCCGCAACCGCCCTTGCCGCGGCCTGAGCGAATTGATTGGAGGGGCCTGCGATGAAGTTCCCAAAGGTGTATTTCGGGTTCAGGTATATGCCCCTGCCTGCAAGCTTTGTCCTCCTGCTTTCAAGCCGGGCGTCCATCCTCTTTATCCCGGTGGCCTGCTTCTCCGCTATGTTGTACTTTACCGCCATGTTCATGTTCCGGCCCGCAGATTCGGGCATGAGGCTGCCTATGGTTTCGGATATGAGGGCAGGGTGATAGTCTTCTATCCACTCCTTGAAAAACCTGTTAGGCACCTCTATCGTGGCCTGTCCCTCCTTTATCTGTATGAGCCTAATAGGCTTAAACCAGAGCTCGAAAGTGCTTGCGCCCACCTTCTCCTCTATAGCTGAAAGACTTTTCTGCCAGAGCTTTTCTTCTTCCATTAGTCACTTACCAATAAGTTATAAACAATTGTTAGTATCTTCTCCGGCGGGTCGTTTATTTTTGCCGCCTTATTATAAGCTAATGTCAGCACCTATATCAAGAAACCTTTGTGATTTGTCCGTATCTAAAAACCGGCTATTTTCCCCACATATTTTTTAAAGCAAAACACTCTTATCCACAATTGATTCAAGCCTATAAACCCTCTGCCTGCGGCCTTCTTCAGGCCTTTTCACTTTTCAACATCCCTTTCTACTACTGTTTAAAGAATATTTAAATTAAAAATAGAATACAAACAGCGTTTAAGTAAAAAGTATATTATTTTTTGCCCCCTACGGTCCCCTTAAGCGCCTCTTTAATGAAAACTCCTATGTTACCGCCAAGCACTGAGTCCACGTCCCCTACCTCAATCCCGGTCCTATGGTCTTTTACAAGCCTGTAGGGCTGAAGCACATACGAGCGTATCTGGCTTCCCCATGCAATGCCCTTCTTATCCCCGCCCGCGCCCTCAATCTTTTTTTCCTGAGCTCGAAGCCCTATGTCATAGAGCCTTGCCCTTATTACCTTCAGGGCAACCTCCTTATTCCTGTGCTGGGAGCGCTCGTTTTGACAGGAGACTACAATGCCGGTGGGCAGATGGGTTATCCGCACGGCAGAGGAGGTCTTATTCACATGCTGACCCCCGGCGCCGGAGGCCCTGAAGGTGTCAATTTTTAAATCGTCCTCTTTTAGGTCAACCTCCACATCGTCCTCTATCTCAGGGTAGACGATGACAGCGGAAAAGGAGGTGTGCCTCCTTTTATTGGCGTCAAAAGGGGATATCCTCACAAGCCTGTGCACACCGCTTTCTGTCCTAAGATGCCCGAAGGCGTAAAGGCCCCTTACCGTAAGGGTTACCCCTTTAATCCCGGCCTCATCCCCGGGCTGCATGTCCACAACCTGTGTTTCATAGCCGTTAGCCTCGGCCCACCTGAGGTACATCCTCAAGAGCATCTGCGCCCAGTCCTGACTCTCGGTGCCCCCTGCCCCCGGGTGTATGGTAAGAATCGCATTGCCCCTGTCAAACTCGCCTGAAAGGAGATATCGTATCTCAAGCTCGTCGAGAAGGGACTTGAGTTTTTTTATCCCGGCGGTGAGTTCCTCAAGGAACATCTCCCCTTCCTCTTCATCAAGCACGCCGACCGAGCCCTTAATGTAGGAAAGCCTGTCTGATGCCGTAGAGAGGGGATTAAGGACATCCTCGTAAGAGGACTTCTTTTTCCGCAGTTCCTGCATCCTCCGGGGGGACGACCATGTCTCCTCCATGGCAAGCTCCCCCTCGATGCCGGCTATTTCCCGCTTGAGCCTCTCCGTATCAAAGATAACCTCGGAGGTAGTCTATCTTTTCCTCCAAAAGGATGAGTTCCTTCTGTATATCCTCTTTAAGCACAGCACCCCCCATGGTTGTAAAAAATAAACCGGAATCCGGTTGGCAAAGACAATTCTTCTTATTTTAGCATAAATATCCGGGCCAAATCCAGAGGCAGCGGGTTTCGGCAACCCTGCTGCGGAAACCCCTCTTAGCACAACTTTGACAAACAGGCTGGGACGCATATAAAATACGGCATGAAGAAGATACTGATAGTGGACGAGATAAAGTCCGCGGTGGAGGAGGAGCAGGGCATCCTCAAGAGGGCCGACATTCACATATTCACGGCAGGCACAGGGGATGAGGCCCTAAATGTCCACAGGGCCGAGAAGGTAAACCTCATTATAGCCGCGCTGGACATGCCGGGCATGAACGGCGACGAGCTCTGCTGCGCGATAAGAGAGGACGGCGGGCTGAAAAAGGTCTCCGTAATCCTCGTATGCAACAGGAGGAAGGCGGACATCGAGCGGTGTGCAAACTGCGGCGCCAATTCCTACATAACCCAGCCGATAAACCCCGAAGAGCTAAGGCAGAAGGTGGGCAAGCTCCTCGACGTCCCCGGCAGGCGGGACCTCAGGGTGCTGATAAAGGCCGAGGTCAAGGGGTACTTTAAGAGCAAGCCGTTTTACTGCACGTCCGAGAACATCAGCCGGTCGGGCCTCCTCCTTGAGGCAGGCCGCGCTCTGGCAAAGGGGGACAAGGTAAGCTGCTCGTTTTTCATCCCGGACGAGTACCGCATAATCGCCGACTGCGAGGTCGTGAGGGTAGCAAAGAAGGAGATGAACACCTACTACTACGGCATCAGGTTCACGAACATAGACGAGGGTTATGTGGCGGCCATAGACCGCTATGTCGAAAAAAGGCTCAGGGGGGAGGCGTGATGTTCCACGTGGAACAATACCATTGTCCTGTCAGTGACATAGAAGCAAAACACCATGAAATGATATAATATTTCCGAATAATTCTATCAACGAAGGAGGGTAGAGACCCAACATGAAACTTCATGTTCATATAGAGCAAGACGAGGCCGGATATTTCGTTGCCGAGGTTCCCGCGCTTCCCGGCTGTTTGTCCCAAGGTAAAACGAGGGAAGAGGCCATTAAGAATATTCAGGAGGCGGTAGGGGGCTGGCTTGAGGTCATGGAGTCCAAACGGAAGTATCCTAAAAAGGAGATGATAGAGGTTTTCATCTGACGGGCGGCGGCCTCAAGTTCTGTTCCGGCGCCATGGCGGTGAAAAAATTTCAACGGGCTGGCTGGAAGGTAAACCGTCAAAAAGGCTCCCATGTGATGATGACAAAAAAGGGTTATGATTATACCCTCTCCATCCCTCAGCATTCCGAGCTCGGCCCGGGCATTCTAAGGAAGCTTATCAAGCAGGCAAACCTGTCCGTAGAGGAGTTTAACGGTTTATGAAGGTTTCTGACAATATAGAAAAGTATTGTTCTTATTTTCAAATTGAACTTGAAAAAATTTCTTCGCTGCAAAGCGAACGCCTCTATAAAAAAATACTTATCATGGCTATGCTTGATACATTGGCATACGCAAGTTGCCCCTCCGAAGAAAGCAATAAAAAACGCTTTTTAAGTTTCATTGACAACTATGCCGATTGGCCGAAAAAAAATCATGTAAGCCTGCCCCAGCTTCAGCTATTATTGGCAAATGAGACGTGTCAGAGTAAACTTACGATGAAAATAGCAGAAAGGTTGAAATCTTGGCCATTGGAAACGGGGCCGAAGGACGACCCGTCGCAGGACGATGAAATTTTCAGTAGCGAGAACCAGCAGGAGAAGAAGTTAAGAGAAGAGGAGAAGAAGTTAAGAGAAAAATCGACATATAAGAATTTATTGTATGCTTATCGCAATCACCTTGTTCATGAATTCAGAGAACCCGGCTATGCGATTGAAAGCGATGATGCCGGCGACAAACCTTTTTATGCACAGATGCGTCCTATAGAAAGCGGCTTAAAGACGTGGGAGCTTTGTTATCCACTCGGGTTTTTCAAAAAAATTGCAGAGTCTTCGCTTAATAAGCTCACTGAATATTTCAGAAAAGGGAATATCGATCCGTATTCGCTCTATAGAGATAAAATCGGCTCTCTTTGGAGGCGGTAGTCTCGATTCCCCGATTGTTCCACGTGGAACATCCGGCTCAGGGCATGTTTATGCCGTAGGCCTTTATCTTCCTGTGGAGGTTGCTCCGCTCAATGCCGACGGCCTCGGCAGTCTTGGATATGTTCCAGCCGTTTTCCCCGAGCTTCCTGAGGAGATAGTCCCGCTCGAACGCGTCCCTTGCGTCCTTTAGGGCTGAAAGCATGAAGTAGTCCTGCCTGCCGAGCTCGCTGGAGAACAGATGCCTTGCTTCTATGACCTCGGAGGGCACCATTATGACGAGCCTCTCTATCGTGTTCCTAAGCTCCCGGACATTGCCCGGCCAGTCCGCCTTAAAGAGGCATTCGACAGCCTCCTCGGTCATGACCTTGGCCGGCCGGCCGTACTCCGAGGCTATGGCCTCAAGGAAGTGCCGGGCAAGCAGCCTTATATCTTCCTTCCTTTCCCTCAGGGGCGGGATGGTTATAGGTATGACGCTGAGCCTGAAGTAGAGGTCCTCCCTGAATGCGCCCTTCTTTGCCTCCTCCCTGAGGTCCTTGTTCGTTGCCGCTATGACCCTGAGGTCCACCTTTATGTTTTTGCTTCCGCCCACCCTCTGGAACTCCTGCGTCTCTATGGCCCTCAAGAGCTTTGACTGTGTGGTAAGGGACATGTCCCCTATCTCGTCCAGAAACAGGGTGCCGGAGTCCGCAAGCTCCAACTTCCCCTTCTTCTGCTCAAATGCGCCGGTGAAGGAGCCTTTTTCGTGGCCGAAAAGCTCGCTCTCTATAAGCTCCTGAGGTATGGCGGCGCAGTTTACCTCCACAAACGGCATCTTCGCCCGTGGACTGAGGTCATGCAGGAGCTTTGCCACAAGCTCCTTTCCGGTGCCAGACTCCCCGTAGACAAGCACCCTGCTTGAGCTCGGCGCTGCCATCTTTATCTGTTCCATGAGCGCCTGCATGCCGGGGGTCCGGCCTATGAGCCTGGACTTGCGGGAGAGGGTCTCCCTCAGCGCCTTGTTTTCGGTCTCAAGCCTCTTCCTCTCAAGCGCCCTCCTTGCAGAAAGCACTATCCTGTCAAGCGAAAGGGGCTTTTCAAGGAAGTCGTATGCGCCCATCCGGGTCGCCTTCACAGCCATCTCTATATTGCCGTGGCCGGATATCATGATTACAGGCAGGTCGCTGTGTAATCCGCGTATCTCGCCCAGCGCCTCTATGCCGTCCATCCCCTGAAGCCACACGTCAAGCATAACAAGGTCTACGGCCTGCTCCTTAAGGGTCTTCACGGCCTCCTCGGCGGAGGCCGCCGTGATGACCGCATAGCCCTCGTCCCTGAATATGTCCGAAAGGCTCTCCCGTATCCCCTCCTCATCGTCCACCACAAGCACGACCGGCTCTGACATCTATCCCTCCTTCATGGGCAGCTCAACGGTAAAGATGCTGCCGCGCGGTTTATTGTCCATTACCCTGATGTATCCGCCGTGTTCCGCTATTATCCTGTCGGCGATTGCAAGCCCAAGCCCTGTGCCGTGCTTTTTCGTGGAAAAGTACGGCAGGAAGAGTTTCTCCTTGTCGCTGTCCTTTATGCCCGGGCCGTTGTCCCCTACATCCACGAACAGCCGGTTGGCCTCGTAATCCGGCCGTATCCTAACCGTGATGCTGCCGGCCTCTCCAGCTGCGGAAACCGCATTCTCAAAGAGGTTTATGAGCACCCTCTTGAACTGCTCCGCGTCAATGTCAGCGGTTGCGTCCCCGGGCTCAAGGGTTATGCTCAGGTTTTTATAGGCGCTGTACAGGCTTATTGCCTCCTCTGCCACCGCCCTCACGCCCGTGGGCCTTTTGTTTATCTCCGGCATCTTTCCGAAGCGCGAAAACTCATCCACGAGCCTCTGGAGGCTTGCGACCTCCCTTACAATGGCGCTTGTCGAGCGCTCGAATATCTGTTCGAACTCTCCGTCTTTTTCCTGCCACTTCTTGAGCATCCTCTCTGTGGAGAGCTTGATGGGGGTGAGGGGGTTTTTTATCTCATGGGCTATCCTCCGCGCCACCTCCTGCCATGCCAGTGCCCGCTGGGCCTTAATGATGTCCGTCAGGTCGTCAAAGACCACAAGGAGGCCGCGGTATCCGCCGGCTGTATTCCTGAGGCCGGCAATCGAGACCCTCAGGATGACCTTCCTGCCGTCTATCGTCGCTCCGACCTCGGCGTGCTCAACAGCACTAAAGGTCTTGAGGTTTATGTCCTTCAGGTGCTTAAGGAGCTCCGAAGACTCTATGCCTGAGAGTATAACTCCGTAGTTCTTGCCTACTACGTCTTGGGCAGTAACGCATAGAATCCTGAGGGCTGCGGAGTTTATCATCATTACATTTCCGGCAGGGTCAAGGGACAGGACTCCGCTTTGGATGTTCTCCACGATATTCTCTATAAAGAGCCTTCTTCTGTCGGACTCGGCGTAGGCTGTCTGAAGGAATTCCCTGCCTTCCCGTATCTCCCTCACCATGCGGTTGAAGGACTCTATCAGAAGCCCCATCTCATCCCCGCTCTTTGCCGCAACGCTTACAGAGAGGTTGCCTTCTGCCACCGCCTCCGTCGCCTCCACAAGTCCCCTTACCGGCTCGGTTATCCTGCCCGCTATCCTCAGGGCGGCCCACATTGCAAGGGATATGACCATGAGGGCGGCGAAGCCCAGTATCAGGAGAAAGTTGAGCTTAAGCGGGACGCTCCATGCCTCAAGCTTGATATAGTCCTCGTAGGTCTCTTTTATCTCCTTTACCGAGGCTGTTATGGCAGGAGGCATGATATGCTCCACTACGACGACCCCGGCCTCGGGCGCGACTGCGGGCACTGCCGCCCTAACAATGTCCCTGCCCTCCTCGGAGATAACCTCCGCGTTCCGGCCTCCCCCGAAGGCGGCCATTACCGCTACAGTGGCGTCATCAGGCATCTCCGCAAGCCGTATCACATTGTATCCTGAGGGCAGGGCAAGACCGGAGGCTGCGGCTGCGGCAGCCTCAAGGGTCTTTTCCCTTTCCATATTATAGACAACCTTGGCCACCTCTATGGAGCTTTCAAGCGGCTGCCTGAACTGGGGGCTGAAAAGCCGCTCTATATAATTGCTTCCCAGTCCGAGTGCGGCAACGAGCAGGAGGCCCGTGGGGATTGCGATGAGCGCTACGAACAGGAGCACCATCTTTGTTTTGAACCTGTAGCCCGGCACCCGGCGCTTTCTTTCGGAATAAAGCACGAGGAGGTTTTTGGCCACGAAAAATATCAGGACCCCGAGGGCTGCGATATTAAGGTTCAGAAAAAGGAGAAACAGGAGGTTGCCCAGAGGGGTGGAGCCCTCCATCCTGAGGAGATTGAACTCTAAGACAGAGGCCGCGACCGCCAGAAGAAGCAGTATTAAGGCCGATATGACGCCTCTTTTTTTCATTTCCTGCCGCCTGCCTGAAACCGCTCAGAGTCCTTTGATACGCTGAATTCTTTCTCCCTTACGAAAAAAAGCAGGTGGTTTATGACCGGAGGAAGCCTGCGGAGCCGGGACTCGGCCGTGACCCTGACGAAGTACAGGTCAGGCGCAAGCTCGGAGACGTTTGTAAGCTTAAACTCCGGAGCCCGGAGCGCCCATGCCGCGAGCGGCTCGCAGCCCGAAAACCTTTTCTCAGTAAGCGTCATTCCGTCAAACGAGGTGGCGACGTACTCCTTCTTGACCGGGTCGCACCGGAGCGTCTTTGTGAAGGCCGCTCCCAGAACGAACTCATCAGGCCAGTACGGCCACACCCTGAAGAGGTCAACGTGGAATATTATCTCCTTAGGGATGCCGTTTCTGATGTCCTTAAGCTCGGCCTCGCTTAAGCTCAACGAGGATGAGACGACAATGCTGTTTTCCTTGAGCGCGACTTCCGGGCCTGCTATCTCCGCGGCCAAGGCGGCCCCTGAAAACAGCAGGGAAAGGCAGATGCCGAGCACAAGGCATAGGACTGACCGCTCCACTGACATTTAAGGCTTGACATCTCCTCGGAAATTTATTTTCATTATAGCATAGGCGGGAGCGCTTCCTTTTATGGCAGGAAGCTCTCTATGAGGGTAAACCGCCCGGAATGACGGCAATAAGGCAGCCTTGCAGAAAGACTATAGGAAATAGCAAGATTAAGTAAGATTAATTTAGGAGGGGAATATGGAACTCAAGGCAGTAAGGCTGGAAATGCCGGAAGACTCAAACATCATCTTAGGCCAGACGCATTTCATCAAGACTGCGGAAGACCTTTATGAGGCAGTCGCCTGCTCCGTGCCTCAGGCCAAGTTCGGCGTCGCCTTTACAGAGGCCTCAGGCCCTTGTCTTATAAGAACCGAGGGCAACGACCCTGCCCTTACTGCTGCGTGCGTAAGGAACCTTGAGGCCATAGGCGCGGGCCACGTGTTCTGCATCATACTTAAGGACGCATTTCCCATAAACGTCCTGAATGCGGTGAAGAACTGCCCGGAGGTGTGCGGGATTTTTGCGGCAACCGCAAACCCCGTTGAGGTCATAGTGGCAGGGACGCCGCAGGGCAATGCGGTGTTGGGGGTGGTGGACGGTTTTCCGCCCAAGGGGGTTGAGACCGCAGAGGACAAGGCCCAGAGAAGGGAATTCCTGAGAAAAATAGGGTATAAGCTTTAGGCGACGGGAAAAATACCTTGATAATTTTCATAAAAGGTAGTATAAACACTGTAGTATAAAAGCAGTAGAACATTAATCAGAAATCAGAGGGGAAGACATGAGAGCCAAATATATCCTTATCCGGCTGTTTTTTGTTGCAGTGGGTTTAATTGCTTTTCCGGCGGCCTCTTTTTCCGAGCAGAAGTGTGTGGATGCCGAGGGCGAGGCCGCGATTGTGCGCGGCGATGTTCCCTCTGCAAAGACCGAGGCTGTCGCAAGGGCAAAGTGGACTGCAATAGAGCAGGCAGTGGGCGTTGAGGTCAGGGCCGCAAGCGTGGTGCAGAACTTCAGCCTTGTAGATGATGCCGTAATCAAGGGCATAAGGGGGGTAATAGCGGGTTTTAAGATACTTGACGAAAAGAATACGGGAGATACGGTAATCGTCAAGATAAACGCATGCATTGAGCCTTCCAAGGCCGAGGATGCGGTCATGTCGCTTGCGATGAACAATTCCCTTGTGGTTTTAATCCCGGCCAAGGACCCGGAGACCGGCCAGTACGAAGAGAGCAACGCGCTTTCGGAGGCCCTGATAAGCAAGCTCATAGACCACGGCTATCAGGTCATGGACGCCGCTCCCGGGGATGTAGCGGACGCCGAGATGGTGGAGAAGGCCATGAAGACCGGAAACTACATGACCCTCAGGGCCCTGCTTTATAAGTATATGTCCAATGTCCTTCTGATAGGGAAGATAGACTACAACATCTCAACGAAAAAGGGCGAGGACGTAGGCTACGGCCTCTCCATGCCCGTAAACAACGTCACAGTGAGGATGACCTACAGGATGCTCACAAGGGACAAGACCGGCAGAAACGTAATCCTGGCCTCAGGCAGCGACGAGGCCAAGGGCATGGCCTTCAGCGTTGAGGACGCAAGGCAGAACGGAATCAAGGCATTAAGGGACAAGGTCACGCCCGCAATCGTTGATGCCATGACCAAGCACCTCAATGCCGCATCAAAGAAAATATCCCTGAGCGTGCCGGGAGTGGCGGATTTAAACGCCAATTTTGCAGTGAAGGGGAGCTTGCAGAATATCGCATGGGTTACGTCCGTTGAGGAAAAGGGGCTTGGGGAGTTCATGGTCGGGTATCCGGAAAACATAATCTATCTCTTAAACAGCCTTACGCAGATGGACTACAGGCTCGTAAAGTTCACGAGCGTCTCGGCCACGGTGGAGCAGACCTCAGGAGGAGGCAATTAGGGGCCGGCCGAAGGCTCGTAGAGAGGATTATCCGGGACGGGTTTTGAAATAGGGCGGAGGCGGCTGGCCTTTGCCGTGTTGTGGCTTAAAAATATTGTAAGGAGGCTGATATGAGGAGAAGCATCATTCTGCTGTTGGTACTATCTGTTGCCGCGCTTATCTTCGCCTCCGGCTGTGCGCCCAAGCAGGTCGCAAGGTGTACGGCTCCGGAGGACAACCCCCAGCATCACTACCTGAGGGGGATGGAGGCATTGGAGAAAGGCAAGATTGACACTGCAAAGGAGAAGTTCGAAAGGTCTGTTTACTGCGACGAGAAGTTCCCCCAGGGCTACGGCGGGCTTGCCATCGCTCAGGCGGAGCGAGCGGCCGGGCAGAAGGATTCAGGGTTCAGGGGCGTTGAGACGACAAGGGCGTTTGAGCATCTGGAGCGGGCTGAGAAGCTTTCCGCATCAGACGACGAAAAGTTCGACTACTTTGTAGCGGTCATAAGGGTCAACACTCTCCTTCAGCCCAAGGACTGGCTTGAGGGCGCGGCAAAGGCCTACGGAAAGATAAGAGACCTCAAGGTAGACGAGAGGAAATTGGTCTACTATCAGGGCACAGAGGCCGCCCAGTACTATATGGGCAACGCCTACCTGTCCGCAAAGGAGTTCCAGCAGGCAAGGGACATGTACTCCGGCGTGCTGAACGCAAAGAGGGAAGGCAAGTGGCACGAGAAGGCGGACAAGGCATGGAAGAAGGTTGATAAAATCGTGCGCGCGATGGCAGGCATCACAGTGGGCGACGTGGGCAAGCAGATTGCGGTCAAGGACGCGGTTACCCGCGGGGACATTGCAGCCCTCTTGATAGACGAGCTTAAGATAGACAAGCTCTTTGCGGGCCGCATCCCTGTTCAGTCGCAGGTAGATAAGATGCAGGCCGAGTTCACGCCCGCAGATACCCTGAACTACCACTTTAAAGAAGAGGTGCTGACCATTCTTAAGTGGAAGATAAGGGGGCTTGAGCCGAAGTTCGACGAGACCACAAAGGCATATCTCTTTAAGCCCGAGGATTCCGTAAGGAGGGGGGAGATGGCCTTCATACTGGAGGACGTCCTTATGAAGCTCACCGGTGACGAGAAGCTTGCGACCGCATACTTCGGGCAGGAACGCTCTCCGTTCCCGGATGTAAAGCCCACTTCTCTTTTTTATAATGCGGTCATGAACATGACCACGCGGGGGATTATGGAGGGAGAGCTCTCAGGGGAGTTCAGGATAGATGCGCCCGTGGACGGCGCAGAGGCGCTCCTTGCCTTAAGGGTGCTCAAACAGAAGATGAACATTTATTAAGGGTCTAAGACCCGTTTAACGGAGGCTGAAAGATGACAAGGAAAATACTTATTTCAATGCTTTTGGTTTTTGCTCTTGCCGGCTATGCGATGGCCGAGGAGGGCATGTCGCCCGCTAAGGCGGCGCAGATAGACGATACCTTCTCCAGGGCCACCCAGTGGCTCAAGCAGGAGAACCTTTCGGTAACCACTTCGCCGGAGCAGGCCTTCATAGGCGACTACATACTCGTGATAGGCGAGGGGCTTCCCTCTGCCTCCTCAAAGAGCCCGGCACAGAAAAGGCTTACGGCAGAGAGGGCCGCAACCGCGATAGCCTATAGGGCGCTCGCCGAGATGCTTGAGGGCGTTGCCGTTGTCGGAGACACCCTCGTTAAGGACGCGGAGCTTCAGTACGACGTAGTAAGAACCGCGGTCGCGGGTTTCGTAAAAGGGGCGCAGACGGTTTACAAGGATTACAACAAGGAAGAGGAAACAGCGCTCGTTGTAGTCAAGATAGGCATGAGCGGGCCTCAGGGCTTTGCCAAAACGATGTACGAAAAGCTGATAGGGGACCCCGCGATAAAGAAGACCGTTGTAGCGCCCAAGCCGGAGTTTACAGCCACTCCCGTGGCGCTTGAGGAGAAGTACGACGGCCTGATAATAGACGCCACAGAGTATACCTTCAGGCCCGCGCTCATAAACAGGATATTCACCCCCAAGGGCGAGGTCATCTACGACCCATCGAGGATAAGCCAGAAGGTGCTCGTGGAGCAGGGCTGCGGGGACTACACAAACAGTGTGGACAAGGCAAAGGCCGCTCTTTCCTCAAGGGGGGCGAAGAACCCCTTGGTGGTAAAGGCAGCCGCCTCGGTCAACCCGTCAGACCTTCAGGTCTCGGACAACGATTCCATAAGAATATTTTCAGCCAACCAAAAGACGGCCTTTCTTGCCGAGGCAAAGGTCGCCTTTGTGCTGAAATAATGTGCTGAAATAAGTTGATTGCCTTTCCTTTTTGCCCCTCCCTGCCAAAGCAGGGAGGGGCAAAAGGTGTGAGGCGGCTTCAAAATGAAAAGAAGGCATTGTGTAGTGTTTTTTTTAATGGCCGCGCTCCTGCTTCAGCAGCCGATCCAGTCAGAGGCAAAGACCCTGATACTGGAGGGCGGGCTTCAAAGCAGGATACAGGCGGTTCAGAGGGTTAATTTCTCCGTGTCCAAAGAGGTGCGGAGCATGACCTTCAGGTTCGCCATCCCCGCGACCTTTTCAAACAAGGGAACGTCTCAGAAGGTCGAGGGCCTTGAAATACAGTTTGCGCCCAAGCCCGCATCAGTTACCGACGAGACGGACTCCTTTGGAAACACCTTTAAGAAGGCCAAGTGGGAGGACGTAAGCAGGGACATCGCAGTCACAATATCTTACAGGGCTTCCATAGAGTCAAGGCTTAGGCCTATGCAGAGCGCTGCCGCTCTTCCCCTTAAGGACATACCAAGAGAAGACGCCGTGTTTCTTCAGCCCACATCCATGGTGCAGAGCGAAGACAAGGAGATTCTATCCCTCTCAAGGGAGCTTACTGACGGCGCATTGACCGAGTACGAGGCTGTGGAGGGCATCCTCAACTGGGTTTCGGACAATGTGAAATATACCTATAACCCGCCCAAGTACGATGCGCTTTATACCATGAAGACCGGAAGCGGCAACTGCCAGAACTTCGCCCACCTCTCTATGGCCCTTCTTCGCGCCTCAGGCATACCCTCAAGGATAGTCGGAGGCGTGAGCCTCAAGAGGCAGTGGAAGGTGCCGGTTGAAAACGGCTATCTCGTTCAGGACATGGGGCAGGGCGGGCATGCGTGGATGGAGATATATTTCCCTGACCTCGGATGGCTCTCCTACGACCCGCAGCAGTCAAGGCAGTTCACCTCCACGAGGCACATAAAGCAGACCCACGGGCTTGATTCAAAGGACATAAACGACTCATGGTCTGCTGCGCCGTACCTGCCGGAATACGGCGAGAGCATAAGTGCGGATTTTGAGGTTGACGAGACGGACATAAGGCTTGACGAATCAAAAGATGCCCCGAGGGCATACATAATCAGCAACAACTTTGCGGCAAAGGCTGCTGCTGCGCCGGCGCCGGTTGTCGCCGTGATTCCTATGCCCGCGCCGGAGGGGATTCCCCTGACAGTCCCTGAGCCTTTGCCTGAGCCGAAACCTCAGGAGCTTTCAAAGCCCGCTCCCGAAGAAATTAAAAAGGAGCCCAAGCCCGCACCGAAGCCCAAGCCCGCGCCAAGGCTTGCCAAGGGGCCTGTTGAGTTAGGCAACATGGAGTTCCCCCATCTCGTTGACGTTTATCGGGCAACAGGCAACGAGGCCACAAGGATTCTCGATAAGGAGACTGCGGAGTATGCGACCTCAAAATATGTATATGCACAGGCATTTGAGATAGAAGACGCCCTGTCCCTTGAGGGCGTTTCTTTGGCAATGCGCAAGTTCGGGGGCGACGGCTCGCTCTATGCGGACGTGGTTATGGACGAAAACGGGAAGCCGGGCTTATCAGGAGCAAGGTCTATGCCCGTGCCCCTTTCGGACATAAAATTCCAGCCCGGATACTACTGGGTTGACTTCTCGTTTCCGGGAATAAAAGGGGTTATGCCCCCGGGCAGGTACTGGATAATCCTCAGGCATTCGGGCGAGGCCATAGCTAACTGGTTCTATATCCCCGGCAACCCGTACGGAGACGGCGATGACACGCGCTCCACGGTAAAGGGCTATAAGTGGGAGGATATTCTTAACTACGACTTTGTGTTCAAGGTAAAAGGGATAATCAAATAAGGCGGCTGTATATCGCCGGATTCTTTCGATGTCATGGTATAATCTCTAAAAATAACTTCGCTCAAGGAGGGCGCTATGGGCTTTTGGGAGAACGTAAAGAAGGACGTGCAAAAGGGGCTGAAGGAAGGACAGAAGGAGCTGATGGAGGGCTACAAGGCTGTGAAGGTAAAAGCCGGGGAGATATCCGAGGAAGGCAAAAGGAGATACAATGTCTTTGATTTAAAGACCAAGGTGCAGAAGGAGATAGCAGAACTCGGGGGCGCGGTCTACGGCCTGAGCGCCATGGATAGAAACCCTCTGCTCGATGCAAAGGTCAAGGCTCTGATATCAAAGATACAGAAGCTTGAGGCGCAGATATCAAGGCTTGAGGCCGCGCCGAATGCCCCGGCAAAAAAGAAGGCGGCAAAAACAAAAAGTGATGCCCGGGCTTAAGTTTGACGAAAAGGGCCTCATCCCCGCGGTTGTGCAGGAGGCCCGGACCGGCGAGGTGCTGATGGTCGCTTACATGGACATTGCCGCGCTTGAAATGACGCTTCAAAGCGGGTACACGCACTTTTGGTCGCGCTCAAGGGGAAAATACTGGAAAAAGGGCGAGACTTCGGGGTGCGTGCAGGAAGTCAAGGAGGTTCTCTACGACTGCGACGGCGACACCGTTCTTGTCAAAGTCATCCAGCACGGCAAGGGCGCTTGCCACACAGGCGAGAGGACATGCTTTTATAGGAAGATAGAGAAGCCGGAATAGGGAAAAGTGGACTGTCTTTTCTGTAAAATCGCCCAGAAAAAGATTCCCGCTAAGATTATCTACGAAGACGAGCATGCTGTGGCGTTTGAGGACATAAACCCTCAGGCCCCGGTGCATGCGCTTATAATCCCCAAAAAACACATCTCAACCGGGCTTGACCTCAAAGAGGAGGACAACGCCCTCGTCGGGCATCTCTTTCAGGTGGCAAGCAGGATAGCTCGCGAAAAGGGCATAGCAGAGCGGGGCTTCAGGCTTGTAACCAACACCAACGCCGAATCAGGCCAGTCGGTCTTCCACATCCACATCCACCTGCTCGGCGGAAGGCGCATGCACTGGCCACCGGGATGAGGAGGCGGGCATGTTCGCCACTACCCCCCGAAGACACTCTCAAATATGTAGTCCACATGCTTAGGGTTTCTCTTGTGCGGCATGGCGGATGAGCCTTTCTGCCCTGCTGCAAACGGCTTAATTTTCATCCCCTCTTTCTCCTTAATATTATGAAGGCCGTTGCCGACAGCGCGCCTAAGGTGTTTGCCGCCTCGTCAAGGAGCGAGAAACTCCTCGTTGCCGTAAGCCCCTGCAGGCCTTCCATCAAAAGGCCGTAGCCTGCGGAAAGGGCAAATGACGCTGCTAAGGCCGTCCAAAAGGGCTTCTTTTTTGCAATCACAGTAAAGAGCAGGACGCATGTTATGGCGTATATGATGAAATGGAGGATTTTATCCGAATGCTGAACCTTTGAGCTTGCTTCAAGGGGCAAGACGGAAAGTGCAAATACGACAACCAACCACACGATTACTGTTTTCATGTTGCAAGGCTCCGTTCATAAAGCTCTTTTTTGCTGAGGCCGTACTCCTCTGCAACCGTTTTCACGGCCTCTTTTCTGCCTCTGCCTTTCCTGATGAGCAGCAGCACTTCCTCAAGGGCCTCCTCAAACGAGCCCTGCTGCCTCTTTTTTCCCTCAACGACTATAACATACTCCCCGGCAGTAGTACTTTCCTCAAGGAGCGAGATTATATCAGGGATGCTTCCCCTCAGGGCCTCCTCATGGACCTTCGTAATCTCCTTTATGACGCAGGCCCTGCGGCTGCCTAATATCTCCTCCATGTCGGCAAGGCTCTCAAAGAGCCTGTGCGGGGCCTCGTAAAAGAGGAGAGTCCTTTGTTCGAGGCTCAGTCCCTTGAGGGCCTTTTGCCTCTGGGCGCTTTTTGCCGGAAGAAAGCCTATGAATGTGAATTCCTCTGTCGGAAGCCCTGATACTGACAGGGCGGCTATGAGGGCCGAAGGCCCGGGTATGGGGATGATATTAATGCCGGCTGCGAGGGCCTCGCGGATGAGCACGGAGCCGGGGTCTGATATGCCGGGCGTGCCTGCATCCGATATGAGGGCCACGGACTGGCCTTCCATGAGCTTTTTAAGAACCGCATCTGATTTGACCTTTTCTCTTTCCCCCCAGTAGCTTATGAGGGGCTTTGATATGCCGTAGCGGTTGAGGAGCTTCAGGGAATGCCTTGTGTCCTCAGCCGCGATGATGTCAACCTCTTTTAGGACATTGAGGGCCCTTATCGTTATGTCATCGAGGTTGCCTATGGGGGTGGCGACTATGTAGAGGGTGCCCTTCAGTGTCAGTCCCCGATGTTTCCCTTGAATTCATGTAGCCACTTGTTCCGCATAAACCCTCCTTTGGCGCATGTTTAAATAGTATTATATCATTACTTTTCAGTTGCCCCTTGCGGACTGAAGTATGGAATATGCCGTAAGCCCGATGCTTACTGCCGCGGTTATCCACAATATCCTTTTGCTCCACGGGCTTATGTTCCCCTTGCCCGAATAAGTCCTGTAGAAGGCCAGTCCCAACAGCGACATCGTTGCCGCTATAAAGAAAGGCCTGTAGTTGTTAATCCACGCGCCGAATGTGACGCTTGCCAGCCCCAAACTGGCCAGCACGATGTTTATCTGTCATATGAAAGCAGACAAGAAGGCCGAGGTCAGCGCTCCGCCCTTCAGGGACGAGCATCTCATCTTAAAGCCCTCATATAGTCATCACCCGTCTTGCCGTTCTCATTCCGTCCATGAGCACGGCCATTCCGCCGGCCTGACCTACCCTGAGCCTGTCCTCAAGGCCGAAGTGCTTAAGGCATGTGCTGCAGGTGTATATCTCCGCGCCTTTAGATTCAAACTCCTTAAGCAGGGAGACGGTCTCGTCGGACTCGGTTGTGAGCATCACGCCTGAGTTCATGAAAAACATAAATGCAGGGATGTCGTCCGTAACCTTCATTGTCTCAAGGAACGCCTTAATAAGCAGCTTCCCCAAATCCCCTTCTTTGCCGAAGGTGTCCCTTGAGACAACTATCGCCATGTCCCCAAGCCCTTCGGCCTCAGGCTTATGCCTGAAGGCGTTCAGCATCCGCTTTAAGACGCCCTCCTTTGGGGGTCTGCTGTGGGGCGTCTTTACAATCCTGAGTTCCCAGTGATTATCCTGTTTTTTCTGCTCGAACCACAGGCCGGATTTCTTCGCAAGCCTCTCTATGTTCCAGTTGGATGGGCTTTCCACAAGAACGACGAGCGCTCCCTCCTTTATGAGGTCAAGCTCCTCCTGCGTCTTTTTAAGCGGCTCCGGGCATCTAAGCCCCCTCAGGTCCAATATTTTAGGTTCCATAGGTCCCCCCCCCATAATCTAATATACCATCGGCTTATTCTGTCCTGCTTATTCTTCCTTCAGTATAACGACCTCTATTTTCCCTTCAAGCGCCTTTTTGAACTGCTTTGCGTCGTCCGCCGAGCCGACGATTGAGGCGTAGTGCATTGGGATTGCCGCCTTGGGCATTATGTCGAGTGCGGCGTGTGCGGCCTCATCAGCAGTCATCACGTATGTGCCTGAGACCGGAAGGAGCGCAATGTCGCACTTGATGTCTTTCATTTCAGGTATGTGGTCCGTATCCCCTGCAAGGTAAATCCTCTGTCCCCCTGCCGTGAATATAAACCCCACCCAGCCCTTTTCCTTCGGATGGAACTTCTTGTTTGTGTTATACGAGGGCGCTGCTTCTATGTCCATGCCCATAACGTTTATCCTGTCCCCCGGCTTTACGGTCTTTATATTGCCGGTAAGCCTTGGGGCGCAGTCGGCAACCGTGACTATCACGGTGTCAGGCCCCTGTAACTTCTTTACGTCCTCAGGGGAGCAGTGGTCGTAGTGCTCGTGCGTGATGAGGATTATGTCCGCCCTGTCTTTTTTCTTAATCTTAAACGGGTCGGTGTAGATGACCTTGTCGCCGGTTATCTTAAATGTGTCGTGTCCGAGCCAGTGAATGTCCTTGACCATGGCGTCCTCCTTTTGGCCTGCCGATAAGAGCGCAGTCGCCGCAAGAACTAAAAAGGCTATTGCAAATCCTTTCATAAATTCCTTTATATCAGGGATAAACAAAGGGGCTGCCTTTGAGAATGCGGTTGAGCTTAAGGGGCTTGCCTAAAAGTTCAAACACGGCCATGCCCTTCTCCTCAAAGATATTGCCTTTAAGCGTCCACCTGCCTTCCCACGATACGTTAAGCGTCACCTTGGAGTCCTCTATCTGGACCAGCCGTGGAGTGAACTTAAGCTCCGCACTGTCGAATTCCCTCAGCCCGGGCCCTATCTCCCCGTACCCGGTTTCCGTGGAAAGGTCTTTTATTGCATCGAAATCCCTGTTCACATAATATGACTTTATGGAGTCGGCAAGCTTAAACGACTCAAGGGCAAGCTCCGAGTCCTCGCTCCGGGGCTTGACCTCGTCCTTGCCGCAGGCGGCAAGCAGGAAGGCAAGGGCAAAGACAAAAAAGAGCTTTTTCATAGAATTTAGAATAACATAACAGGGCATCTGAAATTCATCCTCTCTACGAGCCTTCGGCAGGGATTCAATTGCCGCCGGGCCTGTCGAACATCTCATCCGCTGCGTTTTCAATCTTCTGATTTCTTTGTTCCGCCCGTTCTTTTATCTCCTCCGCATCTTTTTTCATCTCTAAAAAAGAAGAGACCGTTACTTTCATATAAGAGCTGAAAAGGTATGCGAGCACAAAGAGCGCAAGCGCTATGCGAAGGACATTGCCTATCTGCCTCATCCCCAGGGCGCGGCTTGCCTTGCCGATGGCGATGAACCCGACGACAATGCCCGCAAGCCCGGCGATTATCTTAAAAACAGGATTCTTGCCGAAATCCTTGTTTGCGATAATCTTTTCCTTTGCGAAATCCGACCAACCCCTCTTTTGGGCCTCCTCAGGGGCCTCCGGGGCAGTCATTGGGGCGGCCATGTTTAATATCCCAGAGCGCGGCTCCTTCTCTTCAGGCTGCCTGCTTATGAGCACGGCCTTTTTCCTGTATTTTAGAGGTATGGAGTCAAGGTCGTCCGTATAGCATTCGGTGCCTGATTTATCCGTATACCTGTAGATATCGGCAGCACTCCAAGAGGCAAAGATAAAACACTCAATGCCGGCAAGAAAAAGCAGCATGATTGAAGCATTTCTTAGTTCGGTCATGTTCATGAGATACTTGCCTTTAAATATAATCACGGCACCCCGCTGTGTCAATCTTTAATCCGGCTATAGGAACCGTAAAGCAATCCCGCCATTCTGAGGGGGGCGCATAAAACTTTACACAGTTTCAGCCGTATGATAATATAAGGGATACTTCCTTTATGAGACCTTAATGTTATGTTAAAAGACAAAGCCATAGGAATAGATGTAGGCGGCACGAACCTGCGGGCAGCTCTTGTCTCCGCTGACGGCGCTATAATAAAGAAGCTCAAGGAAACCACCACGGGAAACGTGATGGATGCGCTCAAGATGGCCATCGAGAGCCTCATGGACGACAGCGTCGTGGGCATAGGCATGGGGGTGGCCGGCCTTATCAATAGGAAAGAAAAGAAGGTGATTATCTCGCCCAACATCCCTGCCATAAACGGTCAGGACTTCGGCGGCCTCGGCGGCGGAGTTCCCGTGTTCATAGAAAACGACGCCAGCACGGCTGCGCTCGGAGAAATGTGGATGGGCGCAGGCAGGGACTTTGAGAGCTTCGTCCTCCTTACCCTCGGCACCGGCATAGGCGGGGGTTTCATCCACAAGGGCAAGCTCCTTGACGTAGCGGCCGAGGCGGGCCACATGAGCATAGAGCAGGGCGGGAGGAAATGCCCCTGCGGCAGTTACGGATGCCTTGAGACTTACGCCTCCGCAAGGGCGATAACCGGCGCCGTCACAAAGGCGATAGAAAACGGCGCTGAAAGCGCCGTGTTTAAGGATTACGCCGGAGGCAACATCTATAAGCTCACGCCGGAGGACATATACAGGGCCGCCTTTGACGGCGACAACCTCGCAAGGGAGGCGTTAAAGGACGCCGGCAAATACCTCGGCATCGGCATTGCAAACCTGATAAACATCATGAGCCCCGAGGCCGTCATACTGGCCGGCGGGCTTATCGGCGCATGGGACATATACATAAACGAGGCCGTCAAGGAAGCCTCAAAAAGGGCGTTCAAGAGCCTTTCTGAGAATATAAAGATATTGCCTGCATCAAGGGGAGACGACGCCGGCGTCCTCGGTGCGGCCCATCTGGTTTTCCATGGAGAAAAAGCCTATACCTGCTGAACGCGATACAAGCCCTAAAAGAATCAGGAACTTCTCGATAATCGCCCACATAGACCACGGCAAGTCCACCCTTGCCGACAGGCTTCTTGAGCGCACGGGCGCGGTCAGCCGCTCAAAGATGACTGAGCAGATGCTGGACTCCATGGACCTTGAGAGGGAGAGGGGCATAACCATCAAGGCCCATGCCGTGAGGCTCGACTACAGGGCCGAAGACGGCAGCGATTATATCCTCAACCTGATAGACACGCCCGGGCACGTGGACTTCTCCTACGAGGTCTCGCGGAGCCTTGCCTCGTGCGAGGGCGCTCTCCTCTTGGTGGATGCGGCACAGGGGCTTCAGGCCCAGAGCTTTGCAAACGCATACCTTGCAATAGACAACAACCTTGAGATAATACCGGTGATAAACAAAATAGACCTGCCGTCCGCCGACCCGGAGCGGGTGAGGGAGCAGATAGAAAATGCCCTTCCCCTCAAGGGCTCGGAGATACTGCTTACGAGCGCCAAGGAGGGCACTGGAATCAATGAGATTATCGAGGCGATAGTCGCAAGGATACCCCCGCCCTCGGGCAGGGACGAAAACCCGCTTAAGGCCCTGATATTCGATTCGTGGTTTGACAACTACCGCGGGGTCGTAGTGCTCGTGAGGGTGTTTGACGGCATAGTGAGGCCGGGGATGAAAATCAGGCTCATGGGTTCGGGCAAGGAATTAGATGTGGCCGAGGTCGGCTACTTCAGGCCCAAGATTAGTCCTGCCGAAGCGCTGTCTTCAGGAGAGGTCGGCTATGTAATAGCAGGGATTAAGACTATCACCGACACAAAAGTAGGGGACACGATAACCAATGCCGCAAGGCCTGCGTCCGAGCCGTGCCCCGGGTACAAGGAAGTAAAACCCATGGTATTTTGCGGCCTGTACCCCACAGAGACCGGGCAGTTTGAGGCACTCAAGGATGCAGTGGAGAAACTGAGGCTCAACGACTCCTCGTTCAGCTACGAGCCGGAGACCTCCTTGGCGTTGGGATTCGGCTTCAGGTGCGGGTTTCTGGGGCTACTGCATATGGACATCATCAGGGAAAGGCTTGAGAGGGAGTTTCGTCTCTCCCTCATATGCACCCCCCCCACCGTCACTTACAAGGTGACAGGGCATAAGGGGGACGTCAGTCTTATCCACAACCCCAACCTGCTTTCCGGAAAGACGATTTCAGTGGAGGAGCCTTATGTCAGGGCCGTGATATTCGTGCCGCAGACCTTCGTAGGCCCGGTGCTTGACCTCTGCCAGCAAAAAAGAGGGGCTCAGACGGAATTCAACTTCATAAGCGCCGACAGGATAATGCTCGCCTATGAGCTTCCCCTCGGCGAGATACTGTGGGATTTCTTTGATAAGCTTAAGTCCGTCACAAAGGGCTACGCCTCGCTGGATTACGAGTTTATAGGCTGGCGCGAGGGCGATGTGGTCAGGCTCGACATACTCCTTAACGGCGAGCCTGTGGATGCCCTGTCCTTGATTGTTCACAGGGATAAGGCTTATCATAAAGGCCGTCAGGTCGTGGACAAGCTCCGCGAGGTAATCCCGAGGCAGCTCTTCGAGGTGGTCATTCAGGCCGCCATAGGCGGCAAGGTCATCGCGCGGCAGAGCGTGAAGGCCATGAGGAAGGACGTCATCGCAAAGTGCTACGGCGGAGACATAACGAGGAAAAGGAAGCTCCTTGAGAAACAAAGAGAAGGCAAAAAGAGGATGAAGCAGGTCGGAAGGATAGACATCCCGCAGGAGGCGTTCCTTGCCGCCTTGAGCACGGAGGGATAGGCCGGCATGGTAAAGCTGAAGAGGAGCAAAAAGAGGCTCGTATGGGAGTACATCGAGGCCATAGTCACCGCGCTTCTGCTCGCCCTCCTTATCAGGGCGTATGTGGTTCAGGCATTTAAGATACCCACTGGCTCTATGATACCTACCCTGCTTGTAGGAGACCACATACTCGTCAACAAGTTCATCTACGGGGTTAAGCTCCCGTTCAGCGACAGGCGCGTCCTTGACTTCAAAAAGCCCCGGAGGGGCGACATCGTAGTCTTTAAATACCCCGAAGACCCTGACAGGGATTTCATAAAAAGGATAGCCGCCGCACCCGGGGATGTGATAGAATCAAAGGACAAGACGATATACGTAAACGGGCAGCCCGTAAGCGAGCCGTACGCAAGGCATACGGACGAGGATGTGAAGCCCTCGGGCATAGAGCCGAGGGACAATTTCGGGCCGCTAATAGTCCCTAAGGACAAGTATTTTACAATGGGCGACAACCGGGACCAGAGCTATGACAGCAGGTACTGGGGGTATGTGCAGGCGAAAGACATAAAAGGCAAGGCATTCATAATCTACTGGTCGTGGAACAGCGAAGAGCGCCTGCCGAGAATGGGCAGGCTTGCCCATCTGGTGCGCTGATGTTTAGCTGGAAAACCATAAAGTCGCTGCTATGGCTCGCGCTGTTTGCGCTCTTGGTGTACTCTGCAGCCATGTTTTCAATGCCCTACTACAGGCATTACGCCCTTGAGGCGGACCTCAAAGACATAATCACCTACCACTTCGACCCGCCCGAGCTCAAGGCGCTGATACTTGAGCAGGTGGAGAAGAGCGACGCACCCATCAACCCTTCGGACGTGGCGATAGTGTTCGGAGAAAAAGGGAGCGTTGTACTGAAGATAACGTGGTCTGAGACCGTCAACATCCTTGACCTCTACTCAAGGAAAATAGACTTTAAAATCGAGTTGAACAAAATCTGATGTTTACCGGCCTTGTGGCGGAGATGGGCACTGTGGTCTCCCTGAGGAGAAAAGGCGCGGCTGCCGTGCTTTCGGTCTCGGCCCCTCTCGTGGGCGTAAAAATCGGAGACAGCATCTCTGTAAGCGGCGCATGCCTTACCGTGACCTCCTCAGACAGCGGGATACTGCACTTTGACCTTTCGGACGAGACGCTAAGGAGCACGAACCTTGTTGAACTTAAGGCGGGAGGCAGGGTGAATCTTGAGCCCTCATTAAGGGCGGACGGAAGGCTCGGCGGGCACTTTGTGACAGGGCATGTGGATGCAGTGGGGAGCATCAGGAAAAAGACAAAGGAGGGGGGCATGCTTAAGTTTGAAATCAGCGCCCCGCCTCATGTGATGGAACTCCTCGTGCCCAAAGGCTCGGTTGCCTTGGACGGCATAAGCCTCACAGTGGTGGACGTCTTAGAGGACGGCTTTACAATTGTCATAATACCCCATACCGCGGTGGTTACGACCATCGGCTCTAAATCGCCCGGAGACGGCGTAAACATAGAGACGGACATAATAGGCAAATACGTATACAGAATCCTCGGGAGGGGGGAGTACAAAGGAGTCCACGGGGGTTCCGGCCTTATGGGAAAACTTAAGGAAGAGGGGTTTTTATAATGCAAAAATACAAATTCGATGCCATAGAGGAAGCGCTTCGGGACATGGCCGAAGGCAGGATGGTCATACTCGTTGACGACGAGGACAGGGAAAACGAGGGAGACCTCTGCATGGCTGCTGAAAAGGTCACGCCAGAGGCGGTAAACTTCATGGCCAAATACGGCAGGGGGCTTATCTGCCTGTCCCTTACGCTGGAACGCATAGAGGCCCTGAAGCTCCCCATGATGACAGATGAAAACACATCCCAGTTCGGCACTGCATTTACAGTATCCATAGAGGCCAAAAAGGGCGTGACCACCGGCATCTCGGCTCACGACAGGGCAAGGACGGTTCTCACCGCCATAGCGCCGGAGACCGGGCCGGAGGACCTTGCAAGGCCGGGCCATGTATTCCCCCTGAGGGCAAAGCCCGGGGGGGTGCTTCAGAGGGCCGGACAGACGGAAGGCTCCGTAGACCTTGCAAGGCTTTCAGGACTGTATCCCGCAGGCGTCATATGCGAGATAATGAGCGATGACGGCACAATGGCAAGGGTCCCTGAGCTTCAGGAGTTTGCAAGGAGGCACGGCCTGAAGATAGTCACGATAAAAGACCTTATCAACTACAGGATGCGCTCCGAGATGTTCGTAAACAGGATAGCGGACGTGACCCTGCCCACGGACTACGGCGAGTTCAGGGCAGTGGCTTATTCAAACGACGTTGACGCCAACATCCACATAGCGCTCATAAAGGGAGAGATAAACCACAGGGACAAGGTCCTCGTCAGGGTCCATTCGGAGTGCCTCACAGGCGATGTGTTCGGCTCAAAAAGGTGCGACTGCGGCCCACAGCTCCATAAGGCCATGCAGATTATAGAGCAGGAGGGAAAGGGCGTTGTCCTTTACATGAGGCAGGAGGGAAGGGGCATAGGAATCGCCAACAAGCTCAGGGCCTACGAGCTTCAGGACGGGGGGCTTGACACTGTGGAGGCCAACATAAAGTTAGGCTTTAAGCCGGACCTCAGGGACTACGGCATAGGCGCACAGATACTCGTTGATTTAGGAGTAAGGCAGATGAGGCTCATGACGAATAACCCCAAAAAGATAATCGGGCTTGAGGGCTATGGCCTTAAGATGGTAGAGAGGGTGCCGATAGAGTCCAAGCCCCACGAAAAGAACATCGCCTACCTTAAGGCCAAGAAGAAAAAACTCGGGCATATGCTGGAGAGCGTCTAAGGCCCCATCCCTCTGCCCGCATTTATTGCGCCCCTTCGCAAAAAACCGTTTCACTTTTGGCCATATCCTTTCCATGAAAAAGTGTCTAATTCGTCATTAACAGACTTTTTCAGGGGTCTCATATTGATAAGAAAGAGAATTTAGGATTACCCGAATTCTTTGTAAGGTTTCTCTAAAGCTCCAGGAGTTCCTTCAGTGCGGCATTAAGAGAACTCAAGTCGTCAAGAGAAAGCGCTCCCAGCTTCTTTAAGACCAATGCCTGCTCAATAGACGATACGGCAGGTTTTATTGCAGAGGGTTTCAATAGATTGGCTTCTTTCCAGTCCTTGATAAGGCACGAGCCAACATCAAAGGACTTCCCTATCTGACTCGTAACAGCCATGATAATTATGTCTTTTGAGACGGTATTATAGCGAGATGAACTGATTACTACTGCCGGGCGCTTTTTGGTGGTCGTCTGGTCGCTAAAGGGGAAGGGAACGAGGACTATATCTCCTCGTTTATAGACTGTCATAGACGGCGTCCTCTTCGTTATCCCAGACCTTCTCAAAGGATTTGCGGGACAACTCATGGGATGCCCTTATAAGCCGCTCTTTTTCTTCTTTTATTTCCAGAAATTGGATAAAATCATAAACCTCCAGAAGAAAACTCTCCGGCATTTTCTCTATCTCAATTTTAATCAATTCTTTTACTGACATAGCATACCTCCTTCTTAAACAAATTATACATGAACATGATGTTTTTTTCATTCCGTGTTTCCGCGGGCAACAGGATAGGATAGAAGAACGCTCCCAAATAACCCCCTATTTTTAAAGGGTTTTTGCTTTCTTTAATGCCCACTTTAATGTAGAATTAAGGCCCGATAATATGGTAAAATAAACGGTTTAAAGAGGGGGATTGATTCATGCCTTATTTGCCCGTAAGCATAGAAGCCGAGATGAAGGTTTCCTATCTTGATTACGCTATGAGCGTAATCATAGGGAGGGCCTTGCCCGAGGTAAGGGATGGGCTTAAGCCTGTCCAGAGGAGGATACTCTATGCGATGTTGAAAGAAGGGCTTGTGCCCGGCAAAAAGCACTCAAAGTGCGCCGGAGTCGTGGGAGAGGTCTTAAAGAAATACCACCCCCACGGCGACACCGCTGTCTACGACGCCCTTGTGAGACTGGCTCAGAACTTCAACATGCGCTACCCCCTGATAGACGGGCAGGGCAATTTCGGCACGCTCGAAGACCCGCCCGCTGCATACAGGTACACCGAGGCGCGGCTGACAAAGATAGCCGAGGATATGCTTGCGGACATAGACAAAGAGACCGTTGACTTCGTGTCCAACTTCGATGAGACAGCGGAGGAGCCGGTCGTCCTGCCGTCGAGGGTCCCCAACCTTCTCGTAAACGGCTCCACAGGCATTGCTGTCGGCATGGCCACGAACATCCCGCCCCATAATCTTGGCGAGGTCGTAGACGGCCTCGTGATGCTCCTTGACAGCCCTGATGCGACGATTAATGACCTCATGGGGGTCGTAAAAGGCCCTGACTTTCCGACAGGCGGGTTTATTCACGGCACCGAGGGCATAGTCTCCGCATACACCAACGGCAGGGGACTCATAAGGGTGAGGGCAAGGGCAAAGGTCGAGCGCGAGCACAAGGGAGGCGAAAACATAATAATCACGGAGTTTCCCTATCAGGTGAGCAAGGCGCGGGTGATAGAGAAGATAGTAGAGCTCCTCCGCGACAAGCGCATAGAGGGCATATCCGAGATACGGGACGAATCCGACAGGGACGGCACAAGGGTCGTCATCGAGCTTAAGCGGGGGGAGTCTGCCGAGGTGCTCCTCAACAACCTCTATAAGCACACACAGCTTGAGTCCACCTTCGGCGTAATAATGCTCACTATTGTCGGAGGCCAGCCCCGCATACTGAAACTCAAGGAGCTTCTCAGCTATTTCCTCCAGCACAGAAGGGACGTTGTTTTAAGGAGAACCCGGTTTGAACTGAGGAAGGCGGAGCAGAGGGCCCACATCCTTGAGGGGCTTAAGATTGCGCTTGATTACCTCGACGCTGTCATAGCCTTCATCAGGCAGGCCAAGACCCCGGATGACGCAAGGGAAGGGCTGATGATGAGCTACGGCCTCACCCAGATACAGGCTCAGGCCATACTGGATATGAAGCTCCAGAGGCTCACCGGGCTTGAGAGGGAAAAGATAATAGAGGAGTACAAAGAAACCATTAAAGAGATGGAAAGACTGAGGGCCATTCTGGGGAGCGAGGCCATAGTCTCAAAGATAATCAAGGACGAGCTGCTTGAGCTCCGCGGCAAATACGCGGACGAAAGAAGGACGGAGATTTCCGAGGAGACAAAGGAAATAAACATAGAGGACCTCATAACAGAGGAAGAAATGATCATCACGGTTTCCCATCAGGGCTATATAAAGAGAAACCCGTCTTCCGCCTACAGAAGCCAGAGGAGGGGGGGCAAGGGATTGATAGGGATGGAGACGAGGGAGGAGGACTTCGTAGAACAGCTCTTCACAGGCTCGACCCACGACTACATACTGTTTTTCAGCAACATGGGCCGTCTTTACTGGCTCAAGATATACCAGATACCGGAGGCGGGCCGCGCGGCAAAGGGAAAGGCCATGGTCAACCTGCTTCAACTGTCCGAGGGGGAGAGGATTACCACGGCCCTGCCTGTCAAGGACTTTAAGGAAGGTTTTCTTGTGATGTTCACCAAAAACGGCCTTGTGAAAAAGACCCGGCTTGAGGAATATTCAAACCCCCGCGGCAAGGGCATAATAGCCGCCTCTCTTAACAAAGGGGACGAACTCATAGCGGTCAGAAAAACCGACGGCAGGAGCGACCTCTTGATAGGCACGGCAAAAGGCTTTGCCATAAGGTTCAACGAGGAGGACGCAAGGACGGTCGGCAGGACGGGAAAAGGGGTCAAAGGAATAAAACTCAGGAGCGGCGACGGGATAGTCTCGGCAGAGGTGATAAAGGAGAAAACGACCCTTCTTACCGTCACTGAAAATGGCATAGGCAAGAGGTCCAAGATAGAGGAATACCCTGTTCAGGGCAGGGGCGGGATGGGGGTCATCTCCATAAAGCTCACGCCCAAGGGCGGCAAGGCCTTGGGCCTGATGCAGGTTAGGGACGAGGACGAGGTCGTCATGATAACGAACTCGGGCAAGCTCATCATGACCAAGGCGGGCAACATCTCACTGCTGGGGAGAAGCACGCAGGGCGTAAGGCTTATGGACGTCGATGCCGACGACAAGATAGTGAGCATAGGCAAAGCAGAGAAGGACGTGCCGGTTTAGCGCTAATTCCCCGCCTGTCTTGCCCGCACGGCATCTCTTATGGCAATATATGACATACAACTTTACGGAGGTCTTCAAATGAAGCTTTCAAAAGCCGCATTAAATGTCTTCTGTCTCTCTATGGCTCTCGGCATGCTGTTTTTAGGGGGATGCAGGAAAAAGCCCGCGGCAGTGGTAGACGGAGATGCTATAACAAAGGCGATGGTTGACCGGGCGCTGAAGGAGAGGCTTGCGGAGCACAAGATTCAGGGACTTACAGTAGCCGGCGAGGCCATGCGGCAGGCCGTGCTTGAGCAGATTATCGCCCAGAGGCTGATGCTTCAGGCCGCAAAGGAGCTGAAGATTACGGCTACGGATGAGGAGACGGCCATGGAGATTGACTTCCAGAAAAAAAGCGCTGGCGAGGAGGCGTTTAACAAAGACCTGAAGGAAAAAGGGCTTTTGATAAACGATTTGAGGCAGCAGGTGAAGGAAAAAATCACAATCGCCAAATTCATGGAAAACCTCGTGCCGGACGGCTCGGTTACGGAAGAAGAGATACGGGAGTACTACAAGGCAAGCCCGATGCCCTTCCTTATGCCCGAGAGTCTCCTACTGAGGTTCATCCAGACCGGCACCGAGGCCCAGGCAAAGGCTGTGCTTGCCGAGATGAAGGATACGGGGATTTCATTTGACAAGATGGCGGATACGCTCGGCAAGGGAAAAAGGGCTATAGTCAGCGACTACGGCTGGACAGGATATGAGGCGTTCGGCCCTGAAATAAAGTCCGCGCTCAAAAAGCTCAAGGCCGGCTCGCACGGCGGGCCGTATAAGGGTGCGGGGGGCATTTACCTGCTGCGCATCAAGGAAAGGCAGACGCAGAGGCCTGAGACCCTTGAAGAGGCAAAAGACAAAATAAAGGCAATCCTCCTTGACAACAAGCGGCAGGCGGCTGTTGCCCACTGGGTTGCGGACAGAAGGGGCAAGGCGAAAGTCGCAATCAACTGAACCGGGATATGCCGGAGGAGGAAGGCCGATGGCCTCTAAAGACAGGGATAAGGTTGTGATACGGTTAAAAGACGGCACAACGGTCAGGGGTTACCTTGAAAGCTTCTCGGACGAATCAAAAAGCGTCGCCATTGAGGAATCAGGCGAGGCCGACGGCAGAAAAATCCCCACCGACGAGTTGAAGGCGATATTTTTCGTGAGGTCCTTTGAGGGGGACAGCAAGCACCGGGAGGAGAAGTCTTACGGCAAAGGGCAAAAAAGGGGCAGAAAAATCTATGTCCGATTTCATGACAACGAGTCTCTCATGGGCTATCTTGAAAGCGAGATGTCCCGGCAGAAGGGATTCTATCTTTCCAAGCCTAACGACAAAAAAACAGGGTTTTTCGTCCTGCCCGTTGACAGCGGGGGGAATAACATACGCGTTTATGTCTTTCATTCCGCAGTCAAAGACGTCGCTTCTATAGGTTAGCCCGGTGCTGAGATACCTCATACAGGCATTGCTTCTTCTTTGCTGCCTTCCGGCTGCTGCTCAGGAGTTTGCCCCGCAGGACCTCGACAGGGTCGCGGCAGTGGTAAACAAAGAAGTCATAACATGGCTGGAGCTTTATAAGGCCATGGGGCTTGAACTTGACCGCGGCGCGGCGCCGATGGCCGACAAGGAAAAATTAAAGGTCTTCAAGGACAACGAGGCCTCGTTCCTAGAGGAAATGATAAATGCGAAGCTGCAGCTTCAGGAGGCCCGCAGGTTCGGCATCGGGGCCGGAGACAGGGAAGTGGAGTCAGCCATAAACAACATAAGAAAATCCTATTCCATGAATGCCGATGAATTCGCTAAGGCAGTGGAAAAAGAGGGGTTCACACTCGAAGAATACAGGAAAAGACTTTCAGATGAGATTATTTTCAGCAAGGTAATAGACCGCGAGGTCAGAAGCAAGGTAACCGTTACCGAGGAGGAAATCAACCGCTATCTGGAGGAAATCGGCAGGAGGCAGGGCGAAACATACAGGATACGGCAGATTTTTCTCCGGGACGGCGGGGACGTGAAGGAGCGGACAGGCGAGGTGCTCGAAAGGCTCAGGGCCGGAGAGGACTTTCAGGCCCTTGCAGCCGAGTACTCCGATGACCCCTCGGGCAAAAGGGGCGGCGACCTTGGTTCCGTTACATTGGACGACCTTGCCCCCGAATTTCAGGAGGCCTTAAGGACGCTGAAGCCCGGCGAGGTAAGCGCTCCGTTTAAGACCGCGCCCGGAACGCATATCATAAAACTCGAGGAACTGAAAAGAAGCGCTTACGACGAAGAGGCAAGGAAGGCGCTTTTGGAGAAGAAGTTCCCGGAAGAATATAAAAGATGGCTAAAACATCTCAGGGGAAAGTCCTTCGTAGAAATAAGGCTTTAGCCCTTAAGCTGCTTATTTTTCGTCGCTACAGAACCATCCGACAGGGATGCCTTTTGAGCGGCGGCGCTCGACACCGACGCTCTGGTCAGACGCCCTCCTGTCTATGAGAATCTTTGCGTTTGAAAACTCGCCGCCCAGAGAGAGCATCTTGGGGTTTATTATTAATACCTTCTGCCGGTTGCAGTGCGGGCATCCCTCTATATTCCTGTGGGCCGAATAAGACATTCTACCGCATCCGTTGCAATGGAACGTTTCCAAAATAAATTCCCTCCTCAAGCCGAAGTGAAGGCAGGGGAGAACCCCCTGCCTTCGGAAAATTTCAACAGCTATCAGTAGCCGCCTGCATCTTTCTTAGGAGACGTAGGAGCCGCATCTTTCTTATGACACTTTGCGCAATTTGCCGCATCCTGGTCAAATGCCTTTTTGCCGTCATGACATATGCCGCAAAACTCTCCTGCCACATGCTCGCCACCCTTCATCGGTGCCTTCATCTTTTCTTTATGCGGTGACATTGGGCCGAATGTCTTCGGATGGCAGTCAGGACACTTACCTGCCTTCTGATGGGTTGTGCCGTCAAAAATAACTTTTCCCTGAGTCCCCCCGGTATACTCAACGGTTTTCTTGGTACCTACTGCCATAGCGCTCCCGACAAACGCAATAGCGATGATAACTGCTAATATCACTGTCATTTTCCTCATGTTGTTCACCTCCTTTCAATTATCGGACTTAGATATCTATCGGACTTAGATATCGGACTTAAACCCCTATTTATAGCAAAACTAACCCCAAATATTAGTCTAATATCCGAACCTCTGTCAAGTGCCCCCCCCCTATTTTGTCCCCCCCTATTTCCCACTTCTGCTGCCAAGGTAGAGTTCATACTCAAGCAGCCTGCACTCTATGTTGGAGTTGAAAAACGGGATTCTCCTTTTTGCCCTCAGACCCACCTTTTTGGCCAGTTCGGGGTTGCCGGTGAATATATATCCTGAATAGCCCATGCACTTGTGCTTGAAAAAATCACCTATGCCCTTATAAGTCTCCTCAAGCTCCTTTATCCTACCCATTCTCATGCCGTACTCCGGGTTAAGCATTATAACCCCCTTGTTTTCGCCCTCTCCGGCATCAGGCACAGGGGTATCCTGATAATCGCATACGGCAAACTCAATCAGGCGCTCAATGCCTGCTGTTTTGGCATTCTGCTTTGAGGCGGAGACTGCCTCAGGGTTTATGTCCGTTGCGATGATTCTCCCCTTGAATGTCTTTTCCGAGGCCTTTTTTGCCTCTGTCCTCAATCCCTCCCACAGTCCCCTGTCAAACCCCTTGAGGTGCATGAAGCCGAAGTTGCTCCTCAGAAGCCCCGGGGCTTTTTTAAGGGCCAAAAGAGCGGCCTCTATGGCAAGCGTCCCGCTTCCGCACATGGGATTTATAAAGTGGGGATTTCTAAAGTGCGGGTTCAGGAAGTTTCCGCTCCCTTCAAAGCCGCTTGCCATGACGAGCGCTGCCGCAAGCGTCTCCTGCATTGGCGCTTCACCGGGAATTTTTCTATAGCCCCGCTTGGACAGAGGCTCGCCAGAGGTGTCAAGATATATCGAGCACCGGGAGCCCTTCCAGTAAAGAAATACCACAGTCCTGTCCCTCAGCGGGCCGGAGTCCGGACGCCTCCCGCGCTTGTCCCTGATGCGGTCCACTATAGCGTCCTTGCATCTGAGGTTTGCAAACCGGGAATCCGAAATAGAGGGGTTTTCAACATGAGCGGTCACGCACAGATAGCCGTCCTCAGGGATGTAATCCTCCCAGTTAATCTTGACAAGCCCTGAGTAAAGCCCTTCGGCGTCCTCTGAGCGGAAGTCCTCAAGGAGCAAAAGCACGCGGTGGCCCGTGCGTAAAAAGAGATTAAGCCTCATCGCGTCCCCCAAAGAGCCTTCGGTCTGAACCCCTGAGACGCTCTCTTCTATTACAGGGAGGCCGAGGCCGGCAACCTCGTCTTTTAAATAAGGGGCAAGCCCCTTGGGGCAGGTAATCAGTATTGCGCTTTTTTTCATGTCAGCATCCCTCATTGAACCGGCACCCCTTTTAGATAACCTTTCATCCATTTTTCTGCTGCGCTTTTTACCCTCCTTGCTTTATAAAACAGGGGGAGGGGGGGTATGGCCAAGTGGTTGATTTTTAAGGAAACCATGTCCAGAAATGGTTTAAATGTAAAGCATTTGTAAAGCATTTCCATCCTGCCTTCCTCCATTCCCGTGTCATTCCCGCCCTATGGGTCGGAGCCAACGGGTCATAGACTTGTCGGGAATCCTTCTTTTTCTACCTCTGCGGTTAATATATTACAGGGGGACTGAACTGGTCAACCCGAACCGGTTCGGTCAAACGAGGACAGTGCCGCCCTCTTAAGGGCCGAGAGGAAGTTCAGGCCTGCCTGTGCGGGCAAGCCGCACGCAGACAGGCTTCAACGAAAAAAAAGAGACAACATCGATGGCGTGGATGGGAAGAATGGATATTTGATATACTTAAGTCATAGAGGATTGTAATTGAAATTCGAGTGGGACACAGAAAAGGAAAAGACAAACAGGAAAAAACACGGGGTAGCCTTTCAAGAGGCTTGTTATGTGTTTGCCGATAAATTCATGTTGACACTTTATGACGAAAGACATTCGGATGCTGAGGACAGGTGGATTACTATCGGACAGTCATTGAATAATAGAGTAATAGTGGTAATCCATACCCACAGGAAAACAAACGATAAAGACGCCGTAAGGATAATATCGGCAAGGAAGGCCACAAAACATGAAGAAAAACAATACCTCAAAAGGAGGGGCTGAGACCATGAAGAAAGAGTATGACTTTTCGAAGGGCGAACAAGGCAAGTTCTATAGACCGATTGAAAAACTGGATATCCCCGTATATCTTGACAAGGAGGTCAAGGAATTTTTCGGCAAGACGGCATCAAGGAAGAAGATGGGGATAGATAAGGTCGTTAACACCATCCTGCGTAAAGAGATGGAAATGCTTAAAGCCCTTGGAGTTTAAACGGTTCATGCCCTAACAGCTTTTAATAAGCCCGATGTCCTTGATGTCTGAGCGGCAAAAGGGATGAAGTGTTGGGAGAGGAGTTTATAAAGAAAATGGGGAAGAAGCTCGGGAGGCGGTTTATACTGGAGTCGCAAGCAACAGGCACGGGCGGAGGTGCTGTTTACAATAGAGACCGTGCTTGATGAAATGCTGCCTGACCCACCATATAGCAAGGAAGCGTACGAAGAGAAATGCAATGTTATCTACCAACACATTTATGATTCGTACGATGGTGGGGCAGGGAAAAGTGGTTATGCTCATTAGGCGGGATAATGAACCCTAAAGTTTTTATAAGCCACGCCAGTGAAGATAAACAAAGATTTGTCCTCGATTTTGCTACCAAGCTACGCTCTAAAGGAATAGATGCCTGGATAGATAGATGGGAGATGCTTCCTGGTGATAGTCTCGTAGATAAGGTATTTGAAGAAGGCATTAAAAATGCTCAGGCTGTAATAGTAGTGCTCTCAAAGAATAGTGTTAATAAGAAATGGGTTCGTGAAGAATTAAACGCAAGCATGGTTAAAAGGATTAATAAAGGAAGTAAGCTTATCCCTGTGGTTATAGACGATTGTGAAGTTCCTGAGTGCCTGGAATCAACTGTATGGGAAAAAATAGACGATTTAAATAATTATGCAACTGAACTGAATCGAATAGTGATGTCAATATATGGGCAGACCGAAAAACCGCCCTTGGGTAACCCTCCTGCATATACCGAAACCATAATTGATACTCTGCCAAATCTTACCAATATAGATAACATAATTCTTAAACATGCTTGTGAAAAGGCAGTTGAAAGTGGTATGCCATCTATTGAGACCGAAAGTATTTTAGGTGATATAAAATCACAGGACATACCAGAAGATGAACTTATAGTTTCGCTCGAAGTGCTAGACAAAAATGGATACATCGAAATTCACGGAGATTCGGGAGGTGGAATACCATACTTTAACATCTCGCTATACGGATTTTATGAATATGCAAAAAAGTATATCCCCGATTACAACAAAATTGTTGATTCAGTTGCCTTCCAAATTGTTAATCTGAACATGGAGGATAATAAATCTATTTCAGCATCTTTAAATCAACCTCAAATGATTGTTGACCATATCTTAGATTTACTGGAAAGTAAAGGCTATATTACTCTTGCTAAAACCTTTGGATTAACTCATATAGTTAGAGTTTTTCCAACTTTAGAACGCATATTGAAAGAATAAAATACATAACTAAATAAAACATCCTACATTTAACCTCGAAGTGCAACAGCAACGACTTCTCTACGAGCCTTCGGCAATGGGCGTTTTTCTGCCTAGGCATTTTCTGGGCCTTGTGTTAATCAATGATTCCACCATTGCCACGATGTTGTCCCTTCCTTTCGTTGAAGTAGGAAGGACTCCGGTTGCATTATACTAAGCCTCCTCCTCCTTTCTGTCAAGATTTTTCTGCCCTAAGGCAACAAGGAGTTTCGGGATTTCCCGATAAAGCTCAGGATAAAGCATCCTCTACGTCATGAAATCACCCCTACAGGCAGGCGCGGGTTTAGAGGGCAGGAGAAAAAAGGGGGCTTGTGTTAAATTATTGCCAGTGAAAAAAAAGATAGCCATAACAATGGGAGACCCCGGAGGAATCGGCCCTGAGGTAGTAATCAAGGCCGTTGCCTCGGCAGGGGTGCAGGATGTCTCTATCCCGATTGTGATAGGCAGCCTTGCCGTCATGGAGGAGGCAATGAGGCTGCTTAAGCCCCCCCTGACCATTAGGACAATAGAGTCTCCGCTCCGGTTGAGGCACAGGCCGGGGGTTATCGATCTGATAGACGTAGGAGGGCATGAGGGGGTTAAAAGGGGAATGCCCTCTGCCGAAGGGGGGCAGGCGTCCTTTTCATTCATCAAGAAAGCGGTAGAACTTGCCCTATCCAAAGAGGTGGATGCCGTATGCACCGCTCCCATATCAAAGGAGTCGTTAAGGCTTGCGGGTCTTCCATGGCCCGGGCATACGGAGATGCTTGCCGAGCTTACTCTAACGAAAGACTATGCCATGATGCTTGCAGGCGGAGGGCTGAGGGTGATACTTGCAACAATACACACGGCCCTAAGAGACGTCCCAGTGATGATAACAAAGGAGAGGGTCTTAAAGACCATTCTTATGGCAGGCACGGCATGCAGGATGCTTAACCTCCAAAACCCGGTGATAGCGGTTGCAGGGCTTAACCCCCATGCAGGCGAGGCAGGGATGTTCGGCAGCGAAGAGGCCGGCGCAATAGCGCCTGCGGTAGAGGAGGCAAGGGGCATGGGGATTGACGCACGCGGCCCTTATCCGCCTGATACGGTTTTTTTCAGGGCACTGAAAGGCGAATTCGCCATGGTTGTTTGCATGTACCACGACCAAGGGCTAATCCCGCTTAAGCTCCTTGCCTTTGACAAGGGCGTCAACGTAACAGTAGGGCTTCCGATAATCCGCACATCCCCAGACCACGGAACTGCATACGACATAGCATGGAAGGGACTGGCAAACCCCTCAAGCATGATTGAGGCCATAAAGCTCGCCTCAGGGTTACGAACCCCGCGGCAAGATAGCTGCCCCTATTTTTTCTTGTTGATGTAGAACTGCTGGGCTATGGAGAGGATGTTGTTTACGAGCCAGTAGAGCACAAGGCCCGATGCAAAGCTCAGAAACATGAATGTAAATATCACAGGCATGAACATCATGAGCTTCTGCTGCTTTGGGTCTCCTGTTGAGGGCGTCATCTTCTGCTGCAGAACCATGGTTATGCCCATCACAATGGGAAGCACATAGTAAGGGTCTTTCTGCGAAAGGTCGGTAACCCACAGCATGAAGGGCGCGCCCCTCAGCTCTATGGATATCAAAAGCACTTTATAAAGGGCAAAGAACACGGGTATCTGAAGGAGCATGGGGAGGCAGCCGCCCATGGGGTTTACCTTGTGCTTTTTGTAAAGCCCCGCCATCTCGGCCTGCATCTTCTGCGGGTCTTTTTTATACTTTTCCTTTATCTCCTGCATGCGGGGCTGAAGCTCCTGAAGCCTCTTCATCGCCCTCTGCCCCTTGTTCACAATAGGGATGAAAGGGATTCTTATCACTATTGTAAGGATGACTATGGCCCATCCCCAGTTTCCGACGAACCTGTGGAGGAACTTAAGAAACCAAAAGAGAGGCCGCGCAATTATCGAGAAGAACCCGAAATCCACAATGTGCTCAAGCCCCGCCCCGAGTTCGCTGAGCTTGTCGTGCTCCTTTGGGCCGGCGTATATCAGGAAGCTGTTGTCCGCGCGGCCGTCCTTGAGGCTGCTGTTAAGAGTGACTACTTCGGCGCCTCCGGAGACCCACGCCCTCGCCTCTTCCATCGGCGTCTGCGGGGCTATCGCGGCAAAGAAGTACTTGTCCTCCTGCGCAATCCATTTGAGCGCGCCTGTGAAGGTCTTTGCCTCCTTGAGCTTTTTTGCCGTAAGCTCCGTCCTGTTGGTGTCCGCAAGAATTACAGGGCCTGAGTGAGTGCCTACTTCCTCCTCCTTTGAGGAAAGCCCGAAGCCTGTGCCGAGGGTTATGGCATATGCTGGGAAGCCCGCAACCTCGTCCCTGAGGTCGAATTTGTAATTGCCGCCGTAAAACGTGTATGTCCTTCTGATGGAATACCGCTCTCCCGCGTAATCAAAGACCAGCGTGCCGGTTTGCCCGTCCGAAAGGTTCATGTTCCTGCCCATGAGACTGAAGTTCTCCCCTGAGACGGAGAAATCGTCCCTTGAGCCTATGCCGAGCGCGGGATATGCCCCGCCTTCGGCAAGGAGACTTATCATCAGGCCGTTCTTGTCAGCGTATTTTTTAAGCTGGAAGGACTTCAGCGTCCCGCCTTTTGAGGTGAACACTGCCGCGTATAAGTCAGTCTCCACCTTTACGAACTGCTCCCCAAGCGCGGGGGGAACCGGCATTACAGGCTTGACAGGCTCTGCCCCGACGGGCGGCCCGGCCTCTGTGGGCGCAGTTGCATTTACCCCGGCAGGCGCCTTCTGGGGCGGCACAGGCTTTACAAAGAAATACTGGTAACCCATCAGTATCGCAATGGAAAGGACGATCGCTATTATTGTTCTTTTTTCCATTATCCTGCCCTGTTCATCTCACGATTATTTTACCGGGTCGTACCCGCCCGGATGGAAGGGATGGCACTTAAAAACCCTTTTTGCCGAGAGTAACAGGCCCTTGACAGCGCCGTACTTCTGGAGGGCCTCTTTGGAGTAGGCGGAGCAGGAAGGTTGAAACCTGCACGAAGAGGGTAGAAAAGGCGACACCGCGGCCCTATATACGTCTATGGCAAGGACTATTATCTTTTTGATTACAAACCCCATAGACTCCGGAGAACGCAGTCTCCGTCAAACGGCAAGCCTTTTCCGGCCCTTTGCCCTTCTCCTTTGAAGCACCCTGCGACCGCCCTTTGAGCTCATCCTTTCGAGAAAGCCGTGGGACCGCCTGCGTTTTATCTTATGAGGGTGGTATGTTGTGTAAGTTCCCATAACTTATTAATATAATCTTCCTTGCCGATAAAGTCAAGGTTTTGGAGTTTCCCAAAAATAGCGATAGAAATCTTCTTGTCCGGACCCGCGGAGTATGTGTATAATGGCACATCCCTAAAATTGCCATTGCCAAAAAGAAGGAGGACATAAGATGGGAGAAGCGCCATTAAAGGAAGTGAATTTTTCAGGCAAACTGTCCCTTACGTGCAAGTACGGAGAAAACGGCTATCAGGTGCCTGCTGCACTTTATGCCTCAGGCTCGGACGACCCGCTTTCCCTTGATAAGTTTACGATTGTGGCGGGCACGGAGCCCAGTTACAACAACCTCTGCGACCTCGACCGCCTGCTTCAGACGGTAACGCACATTGCCGCCTCCTTTGAGGTCAACAGGGGCCGTGTGCCGTTTATCTCGGTGGGAGTAAAACACGGAAACCCCTGCGGGGCCGCAATCTCGTACGACAATGCCATTGATGTCGCACAGAAGATGATAATGGGCGACCCGCTTGCCATATTCGGCGGCCTTATAATGCTGAATTTCCCGGTAAGCGAGGAGATTGCCGAGGTGCTTTCCACCCACGGCGTGCCCGAAGGCCAGAGAAGGCCGCTTGACGGCATTATCGCCCCTGAGTTTCACGAAGGCGCTGTCGGCATGTTCAAGCGCAAGGGAGACAAGTGCAGGCTGATTATAAACCCGCATCTTCAGGGTCTGGGGCTTCGGAGCCTCGACAGTGCGCTGCGTTTCCGCCATGTGAGGGGGGGCATCCTTGCCCAGCCCAACTATACGTTTGTTTTGGACCTGAAGGACCCGGAGCTGAAAAAATACGGGCAGGCCGCGGCAGGGCAGGAAGACGACATGCTTTTGGCAAAGGCCATAGGAGACACAAGCAACTCTAACACGATTACGATAGTCCGCCACGGCCAGCTCATAGCAAACGGCGTGGGCCAGCAGGCAAGGGTGAGAGGGGCCAATCTTGCGGTAAACCTTGTGTCGTATTCCGACCACGAGTCCGAAGGCGCCTCGGCCTCAAGCGACAGCTTCTTCCCGTTTATAGACGGCATAGAGGTGCTCCAGAAGGCCGGCATCAAGGCGATTATAGGTACGAGCGGCTCGGTCAAAGACCCGGAGGTCGTCAATTACTGCGAGGACAAGGGCATAGTCCTCTACCATATTCCGGATAAAAAGGCGCGGGGTTTCTTCGGACATTAGATAAAAGGCGGGGCGGTGAAAGCGCCAAAGGTCAGTACCACATCCTCGCCTCAAAGTCGGCAGTAGGCACGGTAAGGCTTATTAAGCCCCGCCAAGGGCAGCGCTCAACCTGCAGCGAATCCCTGTTGACGGTTACGCATATGTTAAGCTCATCGCCGCCCTCCGCCTTTATAAGGGAAAACGGTATGCCGGCTTCAAGTATCTCGCCCACGGCGAAGTCCATGCCGTCAGCCCTTTTAATCCATTCCTTGCCCGACCTCTCAAACAGTCCGGCCCCGTGTTGCTTCGTAATCGGCATTTCGAGCCTGAACTCATGAGGCCTTATTATGTTTATGCAGATTGCCGAGTCTTCCGGGAACTCGGCGTAAGGGATTTTCGGGTCAACCCTGATATAGAGGTTTTGGGCGTCAAATCCGTAATGTATTTCCGAGATAAGGCTCTCCGCCTTGTGCATCGAGCCGCCGGATTCCCCGACGCTCAGGGACGCCGCCTGATACCACTCGAAATATCCTGTGACCTGACCGTCCATCTTCGGGGTTATGAACCCCCGTATCTCTTTTTGCGGGGCCACCACCCTGTCCTCCCTCGCTATCGGCACATAGAGGCGCTGGGGCGGTTTTTCCCCTATAGAATCGTAGACCTTAAGGAGATTTGACCTGTAAAGCTCGTCGAACTCCTTCTGCATCTCGGTTACGTGCTCGTCCCCGTACCACCAGTTCCAGTCGCTTCCCTCGGCAATGTATATGGAGCGCCATGCGCTGCCGGTGTCCGCGCCGGGGTTGCGGGAGGAGAACTCGGAGAGGGCATCCCTTGCGTCTTTAAGATAGTCCCACGACAGGTTGTCCTCCTTGTGCCCTATCCATGTGCTGAAATTCGCATAAATCCATGAGCCTGAATGAAGCCTCTTAAGCCCCTCGGCCTCCGGGTTTTCCCTGAGGTGTTCGGAGACGGTCACCGTCCTAAGACGCTCCTCCTTTGAGAGCCCCTCGTAGAGGTGCATAAGGAAATCCCTGCCGTCGTTCCTGTAGTGTTCCCATGCGTTTTCGCCGTCCAATATTATGGGGACGATGTAGCCGCCCTTTTTTGGGGGGAGGCTCTTTCTTATGCCAATGAGGTTGTCTATCATGTTTTTAGCCGCTTCCTTCGGCTGCCACCCGGAATATACAAAGCCTATGAGGTCCGAAAGCCCGTGGTCCCTGAAGATGATGTTGACGCCTGAAAACTCATATGCCCTGTAGAGGGTTTCAGGCTCGGCAATATGCCCTGTTTTGTTTCTCAGGACCCTTCCGAGCGACGCCCCGAGGACTTCTTCGTCCGTTGCCGCCCACCGTATCCCTTCCTCTTTCATAAGCGCAAGCACGGCCTCGGATACTGAGCCTTCGGAGGGCCACATCCCCTCCGGCCTCCGGCCAAATGTCTTCTGGAAGTAATCCAGCCCCATGCGTATCTGCGCTGCGGCGTCTTCGGGATGCCGGAACCTTTCCCTTGGAAGGCGTGCATCGGGCATGGCCTCCTTTGCGGAATGAGTGTCCGCAAGGAGAGGAAGTATGGGGTGATAAAAAGGGGATGTGGAAAGCTCTATCTGCCCTGCGTCCCAGAGTTCCCGATACTCAGGCACTATCTTCCTGATTATCTCGGTATGTTTTTCAATGACCACGGCCTTTTCCTCTTCGGTAAAGCCGCGGCCTTTTTTTATCAGTTCCGAGAGGGCGGGGTCGTTTTGCCTCAGATGGGGGTCTATCCATGCGAGGTTGAACAGCACCTGAAGGTCGTGGAAATCGGTTTCAGTGAAATACCTTGCGCGGTTTCTTATTTCACCCCTCGGGGTTCTGAGTCCCCTTTTTTCGAGGAGTTCGCAGTAGCGCGGAAGTGGCCTTATCATCATGTCCCAGTTTGCGAAGAAGAAGTTCTCAAGCAGGAATGCCCTGTCGTCCTCGGACAGGGACGCCGCCGGCTTTTTGGTCATCTCAAGGAAGGAGTCCCTTACGTTGTTTTCAGCATAGTCCTGAAGCTGCTCAAGGAGCGAGGGGACGAGATTGAAGGTCTGCCTTACGGCGGGGAATTCCCTCAGCACCGCCGCCATGTCCAGATAGTCTTTTGTGCCGTGAAGCCTTACCCACGGGAGCCTGTAGTCCCCTGTAAATGGGTCTTTGTAATACGGCTGGTGCATGTGCCAGATGAAAGCGACATTAAGCGGGCTATCTGTCATAAAGGAAGATATACTCGTCAGGCCTTGAGAGGCCGAAGTCTTCCCTTGAATATTTCTCCATCAGGAAGTCGTTTTCCTTGTAGGACTTTATAGAGGCCCTGAGCCTGGTGTTTTCCTCGCCCATCCGGCGCACCTCCTGCCGGAGTTCAGCCTGCCTTCCGAGGAGCTTCTTGTATCTGAGCCAGCCGGTGTCGCTGAAGAGAAGGTTTGCCGCTATGTAAAGCAGGCTCAAGAGCAATGATGTCAGTATGACGTAGCGTCTTTTTTTCAGCTCCGCCCTGACCTGCTTCCCCAAACGGTTATTTGAGTCCATCACCTCGGATTATATTATATAACCGGAGGTCTTTTTGTATATACCCGCCGGGCCGAGGTCTTCCTCTATCCGGAGGAGCCTGTTGTATTTTGCCACCCGTTCGCTTCTTGCAACGGAGCCCGTCTTTATAAGGCCCGTGTTGCAGGCCACCGCGAGGTCCGCTATGGTCGTGTCCTCGGTCTCCCCGGAGCGGTGCGATATGACCGAGGTGTACCCGGCCCCCTTTGCAGTCTCTATGGCATCGAGCGTTTCCGTAAGCGTGCCTATCTGGTTTAACTTTATGAGGATGGAGTTGCAGACCCCATCCCTTATTCCCCTCCGGAGTATCTTTGTGTTCGTCACAAATACGTCATCGCCCACGAGCCGGACCTTTTTGCCGAGCGCCCCGGTCAGAAGCCTCCAGCCCTCCCAGTCGTCCTCGGACATGCCGTCCTCTATGGAGGATATGGCGGGGTATTTCTCTATCAGCCTTTTAAAGTAGGCGACCATCTCCGCGCTTGAGAGCTTCTTTCCCTCGAAGGTGTATTTTCCCTTTTCGTAGAACTCCGATGCGGCGACATCGAGCGCAAGGGAGATTTTCTTGGAATAGCCTGAGTCGGATATTGCCTTAAGGATAAGGGATATGGCCTCCTCGTTGTTCTTGAGGTCCGGGGCAAAACCTCCCTCGTCTCCCACTGCGGTGCCCATGCCGTTTTTCGTTAAGATTTTCTTAAGCGTGTGGAAGACCTCGGCGCCCGCCCTCAGGGCCTCGGAGAAGCTCGGGAAATCCACCGGCATTATCATGAATTCCTGTATGTCGAGGTTGTTGTCCGCATGTGCGCCTCCGTTTAAGATGTTCATCATGGGCACAGGGAGCGTCCTTGCGTTTGAGCCGCCGATGTATCTGTAAAGGGGCATCCCGGCCTCTTCGGCAGATGCCTTGCACACGGCAAGCGAGACCCCGAGTATTGCGTTTGCGCCGAGACGCCGCTTGTTCGGGGTGCCGTCGAGGCTTATGAGCAGGCCGTCTATGCCGGCCTGGTCCGTGGATTCGCGGCCCATTATGTGCGGCCCTATCTTTTCCACGACGTTGCCTACCGCCTTCATTACGCCCTTGCCGTGGTATCTCGCGCCGCCGTCCCTGAGTTCGATGGCCTCCCTTTTCCCTGTGGATGCGCCCGAGGGCACGGCCGCCATGCCGACGGCTCCGCTGTCAAGAAGCACTTCGGCCTCGACCGTCGGGTTCCCCCTTGAGTCCAGCACCTCCCTTGCATGAACGCCTATTATTGTTCCCATGACGCCTCCTTTCGGTTTATGTCAAGTGTTTGTCGGGCCGCATAATTCAACCCTCGGTGTACTGCCTTATGACCGCCTTTGCCTTTTCAACGTCAATCGGCCTGTCTGCAAGCTCGGACCTGCTTTGGAGGTGCCTCAGTGTGGTCTCAAGGTATATCCTGAAATGCCGGCATTTCTCCAGCGTCGCCTCGTCTTCGTCTTGGGCTATGTCCTCGGGCCGGACCTTTGCCATCTCGTTAAAGAACGCTGAGAACTCCTCATAGTCGTCGTGCCTGAGGAGCTTAAACGTGAAGCTCTCAAAGTATGCCATGAAGCTCTTAATAGAGGCGAATGCTCGGGCCTGCCCCGTGCTGAGAGGAGGGCTTTCCTGAAACTCCGAGATGAGCCTCTCAAAGGTATATATGTCCTGCCTGAGCTTAAGCGACTGTTCGAGCTTTGTCACAAAGCTGTCGAATATCTCTTCGCCCCTGACGTCCGGCCTCCAGAACTGGGCTATCTGTATGATTGTCTGCTCTGTGAGGTTTTTTAAAATCCCGTGGCTGTTCTCTATCTTTCCCCTCAGCTCCTGCGGGGCATTTTTCTCGAACACGTCCTTAAGCTCCTGCATGTAGACCCTCTTGGTCTCCATGCGGAATTGGTATGAGAGCGATTGAAGCATGTCCCTGAGTTGGGGTTTTTTCATTCCGGCCGCAAGCCCGTCGGCATATTCGCGGAATGCCTCGATCTCGTGCTTAAGCAGCATGAGTATAAGAAGCGAGGAGTGCAGGGCCGCATACCGGGGCGTTGCGATGTCCACGTGTCCCAGATAGCGAAGGAACTTGAAGAGTTCAAGGAGTATGATGGAGATTGTTTTCTTAGCGTCCTTATCCGGGATGTCCTTGACTATCTCGGAGATGGTGCGGTTTTCTATTGCGTCAAACTCCCTGCCCGGCCTGAAGGGTTTGAAAAAGACGTTTTCCCGCAGGTTCTTTTTTATGATGTCCGCTATGTTTGCAAAGCCCGTATATGTTATGCCCGGGTTTTTGAGGAGGTCGGTGACGATGCCCTTTAACTTTATGAACGAATCGTAAAGCAGGAGGAGGCTTTTTTCCGGCGTATCCTGCCTCTGCGTTTCCTCCCTCATGGAATCCCTTTTACTGCCGCTCAGGAGCCGGGCCTCTGCATATTTTTGGAACCAGTAGGCGTTTTTTCTGCCCTCCGGGATGACCGCCTCAAGTATGCCCAGTATCCTCAGGATTACGTCGCGTGCGGCGTTAAGCTCCCCGCTGAAGTTTTTTACGGCCATGTTGCTTTTTGAGGCCGACAGGTCCTCCGCATTTAGGAACTTCCCCATCGCCGTCAGGAGGACGTCGAGTTCGGAAAAAAGCGTCTTGTGAGTCCTCCTTGAGACTTCGACCCAGTCGTGGCCCTTCTTATGGTCGTCTATGCTCTCTGGCACTTTGTTCTCTATCGTCTGTATTGTTCGGCTTGATTATTTCTTCGGTAGATGCACGGCCCTGCCGTGCACGTCCTCGGCCGCTTCCATAATCCCTTCGGAGAGGGTGGGGTGGGCGTGAATGGTCCCGGCAATGTCCTTTGCCCTGAGCCCGGACTTCATGGCAAGCGCAATCTCGTGTATGAGGTCCGAGGAATGCGGGCCGATTATGTGGCCGCCGACGACCCGGTCGGTATCCGCATCGGCGATTATCTTTATGAAGCCCGATATCTCTCCCATTGCGTGGGCCTTGCCGAGGCCCCGAAACTGGAAACGGCCCGTCTTTATCTTCATGCCTTTTTCAATAGCCTGAAATTCCCTGAGCCCGACGGACGCTATCTCCGGGGAGGTGAATATGGCGGCAGGCACGACCGAGTAGTCCATTCTCTCGTCTTCTCCGCAGGCGTTCATCGCAGCCGTTATGCCTTCGGTAGAGGCCACGTGCGCAAGCAGAATCCCCCCGGTTACGTCCCCGACGGCATATATCCCATCCACGTTTGTCTCAAGCCTGTTGTTTACGGTTATCTCTCCCTTGGGGCCTGTCTTGACGCCTGCGGTCTCAAGGCCTATGCCGGTGCTGTTTAACGCCCTGCCGATGGATACGAGCACCTTTTCCGCTGTAAGCTCGCTGCCGTCCGCCAAAAATACGTGCACCCCGTCTTCCCTTGCATCTACCTTTTCCACGCCCACGCCTGTCAGGAGCTTAATCTTCTTTTTCTTCAACTCCTTTTCAAGGAGTTCCGATATCTCTACGTCCTCCGTGGAAACGGCCCTTGGCATCATCTCGACCATTGTCACGGCCGTGCCGAAGGCGCCGAATATGCAGGCGAACTCGCAGCCGACGACCCCTGCGCCGATGATTATCAGGCTTTTGGGCATCTCCGTGAGGTCGAGGACGTCGTCGCTTGAAAGTATGCTTTTGCCGTCCATCGGGAACACGGGTATCTGTGCCGGCCTCGAGCCTGTGGCGATTATTATCTTATCCGCCTCCACGGCTGCCGTTGAGCCGTCCTTTTTCCGGACCTCTATCTTGCCCGCCCCAAGCAGCGTCCCCCTGCCTTCAATCAGGGTTATGCCCCAGCTTTTAAAAAGCCCTCTGATGCCTTTAACAAGGGTGTTTACCACCCTGCCCTTTCTCTCCATTATCTTTTTGAGATTGGGCACCACCTCGCCGGTCAGTTCTATGCCGAAGCTGTCAAGCTCCTTTGCCTTAAGGTACGCCTCTGCCGAGGCAAGCAGGGTTTTTGTGGGGATGCAGCCCCGGTTGAGACATGTGCCTCCGACCTCCCTGTCCTCTATCACCGTGACCTCTGCGCCCATCTGGGCGGCCTTGATGGCTGCGACATATCCGCCGGGGCCTGCCCCCATTACGGCAAGCCTCATTTTGCCTCCTCTTCAATATACTTTTCGTACTCCGAGGCGTCCATCAGGTCGTCCACATCCGAGGCGCTGGAGATTTCAATTACGGCTATCCAGCCTTTTTCATAAGGGTCCTCGTTTATTATCTCCGGGGATTCCGAGAGTTCTTCATTGACCTCGATGACCGTGCCGCTTACCGGAGATATCACAGGGGATGTCGCCTTGGTGGACTCTATCTCGGATATCTCAGCGCCCGCCTCCACAGGAGAATCCACATCAGGCAGGTCTATGTATACAATGTCCCCGAGAGCGTCCTGTGCGTAGTCGGTTATGCCTATCGTTGCCTTTCTGCCTGAGACCTTAACCCATGTGTGCTCTTTGTGGTACTTCAAATTCTCCGGATTGTCCATAGCTGCCACCTCCTTGTTTTTGCCCTGCCGCTTCAGGCGGGCATGTCAGTATTTGAAAAGTTTTCAGACTGCCGTTTGCGGCCCTTCCTGTCTGCCGGCACGGACATCCCCCGGCGAGCAGAACCGCCCGGTTGAGTTTCTTTATTATCACAGGATTATATTTTTGTCAAGAAAGGGGTTCGGCCTTTGTTTTAAGCTCCCTGAGTTTTTCAAGGGCCTTCTCCGCGCTCATGCCTTTGATATCGAGGGTCCTTAGTTCCATAAGGAGCGCGTCCTTCATCGCAGTGAAGAGGTCAAGCTGCCTCTGGCCGGTGCCTTGGGGGCCGGCGAACCTCGGCGCTCCGGCCTGTGCAAACTCCTCTTTTTCCAGTGTGGAGAGAACTTCTTTTGCCTTCTTTATGACCTTGTCGGGTATGCCGGCAAGCCTTGCGACCTGAATGCCGTAGCTTTTGTCCGCAGGCCCCTCCTCTATCTTTCTCAGAAATATTATCTCGTCTCCCCATTCCCTGACGGATACGTTATAGTTTTTGACTGTCTCAAGGGCATGGGCAAGTTCCGTAAGCTCGTTGTAATGGGTGGCAAACAGCGTCCGGGCCTTCAGCTCTTTTACGATATACTCCGCAGCGGCCCACGCTATGCTGATGCCGTCAAACGTGCTCGTCCCCCTGCCTATCTCATCGAGTATGATGAGGCTTCTGTCGGTTGCGTTATTGAGGATGCTGGCAGCCTCTATCATCTCCACCATGAAGGTGCTCTGCCCCCTTGTCAGGAAATCCGATGCGCCTATCCTCGTAAATATCCTGTCCGCCACTCCGATGACCGCATCCTCCGCAGGCACGAACCCGCCCATCTGTGCCATGAGGACTATGAGGGCGGACTGCCTCATGTATGTGGACTTCCCTGCCATGTTCGGCCCGGTTATTACGAGCAGCCTTTGGCTGTTGCCGTCTAAGTAAAGGCTGTTGGGGATGAACCTTTCGCTTAAGGAAAGCCTTTCAAGCACCGGGTGCCTGCCTTCCGTAATCTTTATGATTACATCGTCGTCAACCTGAGGTTTGGCATAATCATGCCTTTTTGCGACCACTGATAGCGACAGGAGAAAGTCTGCCTCTGAAATAGAGTGGGCAGAGGCAAGCAGGCTCAGGGAGTCCTTCCCGATACCCTGAAGTATCCCCTGAAACGCCTGATATTCAAGGCCCTTCAGTCTCTCTTCGGCCCCAAGGACTTTGGCCTCGTACTCCTTCAACTCCGGCGTGATGAACCTCTCGGCCCCGACGAGCGTCTGCTTTCTTATGTAGCGGTCCGGCACGTCGCCGAGGTTTGCATTTGTGACCTCTATATAGTAGCCGAATATCCTGTTATAGCCGACCTTGAGGGAGTTGATTCCTGTTTTTTGTTTTTCCTCGGTCTCTATGGCGGCTATGTAGCCTTTGCCGTTTCTGGATATGTCCCTCAGTTCGTCTATATCGCCGCTCCAGCCGTCCCTTATTATCCCGCCGTCCCTCAGGCCGATTGGCGGATGCTCTGTTATGCCCCTGTCTATAAGGGTTATGAGTTCCCCGAAGTCCGAGACTCCCCGGCCCAGCTCCTTCAGGCAGCCGTCCCTTGAGGACAGGAGGCTGTTTTTTATCTCCGGCAGGCAGGCTGCCGAGGTCTTAAGCGCTATCAGGTCCCTTGCGTTTGCCGTCCCGGTTGAGACCTTTCTTTCGAGCCTCTCGATGTCTTGGACCTTCCTCAGGTTTTTTCTCAGGGTCTCTACAAGCTCGTAGTCCTCAACGAGATAGCCAACGGCATTCTGCCTCTTTCTGATGGCCTTGACGTCTGTCAGCGGCATGAGGATGGCGTTTCTTAAAAACCTTCCGCCCATGGGAGTAAGCGTCTCGTCCAAGGCCCAGAGGAGGGTGCCTTCAGTAGAGCCGTCCTTTAGGTTTCTGATGAGTTCGAGGTTTCTCTGAGCCGGCGCATCCAGAAACATATAAGAGGTTTCATTTTTAAGCGATATCTTCCTCAGGGAGGTGACCTTGACCTGCATCTCCTCTATATATCCCACGAGCGCGCCTGCCGCCTGAATTGCCGCTGTCATGCCTTCGCAGCCGTAGCCTTCAAGGGAGGATACCCTGAAGTGCTTAAGCAGGCTCTTGTACGCCTCCGGATAATCGTACCTCCAGTCCCCTGCGGCGGAGACATAGTGATCCTTAAGCAGTCCCGCATAGTGGAAGTTGTCCCTGAGGCTTTCCGGGATGAGTATCTCTTTGGGCTCAAACCTCCCTATCTCGTCCTCAAGGGGCTTTTCCGTCTCGTAAACCATGAACTCTCCGGTTGAGACGTCGGCAAGCGCTATGCCGTGCTTTCTCTCACGGGGCATGAAACTCATGATGTAGTTGTTTTCCTTCGGGTGTTCCGGGGTGTGCGTGCCCGGTGTTATCACGCGCACGACCTCCCTTTTAACGATGCCTTTTGTATCCTTAGGGTCTTCCATCTGCTCGCATACGGCGACCTTGTAGCCTGC
>JAUXOF010000085.1 GCA_030682405.1 Thermodesulfovibrionales bacterium
CAGCTCAACCTGCGGATTTGACTTTTTCAGTCAGCCTGTAATCCATCTGTAATCCATAGTATGACAATGATACACGATACTATGCCCGGGAGTCTACAAAACCGGGGCGCCCTCAGGGCTTACTTCAAGGCGTTAAGTGCGTCCTTGAGGCTGTCTGAGTCCTGAACGTTTAAGATTTTCACATCCGGCTCTATCCTTCTTATAAGACCTGAAAGCACTGTCCCAGGGCCAACCTCTACAAACGTCCCGATGCCGTATTTCACCATCTCCCTTACAGAGTCCTCCCACAGAACCGGGCTGTTTAACTGCTTCACCAGAGCCGCCTTTATCCCGTCTACTGTGCTTACGAATATGGCATCTGCATTTGAGACTAAGGGGATGTCCGGCTTACTCATCCGGATGTCGCCCAAAAAGAGGAACTCGGAAAGTTTTTTTGAGGCATTATCCATGAGGCCGCAATGCGAAGGCACGCTCACCGAAAGAGGTATGGCCCTCTTTGCCCCTGCATCTTTTAAAAGCCTCATCGCCTCCTCAACAGCCTGCCTCTGCCCTGATATCACTACCTGCCCCGGGCAGTTGTAGTTTGCAGCCCTCACATAGCCTGAGGCTGCCTTTTGGCAGACCTCATCCACCGTCTGCCTGTCAAGCCCCAATATTGCAGCCATAAGCCCCTCGCCCTCAGGCACGGCCTCCTGCATAATCCTTCCCCTCATCTCAGTGACCATGAGGGCATCCCTGAGGCTGAGCGCCCCGGCTGCGACAAGCGCAGAGTATTCTCCAAGGCTATGGCCTGCCATGGCATGGGGCATGACCCCCTCGGACGATAAAACAGTGTACGCCGCCACGCTCGCAAGCAAAAGGCAGGGCTGAGTCCTTACGGTCTTGTTCAACTCCTCGGCAGGGCCGTTAAAGCTCAACCCGGAAATGTCGTAGCCGAGGACATCCCCGGCCTCCCTGTAGAGTTCCCTGACCTCGCTAAAGCAGTCATGGAGGTTCCTGCCCATGCCCACATGCTGCGAGCCTTGTCCTGGGAAAACGAATGCGGTCTTCATGCCCTTTTCATCTCCTTAAGCTTCCTGATAAGAAGCGGGACTACCTCGAAGACGTCTCCGACTATGCCGTAGGTGGCCATGTTGAATATCGGCGCTTCGGGGTTTTTGTTTATAGCCACGATTATATCCGACGACTGCATCCCGACCAGATGCTGAACAGCGCCTGATATCCCGCAGGCTATGTAAATCTTCGGGCATACGGTCTTTCCCGTCTGCCCCACCTGCCTGCTGTAGGGAACCCAGCCCTCATCCACCGCAGCCCTTGAGCCTCCGACCGTTCCGCCTAAAAGCACTGACAGTTCATAAAGCATCTCAAAGCCCTTTTCGCCTCCAAGCCCCCTCCCTCCCGCCACTACCACGTCGGCCTCCTGAAGGTTCACGGCTCCGGATGCCTCCTTAACCGTGTCTATCACGCGGGTATTTGATGAGAGGTTGTCGGCCTTAACATCTATTATTATGCCTTCTTTGCCCTCGTCATAAGGGCCTCTTTTCATGACCCTTGGCCGCACAGTGGCTATCTGCGGCCTTTTTCGAGGGCAGAGTATGGCTGCCATTATATTTCCGCCAAAGGCCGGGCGCACCTGAATAAGGTTCCCTGTCTCCTTATCAATCTCAAGCGCGGTACAGTCTGCGGTAAGCCCCGTGCCAAGCCTCGCAGCCACCCTCGGTATGAAAGAACGGCCTATGGGTGTGGCTCCGGCAAGCACTATCTCAGGCTTATGCTCGTTTATGAGCGCGGCGAGGAGCTGGGAAAAAGGCTCGTCATTAAAGCTCCTAAATACCGGGTCGTCGGAGTGATAGACCTTATCCGCACCCCACCTGATGAGTTCTTGTGCCTCCTCACGCGGCGCCCCGAAAAGCACTGCCGAAAGCTCCACCCCGAGTTCTCCGGCAAGCTTTCTGCCTGCGCCCAAAAGCTCGCATGAGACCCCTGCGGCCTTTCCCTCCCTGCTTTCGGCAAAGACCCATACCCCGCTATAGCCTTCCGCCTTTTGCCCTCCGGCAAGGGGCTCGGTCCCTTCCTCTTTTATCTCCCTTATCGCTCCTTCAGCGCAGGCCGAAAGGCAGTTCATGCACATCTGGCAGTACTCTGTAATAAATGCCTTGCCCTCTTTCATCACTATGGACTCGTAAGGGCAGACGCTAAGGCAGTTCTCGCACCCCGTGCACTTGTCCCTGTCTATAACTATAGGCACTTAAGCCTCCTCAACTCCACTATCAGGGCATCAACCTGAGCCTCGGCGCTCCCGCTTAACATCGTCCTGTCCTTTTTTGCCTCCGGCGCAAATATCTTTTTGACCTGAGTCGGCGAGCCTTTAAGCCCGAGCTTATGCTCGTCGGCTGCTATGTCCACATGCCCCCATTTCTTAATCACGGCCTTTTTGGCAGCCATCTTGCCTTTAAGAGAAGGAAGACGCGGCTCGTTAAGCTCCCTTACGACTGTAAGGAGAACCGGCAGGGAGGACTCGACAATGTCATAGCCGTCCTCCATGAGCCTCTCCACCCTTATTGAGTTGCTCCCGATGTCGTCTATCTTTTTTACATACGCCACATGGGGGATATTCAGAAGCTCTGCAACCTCAGGGCCAACCTGCGCGGTGTCTCCGTCTATGGCCTGCTTGCCGCAGATGATGATGTCTGCCTGAAGCTTTCTGATAGCCCTTGAGAGGGCATAGGAGGTGGCCCATGTGTCAGAGCCGGCGAATGCCTTGTCCGAAAGAAGCACTGCCTCGTCCACGCCCATGGAGATGACCTCTCTTAATGCAGCCTCAGCCTGCGGGGGGCCCATTGTAAGGGCAATGACCTTTGCCGTTTCGGCAAACTCCTTGGCAGCCTTTTCCCGTATCCAGAGTCCGGCCTCCACTGCGTGCATATCGTAGGGGTTTACGATGCTCGGCACGCCCTCACGGATGAGGGTGCCTGTCTCAGGGTTAATCCTGACATCTGCGCTGTCAGGAACCTGCTTTATGCATACCACTATGTTCATGGTTTCTGGAATTAAAATTATACGATTTTATGGGGAACTATGTAAACAGTTGCCGGGGTTTTGGCTTGACACCACCCTATTTTTTAGGTGTCAAGCCAATTTAGAAATGTCCTATTCTTGCTTTATAAAACAGGGGGAGGGGGGGTATGGCCAAGTGGTTGATTTTCAAGGAAACCGTATCTGAAAATGCTTTAACTGTAAAGCATTTGTAAAGCATTTCCATCCCGCCTTCCTCCTTTCCCGTGTCATTCCCGCTTGTCGGGAATCTCTCTTTTTCCTCTCTTTATTTCTAAAATCCCCCTCCATCCCCCTTTTCCAAAGGGGGATAAGCAATTCACCCCTCCCCACCTCCCTCCTTTTTCCTTTCTTTAATTCTAAAATCCCCCTTCATCCCCCTTTTCCAAAGGGGGATAATATTTCCTCCTGCGGTCTACCATTTTTCCCCTCTTTAACACAGAGGGTCGAGGGGAGATTTTTAATAATTCTCTCCGCACCTCCGTGTCCTCTACGGTTAATGTATTACAGGGGGACGGAACTGGTCAACCCGAACCAGTTCGGTCAAACGAGGACAGGGGGGAAACCGGGGCGCAGGAAAAGAGGCGGCGGCGAGGATTGCGTAGATTAGGCCTGACACCACCCTATTTTTTAGGTGATGTTTTGGCCGAATTGGAGTAAACTATGCCTTAACAAGACAGTCCGGGAGGGTTCTTATGACCACAAAAGAGATTGCGGCCAAGACAGTGGCTGAACTCAAGGCGCTTGCCAGAAAGGCAGGCATAGTCCTTAAATCAGAGAAAAAGGCGGAGATTATAGCCAAACTATCTAAACTTATAAAAAAGCCTGCTGGAAAGGCCAAAAAGCCTGCTGCATCAGCCGCGGCCAAAAAGACCGCTACGCTAAAGACCAAGCCCGTGGCGAAAAAAACAAAGACAAAGACGGAGAAAAAAACCAAACCTGCTTTGAAAAAACCAGCTCAAAAGAAGCCGGAGGTTAAAAAACCGGCTGTTAAAAAGCCAACCGCTAAAAAGAAAGCAGTTCCCAAGGAAAAGAAAAAGGAAAAGGCTAAAAAACCAGTTCCAACAGCCAAAAAGCCGAAAGTGACTAAGAAACCCATCGTCAAAAAAACCGAAACCAAGGAAAAACCTGAAAAGGCCAAGGCGTTGGCTGCAAGCCGCAAAAAGAGTGTTGAAAAAACACCCGTTAAAAAGACCACTGTCAAAGGGCCCCAAGCAACGGCCAAAAAGCCTGCGGCTCTAAAAGAGGCAAAAAAAGAGGAGGCTCCCAAAAAGGTCTTTACCCCTGACAAGGAGGCGGCCAGAGGGACTGAGGTCAAGGGCAGGATACGAGAGAAGGCTGAAGAGCCGCCCAAGCTGCTTGAAAACCGGCCATGGGTTACCCACCCTGTTTTACCCTCAAAAGAAGTGCCTTCCGGCCTCGGCAAGGACTTGATAACAGTCCTTACATTAGAGCCAAAAAGGATATTTGCCTACTGGGAGATGACAGGGGAACATAAGGGCAGGCTGAACATAAGGGTTTACGATGTAACCGGTGCAGGCGACCCCTCCGAGGCAACCGGCTTCTTTGACATAGCGGCCCCGGCAATAATCGGAAGCGCCTATATAGACGTGCTTGCCGACAGGGAATATATTGTTGATATCGGGATAAAGACCGGCAAGGGCTTTGCCGCTCGAGCACGGTCAAAAAGGACTTCCATGCCTTTACACCGGCCTAAAAAAGGAAAGAAGGCCGAAGGGGCGGTCTTGCCCAAAGAATATTATGATTTCCTGCCCCACGGCTGGTACAATTAGAAGGACCGCAGGGCCTCGGAAAGGCGCGCAAACTCTTCAATACTGAGGGTCTCAGGCCGTCTTTGGGGGTCTATGTCCGCCTTTATCAATGCCTCTTTTAAATCGGGAGAAACTGTCTTTAAGCTGTTTAACAGCGTCTTTCTCCTCTGAGAAAACGCTGTTTTGACCACGAGGGAGAAAAATTCCTCGTCCCTGACGGTAATAACGGGCTTATCGTAAATCCTGATGTGTATGCATGCGGAGTCCACCTTGGGAACGGGACTGAACGCCCCTCTGGGGATAAGAAACTTCAGTTCCGCGCCTGCATGATACTGGAGCATTATGGAGAGCACGCCGTAGTCCTTTCCGCCCGGGACTGCGACTATCCTCTCAGCCACTTCCTTCTGAACGGTAAGGGTCATTGATATCAGGTTTTTCCCGTGCTCAAGGAGCCTGAATATGAGCGGGGTGGTGATGTGGTAAGGGATGTTTGAGACCACCTTGAATTTTTCCAACTCCCCGTACGGATACTTGAGGGCATCGCCCTGTATGAGCCTGATATTTCCGGGGAGGCCGGTGCGGGCATTGAGGTCTTCATACAGCTTCCTGTCAAACTCTATCGCAATGACCTCTTTGACTACGGATGCGAGCATCATCGTAAGCCTGCCCGGGCCCGGGCCTATCTCAACAACGGTATCGTCAGGCAATAGCCCTGCGGCCTGAATGATTCTTCCCAGTATCGAAGGGTCGTAGAGGAAGTTCTGGCTTAGGTGTTTTTTCGCCATGGTTTAATCAGCGGTATAAAATTTAGGCTGCGCCCTTATTTGCAAGGTTATTCCGCAAGGGTTCGCAACCCCTTAGGGATGCATCCCTGATTTCATCCTGCTTAGCCTGTAGCGGTCTATCTCGTCCTGAAGATGCTTCAGGTTCTCAAGGGCAACCGAGACATAGCCGGCTATGGCGGACATAAGCACCATCTGTTCGTATGAGAAGGCATTGCGGCCCGTCCTGCTTAAAAGCAGCATCAATCCTGTCAGGCGGTCTTCTGAAAAAAACGGAGCAGCCACCATGGAAAGCCCCTTGTACATGCCGTCTTTTGCAATTTGAAGCCTCTGGTCTCCTTCAAGGTCAAAGGACAAAAAGGCCTCCCTGTTTTCCTCAAGCCACACTATAAGAGCGTCATTGCTTTCAATGGACAAATCCGGCCCGAAGTCAAAACCCCTCTGATAAGAGACCTCAAACTCTCCGTTGAATTCATTCCACACGGCAAAAAGCCCGGCCTCTGCGGTATCCACAGCCTTAAACACGCTTTCCATCACGTAATTGGAAAGTCCTGATACGCTGCGGGCCGATGTTATCAGCATGCCTGTCTCGTAAACCGCTGCAAGTTCCTTAGTGGTGCTGCGAAGCCTTTGCATAAGGACGGAGGCAAGAAACCCCATGGCCTTGAAAGCCGGGTCTTTGGGTTTAAACAGGCCTGCCATGTCGTCCTTTGACACTGCAAGGAGACTTACCGCGGTCTTTGCATAAGCGTCGGCAGTCCGGGGCAGGCCCTGAAAAATAGCCATCTCGCCGAAAAAATCGCCCTTTGTCAGAACGGATATTAATTTATAACCATGCTCATGGCCGTCTATGACCTTGCGGATTTCCACATCGCCGTCTTTTATGATAAAGAACTTGTCTGCCGAAGACCCCTCCTTAAATATCAGGCTTCCCGCCCCGTAAGCCTCTTCCCTGACAAAAGGCATGAATATCTCAAATACATCGTCTGACAGTCCCTCGAATATCGGAATATCTTTAAGGCTCATATCCTTCTCCCCGGCTCAGGAGGTCTCACGCCCTGCGGCTGTGCCGGCACAGCCCCTCCAAGCCTTGCCCTCAGGGATTCGGGGTTTGCGCTCTTTGACAAGGCGACTTCAGGGGTGATAACCCTCTGCCTTACAAGCTCAAGCATGGCGCTGTCCATGCTGGTCATGCCGAACTTAGAGCCTGTTTCTATGGCGCTGTAGATTTGGTGGGTCTTGCCCTCTCTTATGAGATTGGATATTGCAGGAGTGACGAACATGACCTCTCTACAGGCAGCCCTGCCCTTGCCGTCAGCCCTCGGAAGAAGATGCTGGCTTACGACCCCCTCAAGGCTGTTTGCAAGCTGCACCCTGACCTGCTGCTGCTGGTACGGCGGGAAAACGTCTATAATCCTGTCAACTGTCTGGGCCGCATCCTGTGTGTGCAGGGTGGCAAAGACAAGGTGTCCGGTCTCAGCCGCCGTGATAGCCAGAGAGATGGTCTCAAGGTCGCGCATCTCGCCGACAAGGATTATGTCCGGGTCCTGCCGGAGGATGTGTTTAAGCGCGCTCGCAAAAGAGTGGGTGTCCGAGCCGACCTCCCTCTGCCTGATTACGCAGGTCTTTGGCTCGTAGACAAACTCTATGGGGTCTTCTACAGTGATTATATGCTCTTTTCTTGTGGCATTTATAAGCTCTATCAGACTTGCCAGCGTCGTCGATTTCCCGCTTCCTGTCGGCCCTGTAACAAGCACAAGGCCTTTATTAAGTTTTGTGAATTTGATTATGGAATCCGAAAGCCCTATCTCCGAGGGCTGGGGTATCTTTGAAGGTATGACGCGGAGCACCGCCTCCACCCTGCCCTTTTGCACCATAACATTTACCCGGAAACGGCAAAGCTCTGGGATGTGATAGGAACAGTCAAGCTCAAGGGACTGCTCGAAAGCCCTCTGCTGGGCCTCGGTGAGAATCCCGTAGATAAGCCTTTTTGAGTACTCCTCGGTTATCACCGGGAATTTGTCCAAGGCGGTCATCTCGCCCATTCTCCTGAGAGTCGGCGGCCTTCCAACGGTGATATGAATGTCCGAGGCATTAAGGCTGACGGCCATCTTCAATACCTGGTCCATCTGTTCTTTCATGCGTTCACCTCCTCATATATAAAAAAAGCCGTGTCGGGTTATCAATATCACGCCCTGATTATTATAAGTATAATCTTTTTACCTGATATTGTCAGCCGGATTGCGCCTGCGGGTTAAAACGGCAAGGGGCACCTTCACCATATAGTAAACCGCCCTCAGGAAAGTTATGGAGGACTTCCCGCTCGGTCTTTGTCTCATTTCCGATGGAACCTCGACGACCTTTATGCCGTTTCTATGGAGCAGCAGTATTGCCTCGACTTCGGGATAATCGTCAGGATAGTACTTAGAGAACATCTCTATCGCCCTCTTCCCATAGGCCCTGAAGCCTGACGTTGCATCAGTAAACCGTATCCCCGTCATAAAAGTCAGAATTGAGGAAAATATTTTAATGCCCGCCCTCCTCAAAACAGGCACTTTATACCCGCTTTTCCCCAAAAACCTTGAGCCTACGGCCATGTCTGCACTTCCGTCAAGCACGGGCCTGAGGATGTTTTCTATCTCATCCGCCCTATGCTGCCCGTCCCCGTCGAACTGTATAGCAACGTCATATCCCGCTTTAAACGCGAACATAAAGCCCGTCTGCATGGCAGCGCCTATGCCGAGATTATAAGGAAGGTCTATAAGCTCCGCCCCGTGCGCCTCCGCAGCTTCGCGCGTCCCGTCGGTAGAGCCGTCGTTTATTACGAGAAAGTCGGCGCTGCTGAAATTCGAGCTCAGGTCCTGGAAAACTATAGGCAGGTTTCCCTCTTCGTTATAAGCGGGGATAATAACAAGGACGCTCATCAATCTTTAATCTTTTGACTGAAGGCTTTTCCTAAGCTTCTCTATTTCGTGCTTCAGGAGGCCCAATTCCTGAGCAAGGGACTTATTCCTGACGCTCAGGGAGGAAATCACGACTGAGAAATGAAGGAGAATGAGCATGAGAAATACGAATCCGGCGAGAAAAAGGAAAGAAGGAGCATAATAAAACCCCAGCGCATGCGCCACGGTATCAAGAAGAGACCTCCACGCAGAAAACAGGAGGAGGACAAAAGACGCCAAAATCCAAAGCATGGCATACCTCTCAAGAAGCTTCCCCCTCCTTATCAGGAAAAAAACCGCTGAGATTATAACCACGGAAGACACGACGGATACGAGTTCAAGAAGGCTCATAGATAAATATTAAACAATAACCGGGCCTGAAGGCAATGGGCCTCTTGAACCGGCAAGGTGAAAAGTGATAGACTTGCGGATGGACGCCGCGAAGAGCGCTTTTCCGTCTCTTAGAGGGATGAAGAGCGTAATCCTCATCTCAGCGCCGTACAGGGACTTATACGGCCCTATAAAGGCCGCAGCCGGTTATTACTTTCCTCTGGGCCTTGGTTATATCGCCTCGGTATTAATTAAACATGGCTACGACGTAAGGCTCTGCGAACCTGATGCCCAGCGCATGGGATACGAGGACATCGAAAGGATGCTCGCCCATGAAAGGCCGGATATTGTCGGCATAGGCAGCGCGACGCCTAATTTCCATAACGCAGTGGAGATAGCCCGGCTCGCAAAGGCGCACGGGGCTGTGGTCGTGCTCGGCGGCATCCATGCCTCTTCGCTTCCCTCCCACATTGCAGGGCAGTACGGGGAGTTTTTCGATTACGTAGTATGCGGAGAAGGCGAATTTTCCATACTCGAACTCGTCCGCGAACTCGAAGCCGGCAGGGTTCCGCTAAACGTAAAGGGGCTTTCCTTTTTACATGAAGGCAGGGTAATAACCACCCCGCTCCGTCCCCATATCGAGAACCTTGACTCGCTTCCCTACCCGGCAAGGGAACTCCTTCCTCAGGACATCTTCCGCCCGAACCTGCATAACCAGAGATATAAGCGGTGTTTCACTATCCTCACTAGCAGGGGCTGCCCTTTCAGGTGCAGTTTCTGCGCTTCCCGGAAGGCATTAGGCAGCATCTACAGGACTCACAGCGCGGACTACGTCCTCGGCGAGATGGAGTACCTCAAGAAGCTCTACGGCGCGGAGCAGCTCGTTATAACGGACGACACTTTCACCCTCGACAGAAACCGTCTTATCGCTATATGCGAAGGAATGATAAGGCATAACCTGAATCTCAAGTGGTTTTGCTTCTCTCAGGTCACCGCAGTTGACAAGGACATACTTAAACTTATGAAGAGGGCAGGCTGCTACAACATCGGGTTCGGGGTGGAGTCCGCAAGCCTTCGCATCCTTTCGCTCATGAAAAAGCCTATCCGACCCGAAAAGTGCGCTGAGGTTATTGCGGCGGCATCAGGGCTCGGCATAAAGACGCAGGCATTCTTCGTGCTCGGCATCGAGGAGAGCCTTGAAGAACTCCGTCAGACAGTGGATTTCGCCGTCAGGCTAAAGCCCACTTTCTCCTTCTTTAACATGCTCGTCCCGTACCCCGGGACTGAAGAGTTCGAGAGGTTCTTCGCCGATGTCCCGCTCTCGTCCATGGACTGGAAGGACTTCGTGGCCGTCGGCGTAAACGCGGTCGTCAGGAACTCTAACTTCAACCTTAGGAAAGAGATATTCCGGGCAAACATGAGGTTTTACGCAAGGCCCTCGCAGTTATTCCGCATCGCACGGCATATCAGGACAAGGCTTGAGTTTTGGAATCATCTTAAAGGCGGGCTTGCCCTTTTAAGGCAAATGAGGCTGTGGAGAAGAGCTTAACTCCTGTATCTTCTCCCCTATCCAGTCCTTTTCCGGGTGCTCGGGTATAAGCCTCAGGGTTTCCCTGAAGTGGTATAAGGCCTTTTCCCTGTCCGGCATCTTTTCGAGATAAAGGAGACCGAGGCTTTCGTGGGCAAGGGCATAGTCTGGGGCTGCCTTAAGCAGGGCCTCGAATTCTTTCCGGGCCTCCTCATAGGCGCCTGCATTCATCAACGCCAGCCCAAGACTGTTTTTCCCGTCCAAATAACCGGGGTTAAGGTATAACGCCTTCCTGTACTCGGCTATTGCCTCCTCCGTATGCCCTGCCCTTAAAAGCGCGGTGCCGAGGTTGTTGTGCACTTTCCACAGACTGAATCTTTTGATAGCAGCCATCTGCTCAGGGGTGCCTTTAAAACCTGGCACAGGCCCTGTCTCTTTCATCCCTGTCTCTTTATAGATAAGCCCCAACACCTCTTTGCTTTCTTTTGCAGAGTCCTCATACATACCGGCAAGAAAAAAGGCATTTGAAAGCTCGTATTTGCTCCGTATGCAGTCGCGGTTGCTGCTTGAGGCAAGGGCAGCCTGAAACTCCTCCGCCGACTCCCTGTACCTGCCCTCTTTTTTATACGCAAGCCCGAGCAGATGCCTGACCCTTGCCTTTTGAGGCGCATAACTCCGGGACTCCTCCCAGAGGCTCACCTCCGTCCTCCAGACCGCATTCCTTTTGACGGTAAGCGCTGAAAAACTCAAAAGCGCCGCACATGCAAAAACCATAAGGGCCTTTCTTGCGCCCGCCCTTCCGGGCATAAAAACTAAAGATGCCGCTGCCATGGAAAGCCCGGCAAGCGGAAGATACATCCTGTGCTCAAATATCAAATCAAATATGGGCATGAAGCTGGACTCAACAAGAAGGGTAATATAAAACCAGATTATGCCGAGACTGAAAAGCCTTAACCTCAGAGACCTCCATGAAAACACCGCCGCGCCTATCAGCGCGATATGAAGCAGGGCGGAGAAGAAAACAGGAGCGTTCAGAAAGCTATCGTATATCGGATAATCATAGTCAAACCTCTGGTACAGGGGCAGGACAAAAAGCCTCAGATATGTCTTTATAACGGCAAGCTGGGTGACGAAATAGTCCCATGTCCCAATGCCGGCAGCCACGGCATCGGCTTCTGCTACCGTAAAATCCTGCCCCCAGTTCATCCTCCTCCATACGGTCAGGATTATCCCTGCAATCAGGGGGAAGGCAAAAGGGGAAAGCCTCCAGAGCCTTGCTCTTAGGCCGTCCGGCTTGCCCTTGATTCCAAGAACGGTGAATTCCAATATAAGCAGGGCAATAGGAAGCGTGGCTGCTGTCTCTTTTCCAAACGCAGAGAGCGCCGCAGATGCTAAAGAGATGAAATAATATTTCTTTTTACCCTCAAACCGGTATCTCAAATAAAAAAGCGTCGCACCGAGGTAAAAAAACGAGGCAAGGAGCACCGCCCCCTGGGAGATATAATTCACAGGCTGGCTCTGAACCGGATGGAGAAGAAATACGAGAGAGCCGAAAAGGGCGATGTGGCCGCCCCTTTCACTAAGACCAGCCGCCTTGGAGAGGGCCTCTATGAGCTTAAAGACAAGAAAGGCGTTCAAAAGATGAAGGATTATCTGAACGAGGTGATAAGAAAAGACCTTCTCTCCGCTTATGTAGTAATTCCACGAGATGCTCCAGTAGTTAAGAAACCTTGTGGGCCAGAACTTAAAGACCCGGAAAGGCTCAAAGGGGTTGTGAACCTCCGGGTTTTTTAGAATCCCGGTTAGGTCGTCGAACTGGAACGCATTTTCAAAGCTGTTGGCATATACCCCAAGGCCGAGGACGCCGAGGACAAGAAAAACCGTTTTGCCGTCAAGCCTCATTTCCCCCATGGCTTAAGGGAATCCACAATCCATCTGCCATTGACCTTCTTCAGCATATAATTTATCTTGTATTTTTGCTCGGCCTTGGGCTTTGTTACCTCGCCTGTGTACACATCCTCCCACCAGTAAGTCCATTTTTCCTCCGCCCTGAGAGTGGCGGCATCGCCTTTGATTTTGATGCTCTTTACTACAAATTCATCTTGTCTTGCCACCATTCTGTTGCCCGACGCCATAAGCGCCTGTATTATAGGGAAAAGTTTTTTAATCTCAGCCTCCGAGGCGAAAAACTGCATATAATTCAGGTTTACGTCGCCGTATGTCTGAATAAGAGCGACATTATAAGACGTTACAGCCTTAAGCACAGTCTTCTCTTCAGGACTCAGAGACGAACACGAAATTATAAATGCAAGCCCGAAAAATAAAACAGCCCTCATAAGCTCCCCCGCTAAAATATAGAAGTATGCACTTCTGATATATACCCAAGCCCGAAAAACAGGAATATCACTCCGAAGAGCGAGCCTATGGCAAGCCATGCGGCCCGTTTTCCGCTCCAGCCCAGGGTAATCCTCAGGTGGATGTTCAGGCCGTATGCAAGCCACGATATCAGGGACCATGTCTCAACCGGGTCCCAGCCCCAGTACCTCCCCCAAAGGCCGTGCGCCCATATCGCGCCGGAGCCTATCATTATGGCCTCAGAAAAGAAACCAAAGAGTATGAGCCTGAAAGAAAGCTCGTCTAAGAGCTTCAGTTCGGGGAGCCTGCTCAGGAGACCCTTTTTGGCGCGCGCCTTAAGCAGGTACATAATGCCTGCCGAGAACGCGGTCACGTAAGAGCTGAAGGCAAACCACGCAAAGAGCACATGCACATAAAGCCAGTTGCTCTTGTACGGAGGCTCAAGGGGTTGAAGTTCCGCCCCTGCCTGTATGCCGTTGCCGAGTATAAGTACGGCAAGGGGCAAAACCGCAACTGCAAAAGGCCTTGACAGCGGAAAGGCGCGCCTCATCACGATATATGTGAGCACAATGAACCATGTGCCGAACAATGAATTCTCATATGTCATCATTACCGGCAGATGTCCGGTCTCGGCCCACCTTGAGATTATGGAGCCGGTGTGCGCGGCAAAACCTGCAAGGCAGGCGATGTAGCCCCACCTAAGAAAAAAATCTTTTTTGAATACAAGCCCCGAAAGAAAAAGGAGAAAGGAAAAGCTGTAAAGCCCTATGGCCGCCCATACCAGTATGCCCTCTAAGTACGCCAATCGCCGCCCTCCTTCAACCCCTCTGCCATGCCCCTTACCTCACCCTCCAAAAATGCGGGGTAGTATCTGCTGTAGCCTTTATACGCAAATTTTGTGCCTGAAGGCCCGGGCTTAAGCCCTATCTCAAGCCGCCTCTCGTTGCTGAGGAAACGCACTAAAAGCCCGGGGAGGCCGATGAGCATTCCCAAGGCCAGCACTGGAACGCCGGATTCTTTGACCACGATGAAGCCGGCCCAGTTCCTGAGTTCGTTGAATTTAACACGGTAATCCCCTATCATTGCCTCCTCTCCCAGTTTCAGAAGCCCTTTTGAAATCTCTTCTCCCCCCTTAAAAAGCCTCACGACGAGGACAGGGTTGCGGGGTTCCTTTGAGCGGGTGCCGAGTTTATTGCCCTCCCTGAAAAAATCCGGGAAAAAGAGCGCGTATAACTTAAGGCCCTCGTCTCCCTCCCGCTGCAGGTCAAAATAATCCCCTGCTACGGGATGCCTGAGGTTTAAAAAATAATCAAAGACCTTCTCCCCCTGTTTTTCCATCACCACACCTGCCGAGTACCCGAACTCCTGCAGGGTTATCTGATACCCCATCAAATCTATCGGGTTGTTTACGCTGAAAGGGAATTCCCTGTTAAAGGTTCTGCCCTCGATTCTCATCTTCCCCCTGAAATCCACATCATAGATTCCCTTTGCATAAACTCTCTTAAGTCCGCCGACCGTTATATCCGCATCCGGGAGGCTGGACGCCTTCCCTGTTTCGCTTACAAAGACCTCCCTCAGCCGCGATGTAACGCCCTCCGTCAAGATAAAGTCGCCCCTTAGCACCGTAAGCGCGGTTACAGGCGCGGCCAAAAAACAGACAAGAAGTCCCGCATGGAAAACGACCGAGCCCCAGAACCCGGAATCCCTGCCCTTTTCAGCCTCCACGGTTACGGCTCCGGCGTCTTCGGACACGGAAAAGTCCCATTTCTTTGCCCTCAGGGCGTCAAGCGCTCTTGCCTTAAAATCCCCGATTGCCTCCGGGGACTCGCCCTCAACTGAAAATGAAAACGAAAGCTCTTTCTCAAACTCAAGCCTCCTCGTCTTAACCCGGGCAAGGAGGCGGCTTAAGGTGCAGGCAAAGGTGGAAAGGAACAGGAAGAACGAGACCCCGATAAATGCCGCGCCCTTGACGACATAAGGGGTTGAGAAGCGCTCCGAGAGCCAAAAGATAACGGGTCTTTCTTTCTTAAGCTCTATCCACTTCTCAACCGGCATGGTAAGCTTGCTCGGCAGAAAGGATGATAAGACAAGAATGGAAAAAAAAACAAAAAGCAGGTAAACCGCAAATTTCCTTGAATTAAAGAGTCTCCAGAGTTTCTTCATGCCCGCCTTATTGCCTGATATCTCTGAAGCCTTTGCCGTAAAGAAAGTTCTTTGCGACGGCAAACTCTATGTACGGTTTGTCGTCCGTATTCATGGGTATACCGGGCATCGCGGCAGTCATTTTGACCTCTCGAGGGCCCATTACAAATTCTATGGGGCGCTCTTTCAACTGAAAAAAACTTACAGAAGAGTTAAGGGCCTTAATCCTGTCAAGGATATCCGTGTTATTTAAAGGGAGAGCCTCCATAGAGCCGACTATGATGAAATCGTCTCCCTCGTCGTTGACCCTCCATAGGGAAGCGTTCTCAAAGACCGACGCAAATGTCTTGATGCAGACGTCAAGGTCTGCCGGGGTGAGATTCCAGCCGGGAAGCCACTGGCAGAAAATGCCGCCTTTTTTCAACCTCTTTGCCGCAATCTCGTAAAACTCCTTTGTGAAGAGGTTGGCGGAAACGGACTCCGACGGCACCGAAGGCTCGGAAGTGATAATGTCGTAAACCGCGTCATCGGTCATAAGAAGCCTGCGTGCATCGTCTTGGTAGACCTTAACTCCATTGAGAACCCCCGTAGCCCCGAACCTCGCGACCGCCTCTATCACGCCGGGGTTAATCTCAACGACGGAGACGTTCTCTACAACCCCCTTCCCTGCCCGTACCGTGACCCCCGCGCCAAGCCCGATGACGAGCATATTGCCGGGAGTCCTCTCAAACAAAGCGGCTGGAAACAAGGCAAGGAGCATCGTGTTTTCGATGTCGCCCGGGCCGGTGCCCTCCATCTTGCCGCCGTGCTGTAATATGAGAAAGGTGTCTTTGAACAGATACGCCCTGACCGTCCCCTCGGCATGGTCTTTATCGTACATCTTCCGGAAAAGACCTTCCTCTTCCTTTAAATGCTCGATGTCCGTATACCTGTCCGCAAGGTAAAAGGTGGAAAACTCATCCCCCCCGCTTACGCTTGCAGTAAGGAAATACGAAGAAAGCGGCAAGACCAAAACCGCGGTCACCGCCTTCTTTGAGAACCTTCCTGAAAGAAGGACAATCAGGGAGCCCACGGCGATATTTATGCAGCCCGCTGTGAATGACGACCATTTTATCCCGACGAGGGGGATGAGTAAAAATCCCGCAGAGAGCGAGCCGACGATGGCACCGAGCGTATTTAAGGAATAGGCGTCCCCGACCTTTCTGCCCATCTCCTCAATGTTCGCAGTCAGCCTCCTTGAGACCACCGGAAAAGTCGCCCCCATCAAGGTTGTCGGGATTATCATTATAGCTGCGGAAAGAAGGAACTGCGATATAAAATAAGCATCCGCGTTTAAATGAAGACTCTTATACATCTTGAAATAAAGCGGCGGGAGGCTGTATATGACAGGCACTATGACAAACCCCATCAGGCCGATTCCGAGTTCGAAAAGCCCGAAATAGAAGACAAGGTCTTTCTCCTTGTCCTTTGCCCTGTCCGCGAGCTTGCCGCCGAAATATGCCCCTATGGCAAGCCCGGCCATAAATGTCGCGAGCATTGTGGAGAGGGCATAGACCGTAGAGCCGAGTATCAGGGAAAGCGCCCTTGTCCAGACGACTTCATATATGAGGGCCGCAACCCCTGAGAGGCAGAACGCCAGAAGCAAAACGCGCTGCATGTTCTTCTCGGACATAACTATTTATAATAACACACCAAACCTCTCTCTGGATGGAAATGAATAGAATGAATAGGAAAATAAAAGGGGGGCGGGCTTACGCC
>JAUXOF010000086.1 GCA_030682405.1 Thermodesulfovibrionales bacterium
CCAGTAATCGAGGAACCTCTTACCGAAGCCGAGGGTAAAACCACTGGCCCTCTTTTCATAGTTTACGTATTCCCGCCGGGTATTGTACACGCTCGTGGTGAACGAAACCGGGTAGTCCAGAAACCACGGGTCTCTGAACGAAAGCTCATAGGTTGTGGAGCGTGAGCTGAACTCCCCCTTGAGCTTAAGGTACTGCCCCCTGCCGCCGAGATTGCCCTCTGTTATTTCAACCATTCCTATTAACTTGTCCACGGAACTGTATCCGCCGCCTATGCTGACACTACCCGTGGGCCTTTCCTTGACCTCGACGTCAATGTCCATCGTCTTTTTCTCGGGGTCGTAGAAAGGCTTGAAATCAAGGGTCTCGAACATGTTCAGGTTATAAATCTTCTGGTGGCTCCTCCTGAGGAGACTGCTGTTGAAATTATCGCCCTCATTAAGGAGTAGCTCCCTCCTTATGACCTTGTCCCTCGTCTTTAAGTTTCCTGAAATGCTTATCCTGCCCATGCTGTAAACGTCACCCTCTCTCACCACAAAGACAACCTTCAGCTTTCCGGCCTCTTCCTCGGGTATGAAGTCGGGATAGATATCCGCAAGTGCATGCCCCTTCTCCGTATACATCCCGGTAAGCGCGACCACATCCGCCCTCAGGGCCTTCATGCTAATAAGAGAGCCTATCTGGGACTTGACCTTTTTCATCAACTCATCCTCTGTAAATGCGGTGTTGCCCCTGAACCCTATGGAAGACACTGTATACTGCTCGCCCTCTCTGACCTCAACCGTTATGTCCATCCGCTTCTTGTCCGGGGAAAACTCCGTATCCTGCGGAAACACCTCCGCCTTCATATAGCCGCCGTTCAGATAAAGTTCCATTATCTTCTCGATATCTGACCTCAGTTGCTCCTCCTCGTATCTGCCCCCTCCGGTCAGGAACGAAAACATCCACCGCTCGGAGGTCTTCATCGCGCCCTTTACCGTGCGGGTCGAAAGCGCCTTGTTGCCCTTTATCTTTATGTCCCGTATCTTGACCCTATGTCCCTCTTCTATCTGGTAGGTTAGGAATATGCTGTCCTCGCTTATCCTGCTTATGACCGGAACGACCCGCGCAAGGGGATAGCCCTCCTTCTCATAAAGGCGGTATATCTTGTCCGCATTTTCCTTTACAGCCACTATGTCCGCCGAAGAGCCCGGGGTTATCGTTATCGTCTCCCTGAGTTTCGTGTCGTCTATCTCCTCGTTTCCCCTGAAGTCCACCCTCGTTACGTAAGGCTTCTCTTTAATGGCGAAAATGAGCCTAATGCCGCCCTCAAAGGGCTCGGTCTGCACCCTCACGTCCTCAAAATACCCCATCTGATAGACGGTCTTGACGTCGTCAGAGACCCTCCCGGTATTCAGAGGCTCGCCTGCCCGTTGGGCTATCTTTGCCCTGACTGCACCATCGGGTATCCTCTTGAGGCCGATGAACTCTATTGACTTAACCGCGGGCAGTTCTTCGCAACGGGCATCTCCTGCACAGGCAAGCAGATGCACAAGGGTGAAGATTATTATAAAAGCAGACAGTTTCATCGTTTATCGCTTTTTTGGCATTTTAAAGGGGTAGTATATCGTTCCTGCGGCTATAATGTAAATAAGCGGCATGCCTTTTTCATCCCGCCGCCCCGACGATGACGAAGCCCGCAAACATCAGCGAGGTGCCGAGAAACCTCTCCCTGAGATGGCCCTCCCTGAAAAGGAAATGCCCGTACAGGACACTGAAAAGGAGGCTTGTCCTCTTCAGGGCTATCATGTAGGCGACGTTCGTAAGGCTCATTGCAAGCATGTGGGAGACCGCCATTACCGCGGTGGGAATGCCGACGGGAAGCATTGCCCTTGCGGGCCTCCGGAATTCAGACAGCAGGCCCGCAAACCCCTTCCCCTGTGAGCGGGCCGAAAGCAGGGCAAGGGGGAAAAAGGCCGATGTAAGGGCTATGTAGTAAGTGACCGCAAAAAATACCGGCGAGGAGTGGGCTATGGCCATCTTGCCTAAGGGGGCCGTGAAGCAGAATATAAGGGCCACAGAGGTCATAAGGAGCGCGCCCCTCTCACGCATGGCAGCCTTCAGGGGCTCAAGAACGCCCCTGCCTATATGTCTTAGATTGAGGACATAACCGCCGACCGCTATAAGGAGGATTCCCGCCGCACCCGAAAGCGAGACCCTTTCTCCCAATATGAGATAGGAAAACCCTACGAGGAATACAGGGGTCAACGACAGAAAGGGCAGAGAGAGGCTCAGGGGCGAAAGCTTCAGGGCCTTTGTGTAAAGGACAATTGCCAGCACCTCAAGGGGCAGGGCGATGAGGAATGCCCTGTAGAATGCGGCATCGAGCACGGGCCGCTCGATGAAAAAAAGGAGAGGGACAAGCAGGGGCAGGGACAGGGCAAACCTGAGCCATGCCACCATGTACTCGTCGTGCTCTCCGAGGGCCTTCTTCGTGAGGGCGTCTGCCGTGGCGAGGGTGAATGCGGATATGAGGGTCAGAAATGCCCAGAGCATGGGTTATTTTACATCAAAGGCATCCCATTCGGGGAAAAGACCTCCGGTAACATTTTTTATGAAGCAATTCGCGCACTCGCGGCATGTTGTAGAAACACCCTATCGGCTGTATAATATGACGCATGGCAGAAGGCGCTTTGAAAAACACAGGGCCGGTCAAGGATTTTCTCATCTACCTGACCGTGGAAAAAGGGCTTTCGGAAAACACTGTGAAGTCCTACTCCGCGGACATGGAGAAATTCGCAGCGTTTCTCCGTGCGGCAGGCAGAAAACCTGTTCCATTCGGCAGGCAGGACATACTGGACTTTCTTGAGGCGCTCAGGGCGGAGGGGCTTTCAGCCTCAAGCATATGCAGGGTAATGTCCTCGATAAGGGGCATCTGCAAGTACCTGCTTATAGAGGACATCATTGACAACGACCCCTCGGAAAACCTCCAGTCGCCTAAGAAGTGGGAGACCCTGCCAAAGGCGCTTTCCCTCGGAGATGTCAAGGGGCTTCTGGGGACCGCGGGGCAGAGTCCGCTCGCCCTAAGGGACTTCGCAATGCTTGAGCTCATTTACTCAAGCGGCCTCAGGGTCTCGGAGCTTATCTCCCTTAAGACCTCGGATGTGAACTTCGAGGCAGGTTTCCTCAGGGTTACGGGAAAAGGCTCTAAGGAAAGGGTCGTGCCTGCCGCACAGAGGGCGCTCCAGAAGGTGAAGCTCTACATGGAGGCGCTGCGGCTCAAGCTGCTTGGGAAAAAAAGCTCGGAATATGTTTTTATAACGGCAAGGGGAAGGCCGATGACAAGGCAGAGGTTTTTTCAGGCGGTAAAGGCATACGGCAAAATGTGCGGGGTGAAACTCTCGCCCCACACCCTCAGGCACTCTTTTGCAACGCACATGCTTGAAGGGGGCGCGGACCTGAGGTCTCTTCAAAAAATGCTCGGGCACTCCGATATAGCGACCACCCAGATATATACTAAAGTCTCCATGGACAGGACAAGAAAAGTTTACAGCGCTCATCACCCGAGGGCATAAGGGGATTTGAGTGATAAAATTAGGAGGTTAAAATGCCGAAGACCTTAAACGTAGATGAGCTTTACAAATGCTGCGACCTGAAGATATTCGATTTCAATACGACCGACGAACTTAGGGACCTCGACGGCACCATCGGTCAGGAGAGGGCGCTGAGCGCCCTTGACTTCGGCCTGAACCTTGAGAGCACCGGCTTTAATATATTCATCCTCGGCGAAAGAGGCACAGGCAAGATGACCACCATAAAGTCCTTTCTCAAGAAGAAGGCGGAAACCGAACCCGTGCCCCCGGACTGGTGCTATGTATACAATTTCAAGGACTCGGACGTCCCTGAGGCCATACCCCTTGAGCCGGGCAACGCCGTCATGTTCCAGAGGGACATGGAAGAGCTCATAAAGATACTGAAGGTGGAGATACCGAAGGTCTTTGAGTCCAAGGAATACGAGCGGCAGCGGAGCAGGCTGATGGAGGACTTCCAGAAAAAGCAGAAGGAACTCCTCGGCGCCCTTGAGGAGGAGGCCAAGTCAAAGGGCTTCTCCATAAGAAAAACCGTAAGCGGCCTCCTGATAGTGCCTGTAAAGAAGACCGGCGAGGCCCTGAGCGAGGAGGAGTTCGACGCCCTCGACGACAAGAGCAAAAAGAAGATAGAGGAACTCGGCAAGACCCTTCAGGAAAAACTCGACGACGACGTCAGGACAATCAGGGAGAGCGAAAAACTCGTCAAGGAACTCGTCTCAAAGCTCGAAAGGGAAGCGGCCCTCTCCGCCGTAGGGCATCTCATGGATGAGCTTAAGAGCAAGTACAGGGAATACGACAAGATAACGACATACCTCAGCGCTGTTGAAGATGATATACTTGCCCACCTTGAGGACTTCAAGGCAGGAGAGGAGCAGGCCCCGCCCCTGCCTTTCCTGAGGGCCCCGAAGGCGGAGCCCACCTTCACAAGATACGCGGTCAACGTCCTTGTCAACAACGATGAGACAAAGGGCGCGCCCTGCATATTCGAGAGCAACCCCACTTACTACAACCTCTTCGGAAGGGTGGAGTTTAAGATACAGTACGGCCTCGCAGTGACGGACTTCTCCATGATAAAGGCAGGCTCCATGCACAGGGCCAACGGGGGCTATTTAGTCATAGACGCCCTTGACCTCCTCCGCAACATCTTTGCGTACGATGCCCTCAAGCGCTCCATAAGGAACAAGGAGTTAAAGATAGAGGACGTATGGGAGCAGTACCGGCTGATGTCTACCACCACGCTTAAGCCCGAGGCCATACCGCTTGACGTGAAGGTCGTACTGCTTGGGAACCCCTATCTCTACTACCTCCTCTACAACCTCGACGACGAGTACAGGGAGCTTTTCAAGGTGAAGGCCGACTTCAACGGCAGGATGGAAAGGACAACGGACAACATAAAAAAATACGCCGAATTCATAGCAGGCAGGTGCAGGGATGAAAAACTCCTTCCGTTTGACAGGACGGGGGTGGCAAAAATAGTAGAGTACGGCTCAAGGCTTGCGGACCACCAGATGAAGCTTTCGGCCAAGTTCAGCGATATAGCCGACCTCATAAGGGAGGCGCATTACTGGGCGGTAAAGGCCTCAAACAGCGTCGTGACCACCGAGCATATCGAAAAGGCGCTCAACGAAAAGATTTACAGGAATGCAAAGATAGAGGAGCAATTAAGAGAGCTTACAATGGAGGACACCCTGATAGTGAAGACCTCCGGAGAGATGACGGGCCAGATAAACGGCCTTGCCGTCCTGTCCATGGGGGATTACACATTCGGCAGGCCTTCGAGAATCACGGCAAGGACGTATGCGGGCAAGGCCGGGGTTGTGAATATCGAGCGCGAAACCAAGATGAGCGGCAAGATACACGAAAAGGCGATACTCATAATCAGCCATTACTTAGGCAGCAAGTATGCGTCTAAAAAACCAATAAGCCTTTCGGCCTCAATCACCTTCGAACAGCTCTACGATATGGTCGAAGGCGACAGCGCATCATGCGCCGAGCTGTATGTCCTCTTAAGCAGCATAGCGCAGGTGCCGCTTAAGCAAAGCATCGCCATCACAGGCTCCATGGACCAGAACGGAGACGTGCAGCCCATAGGCGGAGTGAACCAGAAGATAGAGGGTTTCTTTGACCTCTGCAAGCTGAGGGGGCTTGACGGAAGCCACGGCGTCATTATACCTTCAAGGAACATCAAGCACCTCATGGTTAAAAAAGACGTCGTTGATGCCGTAAAAGACGGGAAGTTTTTCATATACCCTATAGATACGGCCGAGGAGGGCATAGAGATACTGACCGGGATGCCTGCAGGAGAGATGAAAGAAGACGGCGCGTATCCCGACGGGACTTTTAACCGCCTCGTCCTAAAGCGGCTTGAGGAGATAACCGAGGCCATGAAGACGAAAAAAGACGACGACGAAAAAGAAAAAAAGAAAAACAACAATAACAACTGATAGAGGGAGAATGTCTCAGGGGCGTCAGCCTCCGGATGGGCGGGCCGGCGCCTTTTCTTTATTGCCGATATGAAAAAAAAACTTACGTGGATAACCGAGCTTGCGCTCTTCTTCGCCGTCTCATTCCCCCTCAGTCTGCTTCCGCTTGCCCTCGCAAGAAAAGCGGGCAGGGGGCTTGGGCTCGGCTATTACCACTGGAATAAAAAAAGAAGGCGCATAGCCGTTGAAAACGTAAACCGCGCCATCGGCAAGGGCGCCCTCCCCACAGGCTTAAGCCCGGAGGAGATAGTCAAGGAGTCGGACAAGAACATGGGGTGCTCCCTGCTTGAGCTTGTAAAGATATACTACGGCAGGGGGGGCGGGGTATTCCGGTCGATATCCATAGAGGGGTTTGAGAATTTTGAGAAGGCAAAGGCGAGGGGCAAGGGCGTGATGTTCATCACAGGGCACTGCGGAAACTGGGAGCTTCTTGGCCTTACCCTGTCGGAAAAGACAAGGACCGGCGTGGTCGGAAGGCCGCTAAACAACCCTTATCTGAACACGATACTTGAGAGGCTGAGGGAAAAGTACGGCAATTACGCCATCCATAAAAAGGGGGCGCTGAGGGGATTGCTGAGGGCATTTAAAGAAGGAGGCAATATCGCCATACTTATGGACCAGGCGGTCATCCCGGATGAAGGGGTTGTAATAAACTTCCTCGGCTCCCCGGCATGGACGATAAAGACCCCTGCGACAATGGCAAAAAGGACATCCGCGGCGCTCCTGCCGGCTTTCATAAAAAGGCAGGGAAGCGGACACAGGGTAATCATCCACCCCGAGGTGCAGCCCACAGGAGACGAGCGGGAGGACATCCAGAGGCTCACAAACTACATCGAGGACTACGTCAGGGGAAACCCCACAGAATGGCTCTGGATACACAGGAGATGGAAAAGGACAGAGGGGATGTAACCCGCAGTGAAATCCCCTGTCGATACCACTTGGGAAATTTCAGGCGCCGCGTCGCTTATTCCCAGCTTGCAATGTCTTTGTTCTCGCCCTCGCCGCCCGGTGCGCCGTCCTTGCCGTATGAGTAGATGTCGTACTCCCCTTGGGCGCCCGGAGATTGGTACTGGTACTGCCTGCCCCACGGGTCTTTGGGCACAAAGGACTTTTTAAGATACGGGCCGTCCCAGTCCTCGATGCCCGGGTTTGTCACGAGGGCCTGAAGCCCTTCCTGCGTGGCAGGGTAGTTGCCGGTGTCGAGCCTGAACTGGTCAAGGGCCTGCCCCAGCATTTCTATCTGGGCCTTTGCAGCGGCCTGTTTGCCCTTGCCAAGCTTCTTAAAAAGGTTCTGCCCGACAAGCCCCACAAGGAGTATGATAATCGTTACGACGATGAGGAGTTCGACGAGCGTGAACCCCCTTTTATCTTTAAGCCTTTCCGCCAAGCCTATAACCAAAACCACCTCAAGCAATGTCCTATTTCCATATTATAACACCGGTGATAAGGTTTTCCCACCACCTGCCTCTATGGAAAAAAGCGGCTCCTCTATCTGCTCGCCCCGGCACACAGGACACCTGCCGGGCTTCTTGAGCCTCTCCCGCTTGCTGAATGCAAAACCGCATTTTTTGCACCGGGGGTGGGTTATGACAAACCTGTATCCCCTTTTGCTTATAGTCTTTTGTATGTGCTCAAGATGCCCGTATGCCTCTTTTTCCGAAACCCTCACCTCTGCGGATATCTCCTTGGCGGAAAGGGTGCGGCCCGAAAGCGCGGAGATTATCTCCCTGCGCACAGTATCCTGCCTTTCTTGAGGGACAAACGGCTTTTTCTGCTTACTTTTCAATCTGCCTTATGTCCTTAAGGAACGGAAATTTCGAGCGAGCCTCGGCAACGAGCGCAGGGTCAAATTCTACGGTCAGAAACTCATCCTTCTCATTGCCCCGGCAGATGTCCTCTCCCGAAGGGCCGTAGACATGAGATGCTCCGGGGTAGAGGATGCCGTTTCCCCCCTTCCCGGTCCTGTTTACGCCTATTATAAAGCACTGGTTTTCAATCGCCCGCGCCCTGAGGAGCGTCTCCCAGTGCTCAACCCGTGAGGCAGGCCAGTTGGCTATCACAAATATCGCCTGCACGTCCTTTGCCACTGCCCTGAAGACCTCAGGGAACCGCAGGTCATAGCATATGAACAGGCTTGCCTGAATGCCCTCGATATCAAAGACGACCGCGCCTTCGCCCGGGCTGTAGTGTTTGTGCTCGCCAGCAAATGAAAATGGATGGAGCTTTGTGAATTTTGCAACGACCGCGCCCTGCCTGTCAAATACAGCCGCCATGTTCCTGCCCATCCCCCCGGCCATTGCCCACACAGGAAAACCGGCTATCAGGTTAATCTCGTATTTCTTTGCGAGTGCGGAAAGGAATGAGGCAGTCTCGCCGTCTTCGGCCTCGGCTATGGCAGGGACGTTCATTGAAAACCCGGTGTTGAACATCTCAGGAAAAACCGCTATGTCGCAGCCTTCTTCCCTTGCCCTCTTTGCGAACTTTTGCGCCTTGGAGTAATTGGGCTTCTTGGACTCCCACCTGATATCCATCTGTATAAGCGCTACTTTCATAAGGGCATCCTCCTTCGGTAAGGGTTAGCCCTTACTCCCCGTTAATACCGTAGAGCCTCTTTATCATCGCTATAAGAGCGTCCTTGTCCTCGGAGGCCTCCTTAAGCGCCACGGTCGGCGGGTGGATGAGCTTGTTTACGATGGCAGAGGCCATGTACTCCACTGCCTTTCTCTCCTTCTCCCCTATCTGGGGCATCTTCCCCAAAAGCTTCTCAAGCTCTTCCTTCTTTATGGCCTCGGCTCGCTCCCTGAGGGCCACAATTGCGGGCACGGCATCCAGAGAGGAGAGCCACCGCAAGAAGGTCTCTATCTCCTCCTCTATAATCCCCTCGGCCCGCTCGGCCTCCTTCCCCCTTTCCTCCTTGTTCGTGTCAACCACGCCCTGAAGGTCGTCCACGTCGTAGAGAAAAACGTTTTCCATCTCGTTTATCTCAGGGTCTATGTTCCGGGGGACGGAGATGTCTATTATAAAGACGGGCTTCTGCTTTCTTTCCTTCATCACCGAGTGCATCTGGCCCTTTGTGACGACATAACTTGGCGCGCCGGTTGAGCATATGACTATGTCCGTGTGCGCCATCTCCCTTATGAACTCATCGAACCTCACGGGCCTTCCCTGAAATTCCTCTGCAAGCCTGCACCCTGTCTCAAACGTCCTGTTGGCAACGAGTATCTCCCTCACCCCGCTTGACTTGAGATACCTTGCGGCAAGCTCTGCCATCTCGCCCGCGCCCAAGAGCATGACGGACTTCTCCGTGATGTCCGTGAATATCTTTTTTGCAAGCTCAACCGCGGCGAAACTTATGGAGACCGCATTTTCAGCTATCCGGGTCTCTGTCCTTACCCTCTTTGCAACGGATATGGCCTTTTTCATGAGCCTGTTTAAGAGCACGCCTGTTGTCTTCTGCTTGAGCGCGAATTCAAAGGCGTCCTTTAGCTGCCCCAGTATCTGGGGCTCGCCCACTACCATGGAGTCAAGGCTTGAGGCGACACGGAAGATGTGCCTGACCGCGGCCTTATCAGAATGAAAATAAAGGGCGTTTTCAAGCAGACGGGGAGCTATGCCGTGAAACTCCGCTATGAACCCCTTTATCTCCTCCGGCGCTGAGCCCGGGTCATTGACATTGGCGTAAATCTCGACCCTGTTACAGGTGGAAAGCACCACTGCCTCCGCTACGCCCGGAAGCCCCTTCAGCCCGATGAGTCCGCTTTCCAGCTTGGGGCCGTCAAATGCTAACTTTTCCCTGACCTCTACTTCTGCGGTCCTGTGGTTCAGTCCTGCGATAAGGATATTCATAGGAAGACATGCATTCCCTTCTGGAGGAGTTTAATTCCGAAGAACGCTATGAGTATGCTTATGAAGCCCATTATCGTGAGCACCGCGGCCCTCCTGCCCCTCCAGCCGGCAAGCAGCCTTGCGTGCAGTATCAGTGCGTAAATGAGCCATGTCACCAGCGACCATACCTCCCTTGGGTCCCATCTCCAGTAGCTGCCCCATGCCATGTCCGCCCAGAGGGAGCCGGTGATTATCGCAAGCGTAAAGAGGGGGAACCCGATTGTTATGAGCCTGTAGTTTATCTCGTCGAGGGCCTGAAGCGAGGGAAGCCTCCTGAAAAGCCCCCCCAAATGCTTGGACTTCACGTAGCGTTCCTGAAGAAGATACATTATGCCCATGCCGAACGACAGGGCGAATGCGGCGTTCCCCAGAAACGCAAACAGGGTGTGTATCCCGAACCAGTAGCTCTGAAGCACCGGGCTTAAGGGCTTAATCTCGCGCGGGAGCATGGAGGAGGAAAGCATCATGAGAAACACAAGCGGCATTATAAAAGAGCCTAAGAGGCCGACCCTGTAGTGGTACTCTATGATGAAAAACATAAGCACTATGCACCACGCAAAAAACGATGCCGCCTCATGCGGGCTTGATATCGGAAGGTGCCCTGCAACCGCGTACCGGTAGATGATGCTCAGGGTGTGCACGAAAAACCCCGCCCCGGCGACAAGGAACATGCCTGAGGATGTCACCTTCGAGCTTCTATAAAGCTCTATGATTCCGACCACCGCGGCTACGAGGTAGAAGGTGAGGGCAAGCTCAAACGACAATGTGCCTGTATCCATAAAATCAATATCTCCTCGTCAGAAGCAGCCTAATTGGCAATCCTGTATCTTTATCCCGAGTTCATTTGCAGCCCTGCCCACCTCTTTATAGTGCGCGCCGAGTTCCTCGGCTATCTTCCGCGCAACGGCACAGGTTATCTTCCCGCCTGATGCCCTCTCAACCAGCTCTTTTTTTATCTTTGCCTGCACTAAGCCGTCCTTTTATGTAATTGACGCATCCTTCAACCGGGATACGCCCTGTCCTCAGGACTATATCAGCCATCCTGAGGACGTTCTCAGCCCCGGGCTTTAAGCCCTCGCCGGCCTTGAATATAAATATTACAATATCAGGCCGTAAAACCTCAATCGCACCGTTGCCCTCGATGATTATCCCCTCAAAAAGATAAAGCCTCTCCGCTGCCGCCTCAAGTGTTTCGCTCAGGGCAGGATGAGGCGACTGCACCCAGAGGACGGACCCCGCCCCGGCCTCAAGAAACCTTGCTGTGTCTTTGCCCTCCTGCCTCAGCATCTCCGGGGCATCTATTATGGAGCTGTAAAGAAGGGTCTTTGTGTATTTTATCGCGCCCCACTGTCCGGTCAGGCTCAGGCCCCTAAGAAGGCTGCATGCAAAAGTGGTCTTTCCCGCCCCGCTTCTGCTTCCGCCTATGCCCACGCTAAGCGGCATCAGGGGGTCGCACCCCCGGCGGAAGGGGTAGCACCCCGGCTTAGTCTCATTGCTATGTCTTCTGCGAAATCAGAAAGCGTATCGTCCCTTGCGCCCAAGACAACGTAGCTGTCCCATTCTTTGAGCCTCATTAGAACATCCTCCCTCCCTGCGGTCTCGGCTGATTTGCCCCTTGCCCTTATGCCTTCGGCAAGGTCGGCGCTTGATATGTCCCTTGAGGCCGTGCCGCCTGCGTAAAATATGGGCAGGAGCATCAGGCGGTCGCCCTGCCGGAGATGGGATGAGAACGCCTCTATGTACTCATCCTTCATAAGCCTCGTGGGTCCGAAGCCGTGGGGCTGGAATATATAGCATATGCTTTCCCTTAAGGCATTGACCGCGCTCATAAGCGATGAGATTTTATGGGGGTTGTGGGCGTAATCGTCTATTACAAGCATCCTTCCGTCATCAAGGTGGATGTCAAACCTTCTTTCTATGCCCCTGAACTCCTCAAGCGCCGGGGCCGCATCCTTAAGCGGAACCCCCATCTCAGAGAGCACGGCCAGAGAGGAAAGGGCATTATATATATTGTATCCTCCGGGGATGTTCAGCCGGGCGCTGACGCCCCTTATGCTGAACTCCGAGCCGAGCGGGAGCAGTGAGACGCCCTCTGCCTTGTAATCCGAAGGCCGGTTGATGGAAAACGTAGCCGCAGCCTTTGCGCTTATTGCCCTCAGGTTTGCGTCATCTGCATTTAAAACCGCACTGCCAGATGTGTTTCTGACAAGCGCCTCGAACATTTCCCTTGTCCGCCCGACCGGGTGGTGGTCAAGGGCAAGGTTTAATATGACGCTGTGCCGGGGACTGTAATCAACAATGCTCCCGTCGGATTCGCACGCCTCTATGACGAGGTAACCGGAGCTGCCTGTAAGGGAATTCCCCGGGTTTGAGTCCGTTTTAAACTGCCTGACCCTTCCTCCGCCCATGAAGTTGGGCTTCATGCCGAGCCTTTGCATAAGAAAGGCTGTCATGCCCGCTGCCGTGGATTTCCCGCTCGTTCCTGAGACCGCCACCGTCTCGTACCCGGCGACTATTTCGGCAAGGTATTGGGGCCTTGTCCTTACCGGGACTCCGAGTTCCTTTGCCCTTGCCGCCTCCGGACTGTCCGGTTCAACCGCAGTGCTGAATACCGCAAGGTCAAAGGATTCGTCTATCCCTCGTCCGTCCTGAGGCACGATACGTATCCCTCTTGCCTCTAACGCCTTCATGACGGGATGCCAGGGGTTTGAGTCAAACGCCCTGTCCGAGCCCCAAACGAAATTCCCCTTGTCCGAGGCAAAGCAGGCTATACCGGACATTCCGCTTCCCGCTATGCCTGAGAAGAATATTTTGGAGGGCTTATTTTCCATGTGGATGATTAATTCTAACTTATTTCGGCCTGCTACTCCTCCTTCTTGGCCCCCACGAACCAGTCCCCTTTGTCGGCAAAGAGGACATTGAAGGTCGTAAGCGAGCCGTAACACCGGGTGAGGTAGGACTGAAGGTTTATCTTTTCCGCCTCGGTGAGCTTCTCCGAGGAATTTATATTCTGCTCAAGCACCCGGAGCCTGTCCCTGAGCATTACGATTTTATGGAAGAAGTTCTCAATAGGCACTGACTTCTCCTTAAGCCCCGGCTTGCCGGGCCTGAGTATCATCTCTCCGCCCTCCCATTTATCCGCAATCAAGGCCGTGCCGGTTGCCCCCTCTTCCCTTAAAACCTGCCTTATGGCCTCCTTCAACTCGTCTATCTCAACCTCTGCTTCCTCTTCTTTGGCGGCCTCAAAAGGCGTATCCGAAAGCTCCTGCTCCCCTGATAGAAGCGCCTGTATCTTAAAAAACTTAAGCCCTCCCCTGATGAAGTCTACTGCTATGCGCTCATCCTCCACATTGACCACCCTGCCCGTGCCGAACTCCGGGTGATAAACGACCTGCCCGGCATGAAATTCCGTCATTTCTTTTTCCTTTTTACCCTGTGGCACTTAAGGCACTCATCTTTGGGAGGATGCGCCGGTTTCCTTGCGTACTCCTTTTCAGGGCCGTGGCAGTTAAGGCACACTACCGGCTCTGTTATGCCCTTATGAGTTTCGTCATTGGGAATCTGCGGAGACCTCTGGCCTGAGATTGCATAAAGCAGGCCGACTACGACCATTACAAAGATTATAAAGCTCACAAAGGTCTTCATATAGCCTCCCGGTCGGATATATTATGCGGCAACTAGGCTCTAATCCGCATCCCCTTCATGCCTTAGCTCTTCGTTAAACCCGCACTCCTTGTTATGGCATAGGTGCATCGCATTGCCCTGCCTGTCCTTTTTCTCAAGCAGGAATTCCGCGCCGCACTTCGGGCATTTTTTCGGCACCGGCCTGTGCCACGTTGCGAACTTGCACTTAGGGTAGTTGCCGCAGCTCCAGAACGGCTTGCCTTTTTTGGAGCGCCTCTCTACGATGTCACCGCTGTCAAGCGGGCATTTAATGCCTGTAGACAGGGACTTTGTGCTCTTGCATTCGGGGTATCCGGAGCAGGCAAGGAACTTGCCGAACCTCCCGGACTTAAGCACCATCGGTGAGCCGCACTTATCGCATACCTCATCGGTCTGCCGGTCTTCCTGTTCGGCCTCAAGCGGTCTTGTGTTCTTGCATTCGGGGTATCCGGAGCAGGCTACGAACCTGCCGTGCCTTCCCCACTTTATAATCATCGGCTTTCCGCACTTGTCGCATACCTCATCCGTTGCTATGTCAGCGGGCGTGGCCTTGCCAGGGGCCTTAAGGGCCTCGTCGAGGTCGCGGCTGAAGGGCGTGTAGAAGTCCTTCACCACCTTAACCCATTTAAGCCCGCCGTCCTCTATGCGGTCAAGCTCGTCCTCCATCTTGGCGGTAAACTTCGTGTCTATAAGCTCCGGGAATTTTTCAACCAACAGGTCGTTGACCACAACACCGAGTTCCGTGGGCGCAAACCTTCCGTCGGTCTTCTGAACATATTTTCTGTCAACCACGGTCGAAAGGATTGCCGCATAGGTGCTCGGTCTGCCTATGCCCTGCTCCTCAAGGGTCTTTACAAGAGTTGCCTCTGAATACCGTGGAGGAGGCTGCGTGGAGTGCCGGCTCTGCCTTACGTCCGCAAGCCTCAGACCCTCGCCTTTTTTGAGGTCAGGCAGAAGCCCGCCCTCTTCCTCTTCCATGTCCTCTGCGGTCTCTGTGTAGGCGGCCATGAAGCCGTTGAACCTTATTACCGTGCCTGAAGCCCTGTACTCCGCGCCGCCGGATGCGATTGTGAATGTTGTCTGCTCAAGCTGGGCAGGGCTCATCTGGCTTGCGACGAACCTGTTCCATACGAGGGTATAAAGGTTGTGCTGGTCCTTTGTAAGAAACCCCTTAATCGCCTGCGGCGGCCTTTCCGGAGAGGTCGGCCTCACGGCCTCATGCGCCTCCTGCGCCGCACCCTTGCTTTTGTACACAGGCGGCTTCTCCGGAAGATAGTCCTTTCCGTAGGCGCTCCCTATGAGATGCCTTGCCCATTCCTGAGCCTCCTTAGCCACCCTCACTGAGTCCGTTCTCATGTATGTTATCAGACCGTGGGAGCCTTCTTCCCCGATGTCTATTCCTTCGTAGAGCTGCTGTGCGACCATCATTGTTTTTTTCACGGAAAACCTGAGCTTTCTTGCGGCCTCCTGCTGGAGGGTGCTTGTGGTAAACGGCGGGTATGGCATTCTCCGCTTGAGTTTTTTGTCTATGTCAGCGAGGGTGAACTCCCCTTTCCTTGCCGCCTCTACTTGCGCCTCCGCAGCCTCCTTGCTGCCAAGCAGGAAACGCTCGCCCCTCGGTGCGTCCCGGTCTATGACGAGCTTGCCGCCTGCCTTATGGAGCCTTGCCTGAAACTCGGGCGGGCTTGAGCCCTCAAGCCTGACGGTTATCATCCAGTACTCCTCCGGCTCAAACGCCTCTATCTCCCTTTCCCTGTCAACTATAATCTTCACGGCAACAGACTGCACCCTTCCGGCGCTCAAACCCCTTCTTACCTTCCTCCAAAGGAGCGGGCTCAGTTTGTAACCCACAAGCCTGTCCAGTATGCGCCTTGCCTGCTGAGCATTCACCTTGTTCATGTCTATCTTGCCGGGGTTTTTTATCGCCTCTTTTACGGCCCTCTCTGTTATCTCGTTGAAGGCCACGCGGAAAATCTTGCCGTTGAGGTCTTTCTTTTCCGATATCTCGGAGGCTATGTGATACGCAATGGCCTCTCCCTCCCTGTCCGGGTCTGGGGCCAGAAAAACCCTGTCCGCCCGCTTGGCAGCGGCCTTAAGCTCCCTTATCACCTTTTCCTTGCCCGGTATGACCTCATACTCAGGTGAAAAGTTATTTTCAACATCAACGCCTATCTTTTTCTTCGGCAGGTCTTTTACATGGCCTACGGATGCCTTGACAGTAAAGTCCTTGCCTAAAATCTTTTCTATGGTCTTTGCCTTTGCAGGCGATTCTACTATGACAAGCGAACTCATTTCCTCACCCCTTTAGCGCCGGATAATTTCTGTGCCATATTTACGCCAGATAAAACCTTTTTCCTTCCGCCTGCTTTACCACCCCTTTGAGTTCAAGGTCAAGCAACACCGCCAGGGTCTTTGAGGCGGGCATCCCGCTCTGCCTCAGTATGTAATCCACATGTGCGGGCTCTCCGGATAAGATGTCGCAGAGGGATTTTTCCTCGCCTGAAACTTCTATCTTAACCTTTTCCCTTGATTTTATAAACCCCTTAAGAGCGGGCGCAAGCTCCTCTATTATATCTTTGGCCGAGACGACCACCCGTGCGCCTTTTTTTATAAGCTCGTTCGTCCCGAACGAAACAGCGGAGTTTATGTTGCCGGGGATGGAAAACACCTCCCTGCCCTGCTCAAGGGCATGGTTTGCGGTTATCAGTGCGCCGCTGTCCCCTGCAGCCTCCACAACGAGCACGCCCATGGAAAGCCCGCTTATTATCCTGTTGCGCCGGGGGAAGTTCTCCCTGCTTGGGCCGGTGTCGGGAGGGAACTCGCTCATGACAAAGCCTGACTTGGCGATTCTCTCCATAAGCCCCTTGTTTTCAGGCGGATACGGGACGCTTATGCCTGAGCCCAAAACCGCAGCGCTCCTTCCGCCGCACCTTACGGCGCCTATATGGGCGGCCGTGTCTATGCCGCGCGCAAGCCCGCTTACGATGGTAAACCCCATGGAGGCAAGCTCGGATGCGATATTTTCAGCCACCTGAGTGCCGTAATGCGTCGCCTTTCTTGAGCCCACTATGGCTATCGCAAACCTGTCGTCCTTTGTTATTTCCCCTTTTACGTAAAGGGCAAGCGGCGCATCCGATATTTCCTTGAGGGGCTCGGGGTAGTCCTCGGAATAAAATGTAACAAGCCTTATGCCCTGCTCCCCAAGTTTGCTTATCCGCCTTTGCAGTTCCTCAAGCCCGGAGAAGCCCTTTATCGCCTCGGCCCTTTTACTGCCGACCTTGTCCACGCCCCTCAGTTCTTTGAGGCTTGCGTTGAGTACAGCCTCAGGGCTTCCGAAATGCGCAATAAGCTTCCTTATGGTCACAGGCCCCAAATCAGGGATTGAGGAAAGGGCTGTAAGATGCAGGCTGTCTTCCGTTAAATTCATTTGCGGGGCCGTGCCCCTTGCCGGTGGGGCCGCGCCCCCATCATTTTATGTATCCTGAGCCTAAGGGCATTGAGTTTTATGAAACCCTCCGCATCCTTCTGGTCGTAAACCCTCTCCTCCTCGAAAGTCGCAAACCCCGCGTGGTAAAGCGTGTTTTGGGACTTCCTTCCGGCTACGATGCAGTTGCCTTTATAGAGTTTGAGCCTTACAGCGCCGGTTGCGTTTTCCTGCGAGGCGTCTATCAGGGACTGAAGCATCTTCATTTCCGGAGAAAACCAGTAGCCGTAATATACAAGCTCGGCATACTTGCCTATAAGAGAGTCCCTGAGGTGCAGAACCTCCCGGTCAAGGGTGATGGACTCAATGGCCCTGTGGGCGGCGTGTAAAACCGTCCCCCCGGGGGTTTCATAAACCCCCCTTGATTTCATTCCCACATACCTGTTTTCAACCATGTCTATCCTGCCCACGCCGTTTTTCCCGGCTATCTCGTTAAGACCCTGAAGGAGTTTTGAAGGCTTTAGCTTTTTCCCGTTTAAGCTTACGGGATTGCCTTTTTCATAGCCGAGCTCTATGTAAGCCGGCTTATCCGGGGCATTCTCAGGAGGGGTTATCATGGTAAACATGTCCGCAGGCGGCTCTGCCCACGGGTTCTCTAATATCCCTCCCTCATAGCTTATGTGGAATATGTTCCTGTCCGTGCTGTAGGGTTTTTCCTTTGTCGCTGTAACCGGGATTTTGTGCTTTGCGGCGTATTCCATCAGGGAGTTCCTTGAGTTAAACGGCCACAGCCTCCACGGCGCTATGACCTTGATGTCCGGCTTCAGGCTGTAGTAGGTAAGCTCAAACCTCACTTGGTCGTTGCCCTTTCCAGTGGCCCCGTGGGAGACCGCATCTGCGCCCTCTTTCTCAGCTATCTCTATCTGCCGCTTGGCTATCAGCGGCCTTGCTATGGAGGTTCCCAAGAGGTAGCTTCCCTCGTAAACCGCATTTGCCCTCAGCATGGGGAATATGTAGTGCCGTGTGAACTCCTCCCTCAGGTCATCAACATAGACCTTTGATGCGCCGGTCTTAAGCGCCTTCTTTTTTACGGCTGCCATGTCCTCGTCCTGCCCCAGGTCGGCGCAGAAGGCTATGACCTCCGCCTTGTATGTCTCCTTGAGCCATTTAATCGCAACCGAGGTGTCAAGCCCGCCTGAATATGCAAGAACTATCTTCATGAAGCCTCCGTTTTTTCATAAAGGGAATCTTCGGTCCAAGCCGTCTAATATTAAAAAACCATATCATAAAACAGAAAGAAATGTAAAAGGGGGCACGGCCCTTGAAAATAATGCCCTCATGAAGTAATATTGCATTTATGCAGGAACTGATAAAAGACCTCGTGGTAAAGACGGACTCCAAGATTATCCTCGTGGTGCTTGACGGCCTCGGCGGCCTCCCGATGGCGGACGGGCCGTACAAGGGGAAAACAGAGCTTGAGGCCGCAAATACCCCGAACATGGACAGGCTCGCCGCCGGGGGAGCCTGCGGCCTGCACGTCCCCGTAGCCTTGGGCATCACGCCGGGAAGCGGCCCGGGACATCTTTCCCTCTTCGGATACGACCCCCTGAAGTGCCTCATAGGAAGGGGGATACTGGAGGCCGTGGGGCTTGGCATGGAAGTCAAGAACACGGATGTAGCCGTTAGATGCAATTATGCGACCATTGAGAAAGGGATTATCAAGGACAGGAGGGCCGGGAGGCCGCCCACTGATGAAAGCAGAAAGCTCACCGAAAGGCTCCAGAAGGAGATACCGAAAATAGACGAGGCAGAGCTTATGTTCGGACAGGGCATAGAGCACAGGTTTGCGGTTGTCATGCGTTTCCCTGAGCCGCTTCCCCCTGCCTCTTCCGCGATTAACGATACAGACCCCCAGAAAACCGGCCAGCCGCCGCTTCGGCCCGTGCCTGCCGCCCCGCAGGCGGAGGAGGTCGCGAGGGTTGCGGAAAAACTCATATCCAAGGCCGCGGAGATTCTTAAGGATGAAAAGACTGCAAACTATATCCTTCTGCGCGGGTTTTCCGAACTGCCTCACATGCCGACATTCCATGAGGCATACGGCTTAAGGGGCCTTGCCGTAGCAAACTATCCGATGTACAGGGGGCTTGCCCGGCTCATAGGCATGGATGCCCCGCCGGTTGAAGGGGATATAGAAGAGGAGATAAATTTCCTTGCGGCAAACTACGGGGAATACGACTTTTTCTTCATGCACGTAAAAAAAGTGGACTCCTACGGCGAGGACGGAAATTTCGAGGGCAAGATGAAAAAGATAGAGGAGTTTGACTCCATGCTACCTAAGATGCTTGAACTGAACCCCGATGTGCTCATCATAACCGGAGACCACTCAACCCCCGCGCTTCTTAAGGGCCACAGCTGGCATCCGGTTCCTGTGGCGATTAAATCCCCTTACGTCCTTGGCGGGATGTGCAAGGGATTTCACGAGAGGGAATGCACAAAGGGGGAGCTTGGGATATTCCCGACCATATCTCTAATGCCGCTTGCGCTTGCAAACGCCGGCAGGTTGAAGAAGTACGGGGCGTAGGGCAAAAAACTTCCCGAAACGTTCCTTCTATAAAACTCACATACCCTCAATTCCCTAATTTCAGGAGCTTGACTATTTCAATTAGTTATGAGGTAATATATTTCATGACGATAACACGAAACCGAACAGTGCTTGTCCTTTTAGGACTCTTCTTTTTTCTGCCAGCCTTATCCCCTTACGAAGATTCGGTTTTATGTTTCGGAAAAGATGGACACTTAAGCGTCGAATTCGTGCAAAGATGCATTAGCGGGAACGCCGCTTCCTTCCCTTCTTTGATTGAACGATTCGAGACCGACGATTGCGGACAATGCTCTGATATTCCTCTGCTTAAGAGTTCCGCTATAATCAGGCCTCCTGTCCAAAATAATTTTCAGATTCCATCGGCAACAAGGTTAACCGCATTGACCGCACTGCCATACCTTTTTGCTGTTTCTCTTGCCCTGAAATTGTCTTTCACTTTGGCTCCTCTAAACAATCTTGCCAGCCTTCGATCTGTTGTCCTCCATATCTGATTAGCTTAACCTCTAACTAATCTCAACGGCATGGGCGCTGTATTCCCATGCTTCATTGCATAAGAAACTTGTTACGGAGGAGTCTTGATGAGGTTAAAAATATTTGCACTTGCACTCATTCTTGTAGCTATAGTGCCATACCGGACAGAAGCACAATCTTCTGAGCGGAAATCTACGTTTGAGCAATTTATAGAGAGCATAGACAGTTCAGATTATCAGGATTCCAATCATAAAGAGTCAAAGGGGCAATTGACCCTAAAGCAGGCGATTCATATGGCATTATCCAAGAACCCCGAGCTGACATCATATTCGCTCGAAATTCAGGCGCGCGAGGCTCAAATACCTCAATCAAAACTCCTGCCAAATCCGGAGATCGAAATAGAGGTTGAGAATTTCTATGGCAATAAAAACCTTAGGGGGTTCGGCGGGGCTGAAAGCTCTCTTTCTGTCAGCCAAACGATAGAGCTTGGCGGGAAGCGCTTGAAAAGGGGCAAGGTCTCAAGCCTTGAACGAGACATGGCAAATTGGGATTACACTGCAAAAAGGCAGGATGTTGTTACGGATGTAATCATATCGTTCATAGACGTCTTGGCCGAACAGGAGCGGCTCGTTATAATCGAGGAATTGGTGCGTCTTGCCGAACAGTCCCTGAATACGGCCTCGGCCATGGTGCAGGCGGGAAAGGTTTCCCCCATAGATGAGATGAAGGCAAAAGCCTCTTTATCATCTGCGCAGATTGAGCTTAAGCGCGCTAACCGTTCACTCGATGCCGCCCGTAAGAGGCTGGCCGCACTATTGGGAGAGCCCGCACCAGCATTTGCGCGGGCCGCAGGTAAACTTGAGGCGGAAGCATCAATTCCGGCATTTGACGAATTATACCCGAATATCTCAGCCAACCCCGATATCGCAAGATGGACAACCGAAAAAGAGCAGCGCACGGCTATCCTGAATCTGGAAAGGGCAAATCGCATCTATGACCCCGCAGTAAGATTCGGGCTCAGGCGCTTCCATGATACGGATGAGACGGCATTCACCGCGGGCATAACAATTCCACTGCCGTTTTTTAACAGGAATCAGGGCGGGATTAAACAAGCTGCAATCAGGCAGGCAAAGGCTCAAAATGAACGGAAAGCCGCCGAGTTAAAGACGTCGGCATCTTTATCCGAGGCCTATGCGATGCTGTCAAGCTCCTTTGAAGAATGGACCTCGCTTAAAAGTGACATACTTCCACAACTTCAGAGCGCCTATGATGCCATAAGCGAAGGGTATAGGTACGGGAAATTCGGCTATCTGGATGTTCTTGACACTCAGAGGACTCTTTTTGAATCCAATATCCGGTATATAGATGCCCTCGTCTCCTATAAAAAAGCTTTTGCCGGGGTATATAGATTAATCGGCGGCGGGGAATTGAAAATGACAGAGGCTGAAAAAGGAGAAAAAGATGAGAGGTAAAAAGTTCCTTGCCGTTCTTGCCGCCGCGGGGATTATCCTTGCCGCGATAGTAACTCTGAGGTATTTCGGTAATGAAAGGCCTGAAACGGACGTGCAATCAGGGCACAAGGACGAAACAGAGGAAGTTCATACCGACGAACGGACAATACGCCTCCACAAGGAAGACCTTAAGGAATTTGGAATTGAGGTTGAAGAGGCCATGCAGGGTAAATTGACAGTCCAGCTTGAACTTCCCGGCGAGATAACATCAAATGCCGACAGGCTTGCCCATATCGTTCCCCGTGTACCGGGGGTTGCAAGCAGTGTTTTTAAGAATCTTGGCGATAACGTGCAGGCCGGCGAAGTGTTAGCCGTTATCGAAAGCAGGGAACTTGCCGATACGAAGGCGGCATATCTGGCCGCTCTAAAGCGTATGGAGATTGCACAGGCTAACTTAAAGAGAGAAGAGTCCCTCTTCAAGAAGAAGATATCGCCCGAGATGGATTATCTCGGAGCAAAAAATGCCTTTGATGAAGCTCAGATAGAATTAAAGTCCGCGGAGCAGAAGCTCCATGCCGTTGGTTTTTCAGAGCATTACCTTGCGGAACTTCCTCATCACCCTGATGCCACATACACGAGATACGAGATGAAATCACCATTACGTGGAACAGTTATCGAGAAGCATATCACGCTCGGTGAGGTGCTCAAGGACGACTCCGTCGCTTTCGCCATAGCGGACCTAAGCTCGGTATGGATAAATATCAGCATATACCAAAAGGACATGGATAGTGTCCGGAAAGGACAACCCGTGGTCATTTCAGCGGGAATGTCTATTCCGAATGCAAAGGGCACAGTCTCTTATATCTCGCCCGTTACGGACGAGGAGACAAGGACGGCAATGGCCCGTGTTGTTTTGCCGAATCCCAAGGGACTCCTGCGTCCAGGGCTTTTTGTAACTGCCAAGCTCTCGGTTGATGAGACAACGGTTCCTGTAAGGGTTCCAAAGACGGCTCTCATAACAGAAGGGAATGAGACTATGGTTTTTATAGAAACCGCTGAGGGCTTTATACCTCAGACAATAACCACAGGCAGGAGCGATGACACTTATATCGAGGTTACCTCGGGCTTAAAGCCGGGGCAGCGGTATGTCGCCATGGGAGGGTTTACCTTCAAGGCCCAATTGTCAAAAGGCGCCTTTGGCGACGGACACGCTCATTAAGCAGAGGGGGCACGACAAATGCAAAAAATAATACATTCCGTTTTACGAAACAGGCTTCTTCTGAGTGTGCTGGGAATGCTACTCCTTATAGCTGGTTATTATAGCTATATTAAGCTTCCCGTCGATGCCTTTCCGGATGTAACGCCGAATCTGGTTCAGGTATTCACTGAAACCGAAGGGCTTGCGCCCGAGGAAGTCGAAAAATACGTAACCTACACTGTAGAGGTGGCCATGGCCGGGCTTCCCGGCCTCAAGGAGGTGCGTTCGGTATCGAACTTCGGTCTTTCAGTCGTGAACATTTATTTTGAGGATGATGTCGACATCTACTTTGCAAGGCAGATGGTAAACGAGAGGCTTCAGCACGCAAGAGAAGAAATCCCCGAAGGCTTTGGCGAACCAGAGATGGGGCCGACCTCCACCGGGCTGGGACAGATAATTTTCTATGTAATCGAGGATGAGACCGGCAAGCGCACACCGGAGGAGATGCGTGAGATACAGGACTGGCTTATTAAGTTCAATCTACAAACGGTGCCGGGCGTTACGGAAATCCTATCGCTTGGAGGCGAGGTTAAACAGTTTCATGTCCTTGTGCGTCCTGATGACCTCCTTCGTTATGACGTCTCGTTAAAAGAAGTCATAGAAGCCATCAAGGCCAACAATTCGAATGTGGGTGCCCAGTTCATCGTAAAAAACGCGGAAGAATATATCGTCCGCTCCATAGGCCTTGCCGAAAGGCTTACAGACCTGGAATCAATAATGCTGAAGTCCAGAGGGGGGACGCCCGTATTTCTGGATCAGGTTGCTAAAGTTACAATCGGCGGAGAAATAAGGCGCGGACTCGCTACCATGAACGGCAAGGGAGAGGCCGTTGTCGGCATGATACTGAAATTGATAGGGACAAACACTTCTACCGTAATCGGAGATGTAAAGGAAAGAATGGCCGAAATCAACAAAATATTGCCGCCCGGCATCAAGATAGTCCCATACTATGACCAGTCCACCCTTGTCAAGAAATGCGTTTGGACGGTAACCAAGGCGCTTATCGAGGCGACTATCGTTATCATTCTAATCCAACTCGTCATGCTCGGCGGGGTGCGTCCGAGCATTGTCGTCCTTGCTGCCATACCTTTCTCGCTTGCTTTTGCTTTTCTTGCGATGAGATATTTTAATATCTCCGCAAACCTTATGTCTTTAGGCGGTTTGGCTATCGCCCTGGGTCTCCTCGTGGACGGCGCGGTTGTGATGGTCGAGAACATCGACCGGCATCTCCGGGATGCCGAGATGGATGAGCCTTTAATCCATATTGTCGCAAGGTCATGCCTTGAAGTGGCACGGCCAATATTTTTTTCGCTCCTCATTATCGTTATCGTCTTCCTGCCTCTTTTTACGCTTCAAGGAGTTGAGGGGAAGACATTCCGGCCGCTTGCGCAGACCATGTCTTTTGCAATGCTCGGCTCGCTGGTCTTTGCAATGCTTATCGTGCCTGTTTTGGGGAGCTTTCTCATGAAGAAGCCGCAGCCGGGGAATGGACATAAAGAAGTATTCGCTGTCAGATGGCTTCTCAATTACTACAAACCAGCAGTGTCTTACTTCGTAGGGAAACCACTGTCTGCCATATTTCTCGCTGTCGGGCTCATCGCTTTAGGCGGGGTTCTTTTTACAACGCTGGGCTCGGAGTTTGTTCCGAGACTGAACGAGGGCGATTTGCTTGTGAGGGCTACTATGGCCCCTTCCATATCTCTTGAAGAAGCGCGGGATACTATGCTCAGGTTCGAAAGGAGGCTTATGGGCAGGTTCCCCGAGGTAAAGAGAGTCGTCACCCGTGTAGGAAGAGGCGAGGTGGGAGCCCACGCAGACCCTGTCAACAGCGCGGAGGCGTTTGTCGAGATGAAGCCTAAAGAGGAGTGGACATCGGCAAAGTCCCTCGAAGAGCTTTACGCCAAGATGGGTAAAGCCTTCGAAGACTTTCCGGGTGTGCAGCTTAACTTCACACAGCCTATCGCGGCCGCAGTTGACGAACTTTTGACGGGCATAAAGGCAGACCTTGCTGTAAAAGTCTTCGGCCCAGACATGGAGGTATTGAAGGCAAAGGCGGAGGAAGTAGAAGAGGTTGTACGCGGGGTGCCGGGCGCAACAGACGTCCAGAAAGAGCAGGTCACAGGAACGCCCCAGCTACGCATATTGGTGAATCGGCAGGCGATCTCCCGTTATGGGATAAATGTCGAGGACGTGCAGGAAGTGGTAAGGACGGCTGTCGGCGGGGACAAGGCAGGACAGGTCTTCGAAGACATCAAGAGGTTCGATATCTTCGTCCGCTTTACGCCCGAGGCGAGGAAGAGCGCTAAGGCAATAGGAAATATTCTTGTTCCAGCTCCTGCTGGGTCAAAAGTTCCACTTTCGGAGCTTGCGAAAATAGAAGAAATCGTCGGGCCCCGGCAGATCACGAGAGAGGATAATCAAAGATTCATAACCGTCCAGTGCAATGTGCGCAACAGAGATATCGGCTCATTCGTCAAGGATGCCCAGAAGGCCATGGAGGCCGGGGTGAAACTGCCGCCCGGTTATCTTTTGAGCTGGGGGGGACAGTTCGAGCTCCAGCAGGAGGCGAATAAGAGGCTGTCGCTCGTTATACCCGTAACGCTTCTTATAGTCTTCCTGCTCCTTTATTCGGCGTTCAATTCAATGAAAAACTCATTATTAATACTTCTTAATATACCTCTTGCGCTTGTCGGGGGAGTTGCTGGCCTGTGGCTAACAGGCCAGAACCTATCAGTGCCTGCATCTGTTGGGTTCATAGCCCTCTTCGGCATTGCCCTGGCAAACGGGATGGTGCTTGTGACCTACCTGAACCAGCTTCTGAGGAAAGGAATTCCCATGGAGGAGACATGTATACAGGGCGCATGCATGAGGCTTAGGCCTGTTTTAATGACAGCCGCGGCTGCCGCACTGGGACTCGTCCCGATGGTTCTTTCAAGCGGAACGGGAAGCGAAGTGCAGAGGCCGCTCGCAACTGTCGTTATTGGAGGGCTTGTCACTTCTACTGTACTAACACTGCTTGTTGTGCCTGCTCTTTACAGATGGTTTGCGATAAGCCCCGAAGAAGAAACCGTGATGAAATAAGGAGGTTACATGAAAGAGATAGTGGCATTTATAAAGCCTCATAGGCTTCCGGAAATGACCCTTGCTTTACAAAAAATCAAAGGACTTCGCGGAACAAGCGTCACTGAAGTAAAAGGATTCGGGCGAAGAGAAGAACCGGATACCATCTATTCAGTGGATGACCTGATGGATTTTGCACCATACACAAGGATAGAGATATTCTGCATAGACGAAATTGTCGATGAATTGGTCTCCGTTATCGATAAAACAGCACATACAGGACTGCGCGGAGACGGGAAAATCTATGTGCTGGATGTCGAAACGGCATATAAAATCGGCAAGGGCAAAATCGGCTAAAAAAATAAGCAGTGAATGCTGCACAGAAAAGGAGGATTGAAAATGAGCAAATCAGGGAATATCATCATGAGGGCATTGGTTGGTGTTGACAACAGGCACGTATGGGTAAATGCTTATTAACCAAATAGGACATTTCTATTTTGGCTTGACATCCGGCTCAAACGCGATTTGACCGGAGGCCGCATTTCCGTTTAAAATAACAACCGCTTCTATTTAATCTGTTTATTTTGGAGACCCTTTATGACATTCGAGGAACTAACAGAGGACCTGAGGTCCCAAAGCGACATCAGGAGGAAAAACGCCGTGGCCGGGCTCGGCAGTCTCCGCGACCAGAGGGCCTTAAAGCCCCTGATGGATGCGTTGAACGACCCGAACATGGCCGTAAGGGACAATGCCGCCTTTGCCCTCGGAGAATTAGGCTCTGAGGAGGCGGTGCCTGCCCTCATAAGGATGCTTAACGACAAAGAGGAGTGGGTGAGGAAGTCCGCTGCAAAGGCCTTGGGCATGATAGGCGATAAAACAGCAGTGACCGCCCTTTATCTGGCCATTGACGACCCCTCCTATATAGTGAGGAAGTCCGTTGTAAGGAGCCTCGGACAGATAGGCGGGCCTGAGGCCGCGCGCGCCATAGAGCAGGCGCTTAAGGATCCGAGCGTGGTCGTTCAGGAGCACGCAAAGGAGGCCCTCGGAAGGCTTAAGGGAAGAAGGTAGGGGGGAGTTCCCCCATTTGCCACAGAGGGGATTTAGGAGCGGGCTTTTCGGAATTACTTGGCTGGTTGTAGTTCAAGCTTATAAAGGCTTTTTATCGGGAACTTCTTGCTCGCGTCCAGCATCTCTATCCCGACTATCTCGTTCTTTGAGGTCGTATGCAGGATAACCCCCTCGGATATCTCGATAGCCCCGTCGGGTTTCTTGCCGGAAAGCTGAATGTAAGCGGCATCGGCTTCTTTGTCGTAATTGATTTTCATAATCTACCTCCGGTATTTCTTTTTTAGGGGATATACTGTTATCGCGAATGTATTATCTCCCTGTCTTTTGTAAACCGCTTTAAGCGGATACCCAGAAAACCTGCCTCGAAATCGTTTAATTACAACTATTTTATCACTTTCAGCCTCAATAATATCAGGGGAATTAATCGCCTCTAAAGGTTCATCCATTTGGATTCCATAGAGCCTCATATTGTTCCGGACATGTCTTGATAGTTTAAGCATTGGCGAGCCTTTTTATAATCTCCTCTGCCATGGCCTCTATCGTAGCCTCCTTGGGCATGATGTCAACCTTGAGGCCTGCCTTCTCAACGGCCCTTGCTGTGACAGGGCCGATTACAGCGATGAGAACGTCTTTAAGGAGTTCGTCTGCGTTTTGGCCCATAATCTCCCTGAAGTTTTGGAAGGTTGCCGCGCTTGTGAAGGTGGCAACCGTAATTTTGCCTTCCTTAAGAAATCTCTTCATCCTTTTCCCGTGCACCACAGGCTTTACGGCCCTGTAACAGGCAGGCACGTCAA
>JAUXOF010000087.1 GCA_030682405.1 Thermodesulfovibrionales bacterium
GAAAAGAGGGGCAAAGGGGAGATTTTTTAAATCACGACTTTCCATATTTCGTCAAATCCCCCTTCATCCCCCTGTGCTAAAGGGGGATAAGCAATTCACCCCTCCAACCTCCCCTTATTAAAGGGAGGATTATAAATCCCCTCCTGTGGTCTAAATCCCCTCCTTGCCAAGGAGGGGTTAGGGGAGGTAGTTCCTCCGTGTCCTCTGCGCTTATTTTCCTATGTCCTTAAGGTCCTGGTCTACCCGAACCAGTTCAGCCAAATGAGGACAGTAGGAGTGGGATAAAAAAGCGGGGAGAAAGATAATGGGGGAGGCAGGTTTAAGTTCCTGATCTTCTTATCCGGACACCCTCAGGCGAAACAATAACGAGATTATGCATTACATTTTGGTCGGTTAGCGCACTGAAAATCTTTTTAAAAATAGCGAGGGTTTCTTCTACTGTTCGCTTATAAATCTTGACAACAATAATGCCGCCGCAATTTTCAGGCGGGAAACGAAAAGTTCTTGCAAAGTCTCTGTCCATAGTGATGATAACGAGATTTTCTCTGCAGGCGCGCTTATAAATCTCGTCGTCGGATATGCCGGACAGCCCCTCATCCCTTATGCTGAGAACATAATGGCTGAGGCTTCTTAGATGCGTTATAATTGGCTCGAATAAGTTCTCATCGGCAAACAGCCTCACGCCGTGACCCCTGCCTCTTCATCCGCAAGGATTGCGGCGTAGTTAAGGCAGGCCCTGATGTCTTCATCGGTAATATTGGGATACGCCTTTTTTATCCCCTCAAAAGTTTCTCCGGCGGCGAGAAGGTCAAGAATAATGTGAACGGGTATCCTCGTTCCTTTGATGCAGGGCTTTCCGCTACAAATACCCGCGTCGCTTACTATTTTTTCAATAAGTTTGCTCATAATTTACCTCCCTTCCATAATTTTATAATACCATAATTATTTGCAGCAAAAATCTCTTGACAGGGACGTACCCCCCTAAAAATATTGCTTATTGCCAAACCGGTTCGAAATGCTTTAAAATACGATTGTGACTAATCTTTACGGGAGGGGAAGAAATTGAAAGAAGGCATTCATCCTGATTACAAAAAGGTAAATGCCGCCTGCGCGTGCGGCGAGGCCTTTACCACGAAGTCCACAAGGGGCGATATCCGTGTGGACATATGCTCAAGCTGCCACCCGTTCTTTACGGGCAAGCAGAAGATAATGGACATTGAGGGAAGGGTCGAGAAGTTTAAGAAGAAATACGCAAAGAAGAACAAGTAGCTGATTTAAATCAGAGTCGTTAGGCAGGCGATGCCGTCTAACGACTTTTTTTTATTTTGAAATGAGAAACGCAAAAAACATAGGCGGACAGGCGGTTATAGAAGGCGTCATGATGAAGTCCCCGAAGGGCTGGACAGTAGCCGTCAGGGACCAAAAAGGAGAGGTGCACCTAAAGAGGGAGCCCCTGCCCGAACCGCATAGGGCGCTCATGCTGCCTGTCTTAAGAGGCGTGGTCGCGCTTTATCATGCCCTTTCTCTGGGCATAAGGGCGCTTGAATTTTCCGCAGGCAAGGCTTACGAGGGCTCTGCCGGCGGCGAGGACAAGCCCATGAGCAGGGCCGCAATCGCGCTTACAATGGCGTTTGCGTTTGTGCTGGGCGTGGGGCTTTTCATACTCCTTCCCCTCTATGCCACAAAGCTCCTCGGCCTTGTCCTTCATCAGGTAACCGAACAGGCGGTCATTTTCAACCTCGTTGACGGGCTTGCGAGGGTGGCGGTGTTTTTGCTTTACATCCGGCTTATAGGGCTGTGGGCGGATGTGGCAAGGGTGTTTCAGTACCACGGTGCAGAGCACAAGGTGATTCACGCGTATGAGCAGGGAAGAGAGCTTGTGCCTGATAATGTCATGGACCTAAGCCCTCTTCATCCAAGGTGCGGCACGAGCTTCCTCCTGATTGTGATGCTCGTAAGCATAGCGGTTTTCTCCTTCATACCACAGTCATGGCCTTTTCTTTATAAGTTCCTCTCAAGGCTGGTTCTCATGCCCCTGATAGCAGGGCTTTCATATGAGCTTCTTAAGATTTCATCGGCGATGAAGGACAACCCCCTCATGCGCCTTCTTATCCTGCCCGGCCTGACCCTTCAGAGGCTTACGACTCGGGAACCGGACCGGAGCCAGATAGAAGTGGCCATAAGGGCGCTTGAAGAAGTTCTTTCATTTGAGGGGGGCGCAGCCCCGGCGGGAAGTGGCACGGCCCCATGCGGAAGTTGCGAACCTGCACCGGGACAGGAAAATACAGGTGCTTGATAAGCTTAAAACAATAGAGAAAAGGCACGAGGAGCTTACGAATTTCCTCATGCAGCCTGATGTGTTTTCCGATCCTAAGCAATACAGGGAATACTCAAAAGAGCAGGCCGGCCTTGCGCCCCTCGTTGAGAAGATAGGCCGCTACAGGAGGCTTATCTCGGAGATGGAGGGCGCGGAGGAGCTTCTTAAGGGAGGCGACGGAGACCTCCGGGAGCTTGCACAGGCGGAGCTTGATAAACTCAAGGAGGAAAAGCAGACGGTTGAGCAGGAAATGAAGTTCATGCTCCTTCCGAAGGACCCGAGGGATGAAAAGGGCGTGATACTTGAAATCAGGGCAGGCACCGGCGGGGAGGAGGCCGCCCTCTTTGCAGCGAGCCTTTTCAGGATGTATTCGAGATACGCGGAGTCAAGGCGTTGGAAGGTCGAGGCCATAGACTCAAGCCCCACGGGACTGGGAGGCATAAAGGAAATAATAGCCGCTATTGAGGGCAAGGGCGCATACAGCAGGCTTAAGTACGAAAGCGGGGTGCACAGGGTTCAGCGCGTGCCTATGACAGAGGCCTCAGGGAGGGTGCATACGTCCGCGGCAACCGTGGCAGTGCTTCCGGAGGCCGAGGACGTTGATATAAAGGTGGAAGAGAAAGACCTCAGGGTCGATACGTTCTGCGCATCAGGCCCCGGAGGGCAGGGCGTCAACACCACATATTCTGCCGTAAGAATCGTGCATATCCCTACGGGCATAAGCGTGCAGTGTCAGGACGAAAGGTCTCAAATCAAGAACAAGGGCAAGGCGATGAAGGTTCTGCGCTCGAAGCTCTATGAAAAGCAGATAGAGGAGCAGGAAAGAGAGAGGGCACTTGAAAGGAAGTCGCAGGTCGGCACAGGCGACCGGAGCGAAAGGATAAGGACGTACAATTACCCGCAGAACAGGGTCACGGACCACAGAATAGGCCTCACCCTTTATAGGCTTGAGCAGATACTGGAGGGCCATATGGACGAGATAGTGGACAGCCTTATAACGCACTACCAGACAGAAGGGTTAAAGAGGCTCTGAGAAACCTTGAACCGGGCTTTGCTTATGGGAAAAGCTGACGGGGTAAGGGCCTCCTGCCTTCTTGTGCGCTGCATTTCGGCCCTCAGGGGGTCGGGCATTGCCGGCGCCGAAAAAGAGGCCGAGATAATCCTCACCGCTGCAATCGGGATTGACAGGGTCTCGCTTTACAGGGACGACCCGGTCATCTCCGAAGAAGAGATGAAAAAAGCACAAGAGATTATAGGCAGAAGGAGGCGGAGGGAGCCGCTTCAGTACATAATGGGCTGTGCGGATTTCTTCGGCCTGAGATTTGAGGTCGGCCCCGGAGTGCTTGTCCCAAGGCCTGAGACCGAGCTTTTGGCAGAGGAGGTAATAAGGCGGGCTTTGGCAATTGATGAAAAAGGTGCGGTGAGCATCCTTGACCTCTGCACCGGAAGCGGATGCATTGCCCTCGCCGCTGCAAAGCGCCTGCCCCATGCCGCAATCTCCGGCACAGACATCTCCGGTGATGCGTTAGACTATGCGCACAGGAATAAAGAACATCATAAAGCTGATAATGTGACTTTTCTCAGGGGCGGTCTCTTTGAGCCGGTAGGCGGCATGAGGTTTGATATAATAGTGTCTAATCCGCCTTATGTGAGAAGCAAAGACATAGACGGGCTTGAGCCCGAGGTTAAGGACTGGGAGCCGCGCGGGGCATTGGACGGGGATGAGGACGGACTTAAATACCATAGGGAGATACTCAAGGCCGCGCCGTCTTACCTCAAGGAAAAGGGTGTTGTCATGCTTGAGATAGCCGACGGACAGGCCGCATCGGTCGGGCTTCTATCAAGCAGCGCCGGGTTCAGGGATGCCGCCCTCATAAGGGATTATGCCGGGCTGGAAAGGGTCATGGTATTTGAGTGGAACTTTTAAAAAAACCTTGGATATGGCCTGCCGTAGTTTTCTTTTTGCCTTTTCTGGTTTATCTCCCTACGCTTACCGGAGCGTTTTACTACGACGATAACGTAATCTTTCTCGGACATCAGGCAAAGCGTTTGGCGGAAAACCCGTTCCTTGTCTTCCGAAGCGACCTGCATTTCCTGCCGGGCGCCGCAAGAAGCCTCCATGTGTTTTTCCTCCTCGTGCTTTATAAGGTCTTCGGCCCTGCGCCCCTTCCATATCATCTTTTCAATCTGCTTTTCCACAGCGCAACGACCCTCATAGTTTTTATATTCCTCAGGCGCATAACATCCGGCCTTAGGGTTGCCCTCTTGGGAGGGCTCATCTTCGGGCTTCATCCCGTGCATGTGGAAAACATCACATTCGTCACCCTCGGGGGCACAGACCTCTTTTATGCCTTCTGGGCGATGCTGAGCCTTCTCCTTTATGTGCTCTTCAGTGACCGGGTATTTAAGGGAAGAAAGAACCTGATCCTGCTTGTCCTTTCCGTAGCCTCGTATCTCTTTTCAGTTTTGAGCAAGGAATCGGCAGCAGCATTCGTATTGGTTTATCCCCTTACGGAGTGGTTTATGGGGTCACGGACCCATGCGGAAGGGTCGCCGACCCCTGCGGAAGGGTCAAGGGTCGTTTCTAAGCTCAGGTATCTATGGGCCATGCCCTATCTTTTGGTGCTTGTAATTATGAAGCGGGGATTCCTTTTCGGCAGCGCAGCGACTGCCGTGGAAGGCATGTCCTCAGGGACTGAAGGGGGCAGGGGATTGGGAGATGTCGTACTGAGCCTTGCGTTTTTCATAAAGTCCTTAGTCGTGCCCTATCCTCTTTCGCCGTTTATCAGGGAGTTCGGAAACGAGCCACTGCTTTATTTCTTCCTCATCCTCTCAGGCACGGCGGTGATTACGGTCATAGCGATGAAGAAATGGCTTGCCGAAAGAAGGCTTATAATCTGGGGCAGCCTGTTCTTTCTTGTGACGTCATTTCCGTATCTTTTCGTGCCCTTTGTTCAGGGGAACGTCGCAATTACCGCCGAACGATATATCTATGCGGCCTCCATAGGCTTCAGCGCGGTGCTCGCATGCGTGTTTGCCGGCATATGGAGGGAGAGGATAACGAGGCTGCTTGTTGCGGCCCTCTTGGTTGCCTACGGCATAACAGGCGTGGTTTATTTTTATGAGGCGTGGAGGACGGAGGAGGCGTTCTGGGGGTATGTGGTCAGGATGAACCCGGACTACGTCTCAGGCTACGTCAGCCTCGGAGGTCTTGAGCTTGAGAAGGGCAACCGCAAAGAGGCAAGGGCCCGCATACTGGAAGGGCTCAACAAGCCCAAGGGCATGCCTGCCGAGTTTGCGCAGGCCGCATACATTCTGGGCACAATGGCACAGGAAGAGGGCCTTCTACAGCAGGCGGAAAAATATTACATGCTTTCCCTTAACTATTCCGCGTATGAGTTTTCGTTCATTGAACTGGGGTTCCTGTACCTGAACTCCCGCAACCTCGACGGCGCCAGATGGGCGTTTGAAAGCGCGCTTCAGTTTCCGCAGCAGAATCTCAGGGCAGTGCTCGGGATCGCAAAGACTTTTGAGCTTTCGGGCGATAAGGAGAAGGCGAGGTCTTATGCCGAGCGGGTCTACCGGGAGGCGCGGGATGAGAGGCTGAGGGCGCTTGCGGCGGATATGCTCAGATAAAGGCCTTAGGATGTCTTATAAAGCTTTGTGTCGTAGCGGTTATGTTTCCACCAGACGTAAAGGCGTGAGTAAAGACGGTTTACAGGCACCTTAAGGAGATATTTAAGAAAGGGCCTGAGCGCCGGGAAGCTCACGACAAGGCCGAACAGCCGCTGCAGGTTCACAAACTCCTTCTTCCTCTCAAGCGGCAGCACGCTGTCTTCGAAGAACGTTTCTTGGAGCTTGTTCACGTCTCCGCCGAAGAGCCCCTTTTCCTTGCACAAGTCTCCGAGTTCTGTCCGCGGGTAAGGCTGGTAGAGGCTTGCCCATGCAATGGCGGGCTTGCATTTAATATTCAGGTCAAGGGTCTTGAGCGCTCCTTCGAGCGTTTCAAATGGAAGCCCTATCATGTTTTCCGTCCGGTAGGCGATACCGTACTTGTTAAGAATCCTGCAGCCCTCGAATATCTGCGCATCGGAGATGTTTCTGTGCAGCATCTTTTTTCTGTACTCCTCGCTCCCGGCTTCTATGGCAAAGGTCACGCTCGCGCAGCCGGAGTCCTTGAGCAGCTTGGCCTTTTTGTCCGTAAGGAGGTCAATCCTCAACTGGGCGTGGTAGGGAAGCCCTATCTCGCTTTTATATCTGGCTGAGAACTCCTCGAGCCTCCGCTCCTGAAGAGCGAACTCGTCGTCCGCAAAAAAGATGAATTTTACCGGATAGTTGTTTTTTATCTCGCGGCATTCCTCTATCACCCTGTCTATCGAGTGGTAGCGCACGATTTTCTGTCCCTTGTACAGTTCCTTATATATGCTGTTATAGCAGTAAGGGCAGAAAAAAGGACAGCCCCTGCTCGTCATCACGTTTTTAATCGGGTTGTCCCTGTTTTCCGGGAACCGATATATAAGGTCCCTGTCGGGCGGGGCTATGGAGTCCAGGTCCTGTACCAGGGGGTCTATCGGACGTATCTTGTCTTTTTGCTTTTCCGGCGAGCTCTCTATGTCCTCAATGAGCTTGAGGAATGCGGTTTCGCCTTCTCCCCTGATTATGAAATCAACGGATTTCTCTTCGCTGACCTCATGGAAATAAGTCGGATGCGGTCCGCCGAAGACCACCTTTATTCCGGGATGGGCCTCTTTTATCTCCCCGGCTATCTTTATATATTCCCTGTGCTGGCCGGTGGTCATGGAGAAGGCGGCTACCTGCGGACCGAACTCCCTGAGTTTCGCCCTCCAGTCGTCTACCGTCCTTACAAGCTCGGTGCTGTGGCCGGCCTTCTTTAAGGTAGAGGACAGGTACGCTATTCCCAGAGGGTCAATGACATAGGGCTTTGTGATAAATAAAACCTTCATCAGTCTCCCTTGAAAGAATACCTTTTATAATAATAAGAATCCAGCCCGATAGTCAAAGCCCCCCTGTGAAGGATGTTATAATAACACATGAAAATAATAATTATGCCCCTTTACGGCATCGGAGATGCGCTGATGAGCACCCCTGCCCTCAGGAATATAAAGGAGAAGACCGGCGCCCATATCACATATCTCCATATGTTCAAGACAACGCGGGACATACTAATCAACAACCCCTGCATTGACGAGGGCATCCACTTCCCGTTCCTGAACTCGGGCAGGCTTGAGGGTCTGAGATTCCTGCTTCGCTTACGGGGGAAGTTCGACGCTTCAATAAATTTCTACCCGACCAACAGGAAGGACTACAACCTTGCCTCGTTCATTGTCGGCTGCCCCATGAGAATCGGCCACAGATATGTCCTCAGGGACATAAGAGAGCTGAACTTTCTCAAGAACAGGACGGTCAGGGAGGATGACAGTCTTCATAATGTAGAGGAAGACCTCAGTCTCCTCGATTTTCTGGGCATTAACGAAAAAACGCCGTATCCTATGGAGGTGCATCTTTCGGAGGAGGAAAAAAAGGCCGCTGCCTCATGGCTGGAAGGCAGGGGACTCGGAGCCGCGCCTTTCATAGGTTTTCATCCCGGAAGCAGCGTGTTCAAGGAGAGCATAAGGAAGAGGTGGCCTTTTGAGAAGGTTGCATCTCTTATAAGGGAACTCTCGGCAGCCTATCCGGACTTTTCTTATCTCCTCTTTGGCGGCAGGGAAGAGAACCCTTTAAAGGAGTTGATAAGGGAGGCGTCAG
>JAUXOF010000075.1 GCA_030682405.1 Thermodesulfovibrionales bacterium
GCGCACTCGGCGATGTCCAGGCTCGCCGTCATATCCGGAAAAACGGGTACGGCTCAGGTAAGGTCGGCAAAATGGGGCGCTGCGACAGGAAAATTCGGCGACCACGCGTGGTTTGTGGCGTATGCGCCTGCGGACGCCCCCCAAGTGGCCATGGCCGTTTTTGTGGAGCACGGCGGCCACGGAGGCTCTACTGCGGCGCCGATTGCAAGGCGCGCAATAGAAGCATACCTTGTAAAAAATGAAAATAAATAAGCACCTGATAAAAAACCTTGATTGGTTCCTTCCGGCCATGGCGGTAATCATCACGCTTGTGGGAATCATGACGATATTCAGCGCAACCCGGCCGCCCGACGGAGGGCAGCATCCGTCGTACTTCATGAAACAGGCATACTGGCTGCTACTGGGGCTTCTGGCCATGTCCGCAATCGTCAGCTTCGATTATATCTGGCTTGGAAGGGCCGCATACGTCCTTTATGTCGTAGGCATATTGCTTTTGGCCGCAGTCCTCATAGGCGGCAGAAGCGGCATGGGCGCCCAGAGATGGCTGTCCCTCGGGCCGCTGTCCTTCCAGCCGAGCGAGCTTTTCAAGCTCTTCTTTGTCATTGCGTTTGCGCGGTATATGGCCACGCTGAAATCCCCGCTCAAGGGCACGGACATAATCAAGGCGTTCCTGATGTTCGCGGCCCTGCCGTTTGCCATGCTCGTAAAGCAGCCCGACCTCGGCACCGCGGTCGTCCTCTTCAGCCTCTTCATAGCCCTCGTGCTCACAAAGGGCGTGGGCAGGAAGGTCTTTGCATTTATTATCATCGCGGGTATTATCTCCATCCCGTTTCTGGGAAACATATTATGGGGAGAGCTCAAGGACTATCAGAAAAACCGCATAGTGGCGTTCATGGAGCCTGCAGTAGACCCCGCCGGAGTCGGCTATCACATAATACAGTCCAAGGTCGCCATAGGCTCGGGCGGTTTCTGGGGAAAGGGCTACCTGAAAGGAACTCAGGGGCCGTTTAGGTTCCTTCCCGAAAAGCACACGGACTTCATATTTTCGGTATTTGCCGAGGAACACGGGCTTGCCGGATGCATCCTCCTCCTCATGGCCTACCTTGCGCTCATCTACCGGGCCGTGGACACCGCAAGAAAAGCAAAGGACGAGTTCGGGAGGTTCCTTGCCTTAGGCATAACATTCATGCTCACCGCCTACACGGTCATAAACATCGCCATGACAATGGGGCTTATGCCGATAGTGGGCATCCCTCTGCCGTTTATGAGCTACGGGGGCACCGCCCTCCTCGGAAACTTCATGGCCGTGGGCATACTCATGAACATAAGGGCGCGGAGGTTCGAGCTCTTTTATTAAAGCCGCGGGATTTGTTATAATTTCTATTTAAGGCCCGGCGGTGTAGCTCAGTCGGTCAGAGCATGCGGCTCATATCCGCAGTGTCCGGGGTTCGATTCCCTGCACCGCCATTTTGCCCTTTTCTTGATGCCCACGGCCCGGATTAGTTTTTTGGCGGAGGGGGTGAGATTCGAACTCACGGTAGAGTTGCCCCTACAACGATTTTCAAGACCGTCGCCTTCAACCGCTCGGCCACCCCTCCATGAAGTGATATTATAAATTATTCCGCCGGAATTTTTCTTTTTAGATAAATAGCTGGATTCCCTCCTGCGAGCCAGTGGCCGGTCAGGTCTATGACCCGTGGGTCACGACCCATAGGGCCGGGGAATGACTAAGACTTACGCCGACTGTTTTTCGTATATGAGCTTCGGCTTTTCTTTCCGCTCGACCACGCCGTCGCTTACGAGGCATTCCTTTATGCCGCTCTGAGAAGGTATCTCGTACATGACATCGAGCATTATCTCCTCAAGTATGGCCCTCAGGCCTCTGGCTCCGGTCTTCCTATGTATGCCCTTTCTTGCTATTGCGGTAAGGGCCTGCTCCGTGAACCTGAGCCTCACGCTGTCAAAGGAAAGGAGCTTCTGGTACTGCTTTATGAGCGAGTTCTTGGGCTCGGTGAGTATCCTTACGAGCGCGGCCTCGTCAAGTTCATCGAGCGTTGCAACGACCGGCATCCTGCCCACGAACTCGGGGATGAGGCCGTATTTTATCAGGTCCACAGGTTCGCCAAGGCTTAAGACCTCACCAATGTTCTTTTTTACGGAATTAGTCAGCGAGGAGCCGAACCCTATGACCTTCTTTCCGATCCTCCGTTCGATAATCTCGTCAAGCCCTATGAATGCGCCGCCGCAGATGAAGAGGATGTTTGCGGTGTTGACCGGTATGTATTCCTGCTGCGGATGCTTTCTTCCGCCCTGAGGCGGGATATTGGCCACTGTACCCTCGATTATCTTAAGGAGGGCCTGCTGCACACCCTCTCCTGAGACATCCCTCGTTATGGAGGGGTTGTCGGACTTCCTGCTTATCTTGTCTATCTCGTCTATGTAGACTATGCCCCTTTGGCAGCGCTCCACGTCGTACTCTGCGGCCTGAAGGAGCTTAAGCACGATGTTTTCCACATCCTCCCCGACATAGCCCGCCTCCGTGAGTGTGGTGGCGTCGGCTATTGTGAAGGGCACGTCGAGGAACCTTGCGAGGGTCTGGGCAAGGAGGGTCTTTCCTGTGCCTGTGGGCCCCAATAGAAGGATGTTGCTCTTTTGGAGCTCCACATCCGAGCCGGGTGCGCTATATATTCTCTTATAGTGGTTATATACGGCGACGGCGAGTATCTTCTTTGCCCTCTCCTGTCCTATCACATAGTCGTTGAGAAAGCTGTTTATCTCCTTGGGCGTGGGGAGCTTCTGCTGTGGCCTGGACTTTTCGTCCGCGAAAAACTCATCCGCTATTATCTCGTTACAGAGCCCTACGCACTCGTCGCATATGTAAACCGTGGGCCCTGCAATCAGCTTCTTTACCTCCTCCTGCCCCCTTCCGCAGAAGGAGCATTTAAGGCCGGCATCTTCCTTTTTTGTCATTTCTTGCCCTCTTTCAGGCTGTGGATGACCTCATCCACTATCCCGTATTGCTTCGCCTCATCGCCGGACATGAAGAAGTCTCTGTCCGTGTCGGCCTGTATTTTCTCAAGCGGCTGGCCCGTGTGGCTTGCGAGGATAGAGTTGAGTGTGTCCTTCATCCTCAGTATCTCCCTTGCATGTATCTCTATGTCCGTAGCCTGCCCGTGGAACCCGCCCATAGGCTGGTGTATCATTATCCTTGAATTCGGAAGCGCGAACCTTTTTTTCTTCGTGCCTGCCGCAAGCAGGAGCGCGCCCATGCTTGCGGCCTGCCCTATGCAGTAGGTTGCAATGTCCGGCCTCACGTACTGGATGGTGTCGTATATGGCAAGCCCTGAGGAGACTATCCCGCCGGGGGAGTTTATGTATATGTGGATGTCCTTCTCCGGGTCCTCGGTCTGCAGAAACAAAAGCTGGGCTATGACAGTGTTTGCCAGGCCGTCGTCTATGGGGAAGCCGATGAAGATTATCCTGTCCTTAAGGAGCCTCGAGTATATGTCATATGCCCGCTCCGACCTTGCCGTCTGCTCTATCACAATCGGTATGAAGTTCACTTTTTTTCTCCTTCTTCTGCGTGTGCCGCCCCCTCGATTTCGGCCTTCTCAAGCAGAAGGTTCAATACCTTTTCCTCTATCACCGAACGCCTGAGGCCCTCGATGGAGCCGTCTCTTGTGATGAAATATTTCATCACGTTCTCCGGGCTCATGCGGAGCCTTCCGGAAAGCGAAAGGATTTCCTTTTTAAGCTCATCCTCGGTAACGGTCACTCCCTCTTTTTCGCCTATGATTTCAATAAGCAGGGCCGCCTTTATGTTCCTCTCCGCCGCGGGCCTCAGCTCCTTCTTCAGGGTATCGTTCTCCACGCCCGCCATTGCTCCGGAAAGCCTTGCGTTGTCCATAAGCTGGCTTAGTTCGTGGCCCACAAGGGATTCCGGGGCCTCAAACGCGGTTTCGTTAATGATGTTCTTGACCACCTCCGCCTTGAGCATCTTGGCAACGGCGTTTTTCTTTGCCTTAAGGAGTTCCTCTTTTATGTGGCCTCTGAGGGCATCCATGCTGTCCATGCCAAGGTCTTTTGCAAGCTCGTCGTCCATGTCCGGGAGGTTCGCCTTTTTCACTTCTTTTACAAAGACGGTCAGTTCCAGTTTTCTGCCCGCAAGCTCGTTTATGTGGAAGCCTTCGGGGAAGTCCGCCTTGAGGCTGAACTCATCCCCTTTTTTTCTGCCCTTAAGCCCCTCTGAAATCTCAGGAGGGAAATAATCGCTTCCCACCTTAAAAAGCTGCTCTGAGATTTGAAGCCCCGCTTCCGTTTCGCCGGGGGCAGCGCCGCTTTCGCCGGGGCTCGCAGCCCCCTTGAGGTCTATGATTGCAACATCCCCTTCTGTCATCTCCTTATCCGAGGGCTCGTATACGGCCTTTTCGGCCTGAAGTCTCTTGAGGGTCTTCTCTACATCATCATCAGGCACATCCACGGGGATGTCCCTGACCTTTATGCCCTCGTACTTGAGGCCTTCGACCTTTGGCCTCACCTCTACCGTGAGGGTCATGCTTAGGGGGCTTTGCCTTTTAAACTCAAAGTTCTCCTCCATTACCGGAGAGGAAACCGGCGTGATGTCCGCCTCCTTGAGCGCCGTAGCGTAGGAGGAGGAGATTAACTTTTCTATGGCGTCGGCCTCTACCTCCTTGCCGAAGCGTTTCTCGATAAGGGCTATGGGGACCTTGCCCTGCCTGAATCCGGGCAGTTTCACCCTCTGCCTTACGCTCTGAAGCGCGCTTCCTATCTCCTTTTCAACGACATCGGAGGGTATCTCAATCTTCAGTCTTTTCTTTGTCTGGCTTATGTCTTCTATTGTTTTCAGCATTCTTTTAATTTAATTGATAATCAGGGGGTTTGTCAAATTAAGGGGGAATCTATTACAATGGGGGCTTCTTTTACGAGGCCTTTAATTGATGCGCCTTTGAGCCTGACTGTTTTGGCAGCCGCAAGGTAGCACCTGAAGAGCGCTGCGCCCGCACTGCCGGATTTTATCCTGTAAATTGCCTTCTTGCTCCCTTCAAGGTTCGGGATATCCGCCGGCCTCACAAGGCCTCCCTGCGCATCTATAAAGGATACCGCATTTAGAGGCGAGCTTACTATCTCCTCGGGAATGAAGCCTTCCTTAGCCGTCAGTTCAAGGCTGTAAATGTAATACATGTCTTTTTCCGGCCCGCTTAGCTTGGCTGAAATGCCGGAGCTGTCCATAATGTCAGGCGTGAGATACGAGAGGGTGGCTGTAAAGTCCCCTTGGACGACCTCTCTTGTGCCTGTCCATGGCGGCGCAGGCAGGGGTTGAGGCTGGGCCTTTGGTATCCGGGCCGCATCCAGAGGCGCGGGCTTTCGGACAAGCGACAGAATGTCTATCCTGTCCGGGAGCCGCCCCTTTACTGCATAAAGGCCGAACAGGCCGAAGGCTGTAAGAAGCAGAAACACCGCCCCTGCCGTAAGCAGCGTCCTGCCTGTTGTGCGCTCAGGCTTCTCTTCGTCCATTACGACTGTCGGATAGTATTCCATCTGTTTGGTAGATAGATGTTCAAGCCTTTCAAGGTTGTCCGCGATGCCCCTCTGGAGATTGGCGAGGTCATCCGTTATCTTTTCCGTAACCGCCCCGAGGTTTGCGCCCATGGAGCTTATCTCCTCTGTCCTTTCCGACCTGAGCCTGTCCATCTCTGCCGCTATCTGAGAAAGCCTCTTTGTAAGTTCCGCCTTCTCCTCCCTTAAAGAAGCCGCCGCCCCTTCGGCTGCCGCAAGCCTTAGGCCAAGCTCTTCTTTTCCGGCTGAAAGCCTCTCAACCTCTGATTTATGCCGCACATCTAAAGACCGCATCTCCTCCTGCTTGGACATAAGGGCGCTCTCTTTGCCCTGCAACTCGGACTTCAGGGCATTTATCTCCTCGTCCTTGAGGGCAACGGCGTTTAGCAGCCTGTCAACCTCTGCGGAATCCTCCGGCCTTATCTGCCCACTCGGAGCGCCCTGTTTTTTGTCAAGCAAGGAACTCGCATGAGAGAGGCTTTCCTTAAGGGAAGAGTTCTCTTCAGAGAGGCCTGCCAATGCCGCCTTCAACCGGATGCTTTCAGCCTCCCATTTGCTGTCTGCCGCCTTAAGGGAGCTTTCCAGTTCAACCTGCCGCGACTGAAGCTCCATGAGCGCCTCGGCTGTCTTAAGGAGGTTGTCTTCGGACTCTTTGAGCTGGAGTTTTCCGACCTCTTCTTCGCGCCTGAGCTTCTCCATTGCCTTTATGCTCAGGTCTTCGCTTGCCCTCAGCCTCTTTATTTCGGATTTTAAGCCGTCTATTTCCCCCTTGAAATCAGCCACCTCGACATGCCTTGTGATGTCAAGGTCTGCGAGCCGTTCATACGCCTGTTTTTCGCTTTCAATGGCGCGGGTGAGCTTGCTTATGAGGGCCTTTTTTTCTTCAGTGTACTTTAGGATGAGGATGTCTTTGCTTACGGAATCATGCTCCATTGTCAGACTGTTTCAGCCAGCCCGTCGAGGGCCTTCTTGTTTGAAGGGTCTATCCCCACGGCTTTTTTGAAGCTGGCCTCCGCCCTAAGCGGCAGGCCGAGCCCGAGATAGACGAGGCCGGCCTCGGCAAGGCAGTCCGCATTCAGCGGCTCTTTATCAAGGGCCCTTCTCAGGGTCTTTTCGGCCTCTTTGAGTTTGCCGAGCCTGCGCAGTATCTCTCCGTAGTGATGATGGTATTTCGCCTGTGAGCCGTCATAATAAGCGGCTTCGGCAAAGAGCTTCTCCGCCTCCTTGATGCTGCCCTTTTTAAGCTCCGCCAGCCCCTCAAAGAACCTCTCCTCTGCCATCTCCTTGTTTGACTTCTGCACTGCTTTTAGAGACCTTGCCCTGTCGTAATCCTTCCGGGCCGCAGGGTTTGTGAGGGTGGTGTAAGCGTTTGTAGTGTAGGAGAAGATTTCGTGGAGCTTGTCCTTCATGTCTTCCGGGAGATAGAAATGCCTGTCCGGGTGAAACTCCTTGGCGGTCTTGTAAAACGCCTTCCGTATCTCCTCGGCGGGTGAGTGCTCCTTGACCCCAAGCACCCCGTAATATCCGAGTTCCCTGTATCTGTCGTGCATGTCGTTTATCCTGTCTATGACCTCCTGGGCAACGGTGATGGAAGGCTCTGAGAGCACCTCCTCGAAAGAGACCCCGGAGGCTGCCCCTGCCTCTTCCTTCACATCTATAATCCTTGTTGAAAGAAGGGCGTAAATCGCCTTCGTTGCCTCAAACTCCCTGAGTCCCAAAGAAGATAATATATCTTCCACAGTCTTTTTGTCGTCTATTGCTGAAAGCACCGCCTTGTTCGCCTCATCGTGCCTTATGTCCTGAAAGAGGTCAAGCGGATAGGTGGAAAAACAAAGGACAGAGCCTGAAAGGGGCGAGACCAGAGACCTTATGTACCCCTCGTCAGTGATGGCCTTAAGCCCGCGCTCTATAAGGCTTGCAGCGGAAAGCCTGAGGGTTATGACCTCCTCCGTGGGGAGCGGTCCTTCCCTGAACTCAAACCCGCTGTCCTTGAGCCCAAAAAGCGTGAGGATTATCCTCTCTACCTGCCCCTTTACGGCAGCCGGAAGCTCCTGAGGCCTGAGATAGCCCAGTTCTACAAGTATCGCACCCTGCCTCTTGCCGGTCTTTTTGAGCATGACAACAGAGTCGTCATACTGCTTCTTGTTTATCTTTCCGATTTCAAGGAGGTATTCCCCGAGCCTGTCTTCTTCAAGGCTTGAGGAGGCAAATATAATGTCTCCGCCGTTGACGTAGATTTTCTTTAAGACGTCTCCGGCCTTGATTGCGAGTATTCCCGTCCTGCCGCTTCTTTGAAGGCCGATGAGGATGTCCGGGAGGCTGTAGTTCCTGAGCAAGCCCCTGATGGCTTCGGCTCCCTCTATGCCGGCCCGCACCCCCGAGTCCGTCTGGTTAAGCCATATGACCCTGCCGTTTCCATTGACGAAAAGGGATTCTACCGAGAGGTCTAAGATAGTGTCTTTTAATACGGGCGGATGGTCTTCTATCAAGACCCCGATTCCGAGGGGGGAATAATCCACGACCTTTGCGCGGAACTTCTTTGCCCCGAGCATAAGGTCAAAATCCATATCCACCCTCTGCCTTCTGAAGTTTCGTTTCTCTTTATCGCCCATGCAAGCTATAGTATATAGCTATATATTTTGGTTATTCAAGAAGATTTTGACATTCCCCTGTCCAATGTCCGGCAGCAGAGGCTAAGCAGTCTCTGCCCTGTTACGCCCGAGCGCCTTTGCCGTATAGAGGGCCTTGTCCGCCGCCCTGACAAGTTCCTCGCCAGTGGTTACGGCAGGGTCGGGTGCAACGGCAATCCCGATGCTGACTGTGACCTTCTCGTCCGAAGATGTGCCGGAAAACCTGCGGCCCGAAACAGACTCAAGAATTCTTGATGCAACCTGAAGCGCGGAGTCCTTTTCCGTCTGGGGCAGAAGTATTGCGAACTCCTCGCCCCCCCATCTTGCAATCGTGTCCACCCCTTCCCTGATGTCGGATAACATCAGGGCGGACAATTCCTTGAGCACCGAGTCCCCTGTCTGGTGGCCGTAGGAATCGTTTATCCTCTTGAAGTAGTCAATGTCTATCATCAGGCACGAAAGAGGTGCGCCGTACCTCAATACGCGCTTAAGCTCGTTCTGGAGAATAGTCTCAAAGTGCCTCCGGTTGTAAAGCTCGGTCAGGGGGTCTGTCACGGCCATGACCCTTACCTTTTCAAGCAGCGTCTCAAGCTGGCGGTTCTTCTCCCTTAACTCGTCCTGAAGGGCCTTTGTCCTTAGGCTGGCGTAAATCCGCGCGTTAAGCTCAATCTCGTCGTAGGGCTTCGGGAGGTAATCGTCCGCGCCTGCCTCAAGGCCGGAAACCTTATCGCTCACCGCGCCTTTGACAGTGAGCATGATAACCGGGATGCCCTTTGTAGAGGTATTGAGTTTAATCCACCGGCATACCTCGGTTCCGCTTATATCCGGCAGCACAAGGTCAAGGAGTATGATGTCAGGATGGGTTGTTACAGCCTCCTTAATGGCGGCCTTGCCATCCAGAACCCATACGACCTCGTACCCCGCCGCCTCCAAGGAATCCTTTGCGTGCTTGCCCTGCGCCGCGCTGTCCTCAACAAGGAGTATCTTTGCCTTAGCCACCTTATCCTCCAACGGCGAATTTTAACTATTATATCCCATCTCCGGCGCTTTTGCCGGGGGCAAAAAATGGAGGCCGGAATCGTGCTGATTTGACAAAATAAAACCCATCCCTGAAAATGTAACATATGCCCATAATAAAGGTGGAAAACCTCGTCAAGCGGTTCGGCGGTATAACGGCTGTTGACGGCATATCTTTTGAGGTGGAAGAGGGCTCGATATTCGGCTTCTTAGGGCCAAACGGCGCGGGCAAGACCACTACGATAAACATCCTCTGCACCCTGCTTGCACCCACATCCGGAAGGGCCTCAGTAGATGGCCATGACTGCGCCGGGGAGCCTGAGGCGGTCAGAAAGTCCATAGGCATAGTATTTCAGGACACGACGCTTGACAAGGACCTGACTGCATACGAGAACCTCTCATTCCATGCCTATCTGTATTCGGTCAAAAGGGGCGAGATAAAGGGCAGGGTTGACGATGCGCTGAGGTTCGTCGGACTTTACGAAAGGAAAGACGACCTCGTAAAGAAGTTCTCAGGCGGCATGAAGCGGAGGCTTGAGGTAGGGCGCGGGCTTATACACAGGCCCAAGGTGCTTTTTTTAGATGAGCCTACATTGGGCCTTGACCCCCAGAGCAGGGCCAACCTCTGGGAATATATAACGAAGCTTCCCCAGAGGCATAATGTCACGATATTCATGACAACCCATTACATGGAAGAGGCAGAGGTCTGCGGCCGTATCGCCATCATAGACAACGGTAAAATCATAGCCTCCGGAAGCCCTGAGGAGCTTAAAAAGACCGTAGGCGGGGATGTCATATACCTTAAGACTACGAATACCGAGAGGGCCAAAGAGGAGATAAAGAGGCTATTTGAACTTGAGGCGAAGGAAAAAGACGGGGAGCTTTACATAACCACAGAAAGGGGAGACGCCTGCATACCTGAGCTGATACGCGGGCTTAAGGACATGGTTCTTTCGGTGAGGCTTCAGAGGCCGACTCTGAACGACGTGTTTTTGAAGCTCACAGGGAAGGCCATAAGGGAGGAAGAGGGCACTGATATGAGCAGCATAAAAGAAGAGGTCAGGGCCTATAGGAGAAGGCATTAGAAAAAATATGTGTGGGAGGCTTGCGAAAAATTTTGGAATTTAACGCAATATACGTAATTGTAGCGAGGGAGTTTAAGAAGTTCATACGGGAGCGCAGCAGGCTCGTCTCCACGCTCGCAAGGCCGCTTGTGTGGCTTTTTCTGGTCGGTGCGGGCTTAAACCGGCTCGTGATGCCCGAAGGCGGGGTCTCCTACACCCAATTCATGTTCCCGGGCATACTCGGCATGACCATACTTTTCAGCTCAATATTCTCTTCAATATCCATAATATGGGACAAGGAGTTCGGGTTCATGAAAGAGATACTCGTGGCCCCCATTTCCCGCCTCTCAATAGTCTTGGGAAAGGCGTTAAGCGGCACGGTGGTCTCTACGATTCAGGCGGCAATCATACTGCTCCTCTTCCCGCTCGTAGGGCTTAAGCTTGGGGTGGCCGAGGTCGCCGGCGCGATATTAATCTGCGCCATGGTCTCCTTTTCAATCTCATCATTCGGCATAGTGCTTGCGACTTTTTATGACAGCTACGAGAGCTTCAGCGTGATTATGAACTTCATAGTGATGCCCATGTTCTTCCTGTCAGGTGCGATGTACCCGGTAAAGCTCCTTCCTGCCGCGCTGAGATTCGTTGCAAAGCTCAACCCCCTGACCTACGGCGTGGACGCTCTTAAGCACGTGCTCACCCCTGTCAGGACAGGCCCCATGAGCCCGGACTTCCCGATAATTTTGGACATTTCAGTAATTCTTATTATGTCTCTGGTCTTTGTGCTTGTCGGCGCAAGGTTTTTTGAAAGGAAGGGGTAGTTCAGAGCCTTCCCGACCGGATTATCGAGATTATGAGCCATATGCCCAAGAGGGACGCAAAGCCGAAGGCAAGGAAACCCAAGACGGACATGCCGTATATGGTCGGGCCGGCGCCGGTTGCGTGCATTATCGCGGAGCTTATAATTATAGAGCTTATGACGAGGGCGAAGGCTATCCGGTTGCTTGAGCGGTCCATGTCCTTTATGAGTTGGTCAAGCCCTATGTGGGTGAGCTTCATGTGGAAGTCGTCCTTAAGGAGCTTCCTGATGAGCTTTTTCATCTGCTTGGGGAAAAGGAGGAAGAAGTCCCCTGCCTCTGTGATGTTTTTGCTGATGGAGGCGTAAATCCGGGACGGGCTCAACCTCTTTCTGGCGAGTTTTGAGGCGTAAGGCTCTGATGCCGCCACGAAGTCGAAATCCGGGTCAAGCTGCACTCCGATGTTCTCCAGTATGAGCATGGCCTTGTTTATGAGCAGAAGGTCCGAGGGTATTTTCATGTTGTGTTTCATCGCAAGCTGTATTACGGTGCTGAGGTACTGGCCGAAATCAATCTCCCCGAGCGTCATCCCGTAGAGGGGTTCGAGGAAGTCCGAGAGGTCTGCCTTGAAGTCCTTCCTGAACTCATCGAGGTCAATGTCCTCGGGGACAAGGCCCAGCTCTATGTACTGGTCGATGAGCTTGTCGAAGTCCTTGCTTATGAGGGCCAAGAAGGTGTGGGCCATCGTCTCCTTCATCTCATCCGTGACCCTGCCCACTATGCCGAAGTCCATGAAGCCTATCCGGCTGCCCTGCATGGCGAAGATATTTCCGGGATGGGGGTCCGCGTGGAAGAAGCCGTCTTCAAGAATCATCTTGAAATATGAGCCGATGCCTATCTTAGCAAGCCTTTTTCTGTCAAGCCCTCTCGCCTCTATGCCTGCTATGTCGTCTATCCTTACGCCCTCTATCCGCTCCATGACGAGCACCTTCTCGGAGAGGAACTCCGGGTAAACCTTTGGGATGTAAACATCCGGGTCGTTCTCAAAGTTCTTCCTGAAGCGGCAGCAGTTTCGGGCCTCTTCCGTAAAGTCCAGTTCCTTGCGCACCGTCCTTGAGAACTCCTGCACTATGCCCTGAAGGTTGAAAAACCTGCTTTCAGGCACATACCTCTCGATAAGGCGGGCTGCCGTGGTCATTATGTCTATGTCCGTCTCTATCTGCTCTTTTATGTTCGGCCTCTGGACCTTAACGATGACCCTGCTGCCATCAAGCAGGGTTGCATGATGCACCTGCGCTATGGAGGCCGCTGCCACCGGAGCCGGGGTGAAGTCAAGAAACATAGCGGAAACAGGCATCTTTATCTCCGCCTCGATTATCTTTTTTGCCTCCTCGGCTGGAAAGGGCGGGACCTCGTCCTGAAGCTTCTTGAACTCATCGGCGTACCGTGCCGAGATGAGGTCGGGCCTTGAGGAGAGCACCTGAGCGAGCTTTATGAAGCTCGGCCCCAGCTCGGCAAACGCCACCCTCAGCCTTTCGGGCACGGTCGGGCCTTTCAGGGCGGGCCATTGGCCGAACGTCTTGAGCCTTTTTCTGAAGGGTATATACTTGCCCAGATGTATCTGGTCTATGACCCTTCCGAAACCGTGCCTCAGAAAGACGTTGACTATCTGCTGAAGCCGCCTTGCAGCCTTGTATGTCCTGGCGATTCTTAAGGTATCGAACAATTCAGCGGCTCTTTATCCTTTCTCCTCGAGTTTCCTGACCTTCTCCGAAAGGGTCAGGACAGCCTCGGAGAGTTTGTCTATGTCGTCTTTTTTGGGGAGGTTCATCTTCTGCATCGCCTTTGTGACGACATCGGAAAGGGTCTTGTTCAGTTCGGATGAGCTTTTTTCGGCCTGTGCAGACCATTCCTTGACGAGCTTTGCTCCCTGAGACTCGCTGAGCTCGCCTTTTTTCACAAGCTCCTCCATGAGTTCCATTACCTTCTCCTGCGCCCCAACGCCAGCAAGCAGAGCCTTCCTAAGGGGTTCAAACATTGTCATATGCCCTCCTTTTCCTTTAATATGAAATTTTTAAAATCCGTCTCTCTCTAACTTGAGACTGCTGCCTGATAAAAGTATAATCCCTGCGCCTTCGGTTGTCAAAGCAATAATGGCCCGATGCGCATGCGAAGCGCCGCATCGTGCCCCCCCTCCCCCCTTTTTCGGGCCACTTGCCGAAACGCACTGTTTTAAGGCAAAATATCTGCTAACAGGCGCGGCCTGTTTGAGGACAATTTTCATTTTGCGTGGGGTCAATCCCACAGGGAGGTATCTTTAATGAAAAAAAATATTCTCTGGCGGTTCATCCTTATAGGCACGCTTGTAGCCCTTGCACTTGTATACTTCCTGCCGAACATGCCTCTTTATAAAAGCATGCCCGGCTGGTGGAAAACGGCCATGCCGGAGAAGGGCATAATCCTCGGGCTTGACCTTCAGGGCGGCATACACCTTGTGTTTGAGGTCCAAAGCGAAAGGGCGGTCGAGATAACGACGGACAGGGTAATGCAGTCCATAAAGGAGATGCTTGAGAAGAAAAAGCTCAATGCGGAACTCAGGAGGGAAGGGCTTCTGATTACAGTAACCCCTTCTTCCCACGAACTCAGGGACGCCATAGAGAAAAACTATCCGACCCTTTCGGCGGCTGAGACGGGAGACAGGCTCGCCTACAGGCTTTCGGATTCCGAGGCCAAAAGGATAATGGACAATGCCACAGACCAGGCGCTTGAGACCATAAGAAACAGGATAGACCAGTTCGGGGTCGCCGAGCCTACCATACACAGACAGGCTGAAAACGAGATAGTCGTCCAGCTTCCGGGCGTAAAGGACCCCAAGCACGCAATAGACCTCATCGGAAAGACCGCACAGCTTGAGTTCAAGATAGTGGACGACGTCTCTCCGGCTGCGGCGGATTTGCCATCTTCCGTGGCGCCCGGCGAGGAAGAGGGCGTAGTCGAGAAGTTTAAGGACAAAATACCGCAAGGCACGGAGATACTGTTTGAGAGGGTCGTAAACAGGGAGAGCGGAGAGGTCAGGAGGTCCCCATTTTTGTTGAAGAAAGAGACGCTCCTTACCGGAGACCTCCTTACGGACGCAAAGGTCAGCCTAAGCACGTCATACAACGAGCCTTACGTCTCAATATCTTTTAACCCCATAGGGGCCAAGATGTTCGAGGAACTTACCGGCGCCAACGTCCAAAAGAGGCTTGCGGTAATACTTGACGGAAACGTCTATTCAGCCCCTGTCATAAGGGAAAGGATAGCAGGAGGAAATGCCTCCATAGAGGGGAGCTTCTCAATGGAGGAGGCCAAGGACCTGGCGATAGTGCTCAAGGCCGGCGCCCTGCCCGCGCCGGTAAAGATACTCCAGAACGTAACCGTGGGGCCTTCGCTCGGAAGAGACTCCATAGAGGCCGGAAAGACTGCGGGCATAGTAGGCTCGCTTTGCGTGATAGTCTTCATGCTCTTTTACTACAGGCTTTCGGGGCTTATTGCGGACTTAGCCCTTGTGCTCAACATCATGCTCCTTCTCGGCGCAATGGCGGCGCTTAACGCCACGCTTACGCTTCCGGGCATAGCCGGGATAATACTTGCCGTGGGCATGGCCGTGGACTCAAACGTCCTGATGTTTGAGAGGATGAGGGAAGAGCTGAGGGCCGGAAAGACCCCGAGGGCCGCGGTAGACTCCGGCTATGACAAGGCCTTCTGGACGATATTCGACTCGCATGTGACAACCCTTATAACTTCAGCCGTCCTGTTTCAGTTCGGCACGGGCCCGATAAAAGGCTTTGCAGTGACGCTGAGCCTTGGTGTCGCAATAAACCTCTTTACTGCGCTCGTCGGGACAAAGACAATATTCGACCTGATAAACCAGCGGAAGGAGGTCAAGAGCTTAAGCATATGATAGAACTACTGAAGAAAACCAATATAGATTTCATGGGCAAAAAGATGTACGCCTTCGCCTTCTCCGCAGCGCTTTCCTCCCTCGGCATAATGGCGATAATCCAGATTGGGAGGGGGGCCGCAAACATGGGGATTGATTTTGTAGGCGGCACCTCTGTGCAGGTTAAGTTTGCGCATCAGGTTTCGCTCAACGATATGAGGGGTGCGCTTGAGGAGGCCGGCATCAAGGACTTCGACCTTCAGGACATGCCGAGCGCAAACAAGCTGCTCATCACGGCCAAGAGGCATGGTGAGGCAACAGGGCTTGCCGACGGCATAATCGCGGCGATAAAGAAAAAATTCCCCGAAAAAAATCCGGTTGTGGACTCAATTACCGAGATAGGCCCCAAGGTCGGCAAGAGGCTCAGAAACGATGCCCTTATAGCCATACTTGCGGCTACCATAGGGATACTGCTTTATGTCGCCTTCAGGTTCCAGTTCAGGTTTGCGGTGGGCGCAACTATAGCCACGTTCCACGACGTCCTTGCGGTGCTCGGGGTGTTCTATCTCATGGGCAAGGAGATAAACTTAGTAATCGTAAGCGCCCTTTTGATGGTAGCGGGCTACTCGCTTACGGACACCGTCGTGGTTTTCGACAGGATACGGGAGAACCTCAGAAAGAGGCTCAAGGAGCCTACAAACGAGACGATAAACAGGAGCATAAACGAGGTGCTCTCAAGAACGATAATCGTCTCCCTGACAGTGCTCTTTACAGCGGTTGCCCTTTTCGTATTCGGAGGCGAGGTCATACACGACTTCTCGCTGGCAATAATCATGGGGATAGTGGTGGGCACTTTTTCGTCCGTATTCATAGCAAGCCCGGCGGTGCTCCTCCTTGGAGGGAAAAAGCCTTTCGCCGTAAAGAAATAGCGCTCTGATGACCGCTTCTGCATGGGCCGTGCGCCTGATGGTCCCTGCCGCAGAAAGGGGCCGGTAACGCCGTGCACAGGAAGTGGCTTGTAAACAGGACTAACAGGGAATTCATCTCCTATCTTTCTTCCGCCTCATCCATATCTCCAACCCTTGCTCAGGTGCTCATCAACAGGGGCATAAAGACCCCTGAGGATGTAAGGGACTTCCTCCGGCCCGGACTTCCGGCATTGTCCAACCCATTTGAGATGCCGGGGACAGAGGCGGCCTGCGAGGCGATAAATGCGGCAAAAAAGGCAGGCAAAAAAGTCTTCGTCCACGGCGACTACGATGTTGACGGCCTCACAGCCACGGCAATAATGGTGAGCGCCCTCAGGGCGCTTGGGCTTGATGCAGGGTATTTCATCCCCAACAGGTTCGCCCACGGGTACGGCTTCGGCCCCCATGCGGTCGGTCTGGCCGGGGACTCCGGCTCAGGGCTGATAATCACGGTGGACTGCGGCATATCCTCCTTTGAGGCATGCGAGGCCGCAAGGGCAGCGGGCATCGGCGTAATAATAACGGACCACCACGAACCTGTAAGAGACGGCAACGGCTGTGTTTTGCCCGGTGCATTATCCATAGTAAACCCGAAACTGGGCCCGGCCCCTGCCGGTGCGTCAGCGCTGTCAGGGGCGGGAGTGGCCTTGAAGATGGCCCTTGCGCTGGGGCTTTCTGCCGAAGATTTTTTGGACCTTGCCGCACTCGGGACGATTGCCGATGTCGTGCCGCTTACAGGCGAAAACAGGATTATCGTAAAGCAGGGCCTTGGGTTCATACAGGAAGGCAGAAGGCACGGAATCAGGGCGCTAAAGACGGTCTCAGGTCTTGACGGAAAAGAGATTAAGGCCGGACACCTTTCCTTTACCGTTTTACCGAGGATGAATGCCGCAGGACGGATGAGCGATGCCGGGGAGGTGGTCGAGCTTCTGCTCTCCTCTTCGGAGGAGGCCGCCTTGGGCATGGCCTCGGCCCTTGACAAGAAGAACTCAGAGAGGCAGAAGGTTGAGGAGAAGGTATATAAGGAGGCAATGGGCCTTCTTAGTAAAAAGGGCATATCTCAGGCATCCTCGCCCCATGCCATTGTGCTTTCAGGCGAGGGCTGGCACGAGGGGGTGATAGGGATTGTGGCGGCCAGAATCGCAGAGCAGTTCGGAAGGCCGGCGTTCATTTTCTCTATCAAAGGCGAAGTGGCAAAAGGCTCGGCAAGGAGCATACCCGGGCTTGACATACACGCAGGGCTTTTGAGTTTAAAGGGGCTTCTGATATCCTTCGGCGGCCACAGGCAGGCCGCAGGCCTTAAGGCAAGGGTCTCGGAGCTTGAGGCCTTTGAGGAAGGAATCATCGGCCTCGTTGAGGCGGGGGTTTCAGACTTCACTCCCTCACTTACCGTGGATGCGGATATCGGGCTTGAGGATGTGAGCTTCGGGCTTGCCGGAGAGCTTGCCTCTTTGGAGCCTTTCGGCATGGGAAACCCTGAGCCGCTTTTCGGCTCAAGTGGGCTTGAGATGGTCGGCCCAAGGGTTGTGGGAAACAACCACCTGAAGACTAAACTCAAGGGAAAAAGGGCAAGCGTGGAGGCCATCGGCTTTGACATGGGAGGGCTGATTGAAAAAATCGGCGGGACGAAAGTGGATGCGGTCTTCACCGTAAACATAAACGAATGGGAAGGCGGAAGAACCCTTCAACTAAACCTAAAAGCCCTCAGGCCGCACTCTTCTCAGGAAACCAGCTGAGGGACACCGACATTGCCCCTCTTTTAAGCCCTCACCCCGCCTTCACCTTCTTCTGGGCCTCAAACATTCCGATTATCTCTTTGACCGTGTTTGCATCCTCAGGGTTTTTGTCCGGCCTTATAAAACCCACGGCGCGCGGAAACCGGAGGGCATAGCCTGTGCCATCTTTGTCCCTTCCCGCTGTGTGGGAAGGAGAGCGGGTAATCTCATCCGCCATCACCGTGACGACGTATCTCGGCTCAACCCATGTGTCTGCCTCCATGACGGAGTCCACCCGCGGGTGCCTGTGCTTAAGCGCTATTTCGTCGAGCATCTCCCTGAGTTTGGAAAACTCCGCATCCGTAAATCCCGAGCCTATCTTGCTGATGGTCATAAACGTGTCCGTCTTTGGGTCATAGACCGCGCCGAGGAGCGCACCCAAGCCGAAGCGGGCCCTTGCGCCTTTGCCCCTGAAGTAGCCGACTATAGAGACGTCCACGGTGTCGGCAAGCTCTCCCTTATAGCTCCGCTTGAGCTTAATCCAGTTGAAGTTCCTTGCGCCTGCCGCATACCGGGAGTCCAGTCTCTTTGCTATCACCCCCTCAAGCCCTCGCTCTATGGCCTCCTCAAAGTACGTGTATATCCTCTTGGGGTCATCGGTTACGAACATCTCGGCAGGCTCTATCACGGGGTTTTTCTCTATCAGGGAGACTAACTTTTCCCTTCTTTTTATATAGGGCTTCTCCGTGTAGTCCTCTTCGTCCGCATAAAGAAGCTCGAAGGCGAAGAACTTAAGCGGGTACTCCTTTGTAGCAGCCTCCATGCCGTGCTTTCTTTTTCTCTGCATGGTCACCTGAAACGGGAAAAGCTCTCCGGTTGCCTCGTTATAGGCGAGGGCCTCGCCCTCGAATATCGCTTCTTTAGCGGTGAAGTGTTTCCTTGCGGCCTCCCGTATCTCAGGGAACATGTGGGTTGTGCGTTCGAGATTTCTTGAGAATATCTCGATTTTATCCCCGTCCTTATGCACCTGACAGCGGAAGCCGTCGTACTTGGCCTCTATCGCCGCCTCGCCCATTTTTTTGATTATGTCTTCCGAGGAAGGAACCCTTTCGCATAAGGCCATCCTGATGGGATAGCCGACATGCACTTTGAATCCCTTTATCTCCTCTATGCCCTTTGATTTCAGGGTCTTTGCGATAAGCCCGAGGTCGGAACAGAGGTTGTATGCCCTCTCAAGCTCCGGCCTCAATGAGCGCTCGCCTTCTGAAAGCGCAAGGGCCTCAAGCACCGTGGGGTCTCCTATCCCGAGCCTGAGCCTTCCGATTACAAACCGCGCTATGTATTTGGCCTCTGGAGAGGAGACGCCCTTAAGCAGGCTACTTAGAAGCCCTATCTTTTTCTCTACGCTTCCAACGCCCGATGTCTCGGCAATGTCCCGGAGTTCTTTGTAAACAGCGCTTACCGTAAGCCTGCCGCTGCCTTTGATAAGCTCCCCAGCGGCAAGCCCAAGGTCGCCTGTATGCCTGAAAAGCTCCTCGACTTTTTTTGTGGGCGCGCCTGCCGCATCCGAAAGCGCACGGGTAAGGAGCTTTTCGGACATCCCTATCTCAAGCCCGTAGAAAGGCGGAAGCAAAACGCCCTGACTGAGATATATAATCTCGGCTATCTCGTCATGGGAGGCCTCGCGGAAGAGTTTGGCGAGGATGTCAAACATCTCAAGCCGTTTTGAGGTAGCCTCAAGCCTCTCGAAGTACCCTGCAAGGTAGCGGAATTCCATGGGTTTAATTTTATCACAATCCGCTGCTTCATATCCGTCATTCCGGACTGAACTGTCTTTACCTTAACCTTAAAGCCCGTAATCCTCCCACCTTCTGCTCACAAGCTCCTTAATCTCAGGGGACATTTCTATATCCGGCGGCCACGTGCGCTTAAACCCGTCCATGGGGAGCTTCTTTGTTGCGTCAATGCCCAACTTCCCTCCGTAGGCCGGGATTTCGGAGGCGTGCTCTAAGACGTCAAGAGGGCCTTCTACTATCACCACGTCCCGCTTGGGGTCTACGTTGTTTCCGATTCTCCATGCGACCTCCGAGGGGTTATGAACGTCAACCCATGAGTCCACGACCACTATCATCTTTGTAAAGCTCATCTGCCCCATTCCCCAGAGGGCGTACATCACTTTCCTTGCCTGCCCCGGGTATTTCTTGTCTATAGAGACGACGGCCATGTTATGGAAAACGCCCTCCATCGGCAGGTCCATGTCCACGACCTCAGGGAGCTGTTTTTTTAGGAGGGGAAGGAATATCCTCTCAGTGGCCTTTCCTATGTAGCAGTCCTCCATCGGCGGCTTTCCGACGATTGTGGCCGGATATATGGCGTCCTTCCTCATTGTTATGCACGTAAGGTGAAACACGGGGAATTCGTCTTTGAGGCTGTAATATCCCGTGTGGTCTCCGAAAGGCCCCTCCACCCTGCGCTCGCCCGGCTCGCAGTAGCCCTCAAGCACAATCTCCGAGTTTGCAGGCACCTCAAGGTCCGAGGTCTCGCACCTGACCATCTCAACAGGGGACTGCCTTAGAAAACCCGCAAGGAGCATCTCGTCTATGTCCGGAGGAAGCGGGGCTGTGGAGGAGTACATCACAGCCGGGTCTGAGCCTATGGCCACTGCCACGGGAAGCCTCGCTCCGGTCTCCTCGGCACGCCTAAAGTGCCTTGCCCCGTCCTTATGCATATGCCAGTGCATGCCCGTTGTCTTTCCGTCATAGACATGCATCCTGTACATGCCGCAGTTACGCGCGCCTGTCTCAGGGTCTTTCGTAAAAACCATCGGGAGGGTGATGAACCTCCCTCCGTCCTCAGGCCATGTCTTAAGTATGGGGAATATGTCCAGAGAGGGGTTTTCCCTGATTATCACTTCCTTGCACGGCCCGCTCTTTACGTATTTGGGGAGGAAATCCGCAAGCCTCTTCAGTTTGGGCAGGGCCTTGAGCTTCTCTATGAACCTTGTCGGTATCTCCGGCTCGATGAACTCAAGCATCCTTTCGCCTATCTCGTCAAGGTCTTCGACCTCAAGGGCAAGCCTCATCCTCTCAAAGGAGCCGAATAGGTTTGCGGCACAGGGGATTTTTGAGCCTCTCGGCCTCTCGAACAAGAGCGCCGGGCCTCCGGCCTTCACGACCCTGTCGTTTATCTCGGCTATCTCAAGCACAGGGTCCACCTCTATAGCTATGCGCTTAAGGAGGCCCTTTTGTTCGAGAATTTTTATGAAATCCCTTAAGTCTTTGTATGCCATTGGCGAACTCCCCTCAAAATTTCGTTACAAAAGTATATCATATATGGATTCCGGAAATAGTTTACATCCCCTTTGGGGTTAATGGTAAAATAGCAATCAAAAATACGGCAGGAGGGAGTCATCGCATCAATAATAATAGACGGCTATAACCTCATCGGCGTTCTCCACAAGGACCTTGAGGCCCAGAGACAAAAGCTCATAGAGATTCTTTCCGCTTACAAAAAGGGCAAGGCCCACGAAATAACCGTTGTCTTTGACGGATGGAAAAGCGGCGGCCCTACCGAGACCCGCACAGTGCAGGGAGGGGTGGAGGTCGTATATTCGAGGCTCGGGGAAAAGGCGGATGCGGTCATAAAAAGAATGCTCACCAGCCAAAGGCAGCATATCGTCATCACCTCGGACAGGGACATACAGGCATACGCATGGGCGAATGATTCGGTTCCGCTTGATTCAGGGGACTTCCTCCATGCGCTTGAACAGGGGTCAGGGGCGCAGGCAGAAGATGAACCTTTGCCTGCCAAGGGCAAGGGGAGTTCCCGGCCTCTTTCGAAAAAAAGCAGGGCTAAAAAAAGGGCGCTCGACAAGCTTTAGGGTTACGAAACCGGCGAAAGGGTGCGGTCGCGGAATCTCTAACCGCAGCAGGAATTTTTCTGCTGACCGGTTATCACAAACCCGTGGGCGTCCGTGAAGTCTATTGTCGCCTCCGAAAGCATGCCGTCCGCCTTCGGCTCAAGAAAGATATCAAGGCCGCCATTCTCCGTGCTCCTATCGCCGGGCTGCGCTGATTTGGCTATGTCCATAGCCAAAGACGGGCTTCAGCCCCCTGCCATAAGGAATATCCTTATGCCGTCGCCGGTCGCCCCCCGCGTATCCACGAATTCCTTGAATTTTTTTACCGCACTGTCAGTAAGCGTCAACACACCTGCCTCCTGTATTTAATTATACTCTATATCTTTTGCCTCCATGAACCTGATACCGCTTGTTAAGGCCGGAGATGCGTTTCAAGTTAAGGACGCTTTGAGGGCTGCCTGCGGCCGCAGGCAGCGGGGGTTAGGGCCCAATGGGTGAGGCCTACCGTGCTCTAAATGCTCTAAAAATCGACCTTAAAGATATTTGTGGAATAGAGGACGCCGTTTCCTCTTTTCTGCACCGCCACACGGGGCGCATTGAACTTCAGGCCGCCTTTTCGTATCTCGACTATGCCCCTTGTCTCGGCAAGGCCGAAGGCGAGGCCGCCCAGCGTGCCGATTGCCACGCCTATCCCCACCTTTTCGCCGAAGTTGTCGTCATCGGCAAGGTAGACCGCAAAGCCCAGGATTCCGCCGATGGCCGCGCCGTAGAGGGCGTCCTTGAAGACTACGTCTCCTGAGGTCTTCTCCTGTGCATAGGCAACGGTCTGAAAGGCAAGAAGCATCAGTAAAGCAATACATATAATCCTTTTTATCATCTATGACCTCCGGTGCCGAATTCTTTGCATCATGTAATTTTAAATGCTGGGCGCTAAGTTGTCAAGCCCGCGTCATAGAACCGTCATAAGACCCGGACGGCAACGGGAGCTTGACCTTAATGCCGCTTTTTTTATATCTTAACAGCATGGTTTTAAAAACATTGCTTTAAAAAAGAGGGGGCTATGGGCATAAAGGTTGCGGTGATAGGCGGCTCTGGCATGGACGACCCGGGGCTCATGAAGGGCATAAAAGAAAAGGCGGTGAAGACCCCTTACGGTGAGCCGTCTTCCAAGCTTGCCATAGGGAAGATAAACGGCGTTTCCGTGGTCGTCCTTGCAAGGCACGGAAAGGGGCATTCCATATACCCCACAGGGGTCAACTATAGGGCGAACATCCACGCCCTCAAAAAAGAGGGCTGCACGCACATACTGGCAACCACTGCGGTCGGCTCCCTGAGGGCGGGGATAAGGCCCGGGGACTTCGTGTTCGTAGACCAGTTCATAGACCACACAAAGCACAGGCCCCTTACGTTTCATGACGAAAAGGTCATACACACTCCCATGGCAGAGCCTTTCTGCAAGGAACTGAGGGCGCTCATTGTCTTGTCGGCAAAGGAGCTTAAGCTCAGGTATCATAGTAGCGGTACGGTCATAACCATAGAAGGCCCGAGGTTTTCCACAAAGGCGGAATCCCATATGTTCAGGGCCTTCGGAGCGGACGTCATAAACATGTCTACAGTCCCGGAGGTCGTGCTCGCAAGGGAGGCCGGGATATGCTACCAGTCCATTGCGATGTCTACGGACTACGACTGCTGGAAGGAAGACGAGGAGCCGGTAACATGGGATATGATAGTAAAGAGGATGGCTCAGAACTCTGAAAACGTAAAAAGGCTTTTGATAAAAACCATTTCCAAGATACAATATACAGAGTGCGGGTGCAGGTGAGGAGGAAAAAATGCCGATAAAGTCAAGGATACGGACGGTGCCGGATTACCCCAAAAAGGGCATAATGTTCCGGGACATAACGACTCTCATTAAAGACCCCGTGGGATTCAGGCTCGTCATAGACAGCCTCACCCAGAGGTATATCACGGGCAGGATAAAGTTCGATGTCATAGTGGGCATAGAATCAAGGGGGTTCATAATAGGCGGAGCCCTCGCCTATACGCTCGGCAAGGGGTTCGTGCCTATCAGGAAAAAGGGCAAGCTCCCTGCGGAGAAGGTCTCTCAGGAATATGCCCTTGAGTACGGCATGGACATCATAGAGATGCACACGGACTCAATCGGCAAGGGCACAAGGGTGCTGCTCGTTGACGACCTGCTTGCAACCGGCGGCACCGCAACGGCGTCGGCAGCGCTTATCGAAAAACTCGGAGGCAAGGTCTCGGAGATGTGCTTCATAGTAGACCTCCCTGAGGTCGGGGGAAGGAAGAAACTCGCTGCAAAGGGCTATAAGGTCTTTGCGCTTACAGAGTTCGAGGGTGAATAGGTGATTTCTTGGAAAACAGGGCATTGTCCCGGTAAAAGCAGGGGGTTGCGATGAAAAAATTTATTTTTGCGGCAGCGTTATGTTTGGCGGTATCCATAATGGCGTCTGCCCCGCATGCAGTCTTTGCCGAAGAGACCGGATATGACAAGGCCCTGACGCATTACAGAAGCGGCAATTACAAGGAGGCAGTCTCGTATCTTGAGAGTTATGTGCAGAACAGGCCGGAGCCTGCTGCTTATTATCTCATGGGATATGCCCTGTATCACCTCGGCAGGCATGATGAGGCAACAAGGTATTTTAACGACGCATACCTTATAAACCCGGAATTTTCACCCAAGCCGCTGCTTGAGGCGCTGGGGAAGACAGCCAAAGAGGTCAGGCCGAAGGCTGTGGTTAAGCCTGAGGCTTTGGTGAAGCCAGAGGCCGCTGTCCGTAAGCCGGCAGTAAAGAAAGCGCTGCCTGCGCCTTTGGTGCAGGAAAAGCCCAAGGCCCCCAAATCCATAACTGAGAAACCCGCGGTCAGGGAGCTGGCCCCTCAGGTCGCACCCGAACCTGAAAAAGAACTTCCTCCTCAAACAGCCGCAAAGGCCCTGAAATTTTCTCCCGTGGTTCTCATAGGGTTTTTTGCCGGGCTGGGGCTTATTGTCCTGCTTGTATCCGCGGCCTTCTACATATATTTTTCATTGTGCCTTTTCCTCATAGCAAAGAAGTCTAATGTGTCTGCCGCGTGGACGGCATGGGTTCCATTCGTTCAGATATGGGCATTCGTAGCCTCGGCAGGAAAACCATGGTGGTGGATTCTCATTCTTTTGGTCCCTGTAGTCAACCTGTTTGCTGCGGTTTATCTCTGGATGCTCATAACAGAGAACCTCGGCAGGAACAAGTGGCTGGGGCTCATTATGCTCCTGCCTGTTATAAACCTTGGTTTTTTGGGGCTCCTTGCATTCTCAAAAACGGAAGGGGCCGGAGGCTATGCGCCCGGAACCTCTGAATTCCCTGAGGAGCCCGGCGTAGGAGGCATGGATTTTATGGGTGAGGATACGGGGTTCTCCGGGGAGCCGAAGGCCAAAGATGCCGGAACCACTGAGGAGTTCGGCGGGGACTTTCCGGACTTCCCTGAGTTTCCAAAGGAAGAAAAGGGCAAAGAGGACTAAGCCGGACTAAGCGGAGACGCCTTTGATTGCGAGGGCCGCGAGAAAGCAGACAAATGCCGCGGCTACGATAGCCGGGCCTGTCGGGATGTTCAGGTAAAACGAGGCCACTGTACCGGAGACAAAAGACAGGATTCCCACAAGCGGGGCTATGAACATGAACTGCCTGAAGTTCCTGCTTATAGTCTTTGCAGCCGCCGCGGGTATGACCACCATTGCGTTTGCCAGAATCACTCCCACCACCTTTACGCTGAGGGCTATGGCCGCAGCAATGAAGCCTATAAGGACATAATCGTAAGCCCTCACGCTTACCCCCTCGGCCATTGATACCTCTGGCAGGAAGGAGGACTTTACAATCTTCCTCAGATTGAGCTTCAGGAAGACTAAAAAAACAGCGAGAAGTCCGGCTGAAAGCCATATGTCAAGGGGGCTGATAAGGAGAATGTCCCCCAGAAGAAACTGCATCAGATAGGTCTGGCTGAGACCCTTTACCGCAATCAGTATTACGCCTGCGGCTATTGCCCCGCCGTAAAACACCCCGAGCACCGTGTCCCTCGAAAGGGGGAAGGAGTTCCAGACCATAGAGGCCGAAAGCCCGACCACTATGCTGTAGGGGATGAGAAAAAGGGGCGGGGAGATTCCCGCTATGACCGCCAGAGCTCCGCCCAAGATGGCGGCATGGGCAATGAAGTCGCTGAAAAACGACATGCCCCTCGTAACAACGAACACGCCCATAAGGGGGAACAGTATCCCCAGTATAAGCCCCATCAGGAGGGCCGACCTCATGAACGGATAATCAAGGACTTCCATTATCCCAACCCCTTTTCAGGCTTGCAGGTTATGCATGCGTTATGGTGCAGGGTGCCGAACAGTGACATTAGTTTTTCATCTATAAGCGGGCTGTCTACAGGCTCAAAGAAATACCCCTCCGGGCCGAGTCCCAGAACGCTCGTTGCCGCCGCCTTTATGACCGAGAAGTCGTGGGAGACGATTATCATCGCTATGCCCTTTTTCCTGAACTCCTCCATAATGCAGAGCACACAGTCCGCGCCCTTTGCGTCTATCCAGCTCGTGGGCTCGTCCATAATCAAAAGCTGCGGCTCCTTGATTATCGCATACGCAAGGAGCGCCCTCTGCATCTGGCCGCCCGATAGGTCTCCGACCCGCTCTGAAAGCAGCCCCCGGAGTTCAAGCATGTCTATGTACTTCTCCACAGGCGCACCCGGAAGGCTCAGGCCGAGCATCTCTTTGAGGCTCAGGGGAAATGTCCTGTCAACCTCCATCCTCTGGGGTATGTAGGCTATCAGCCGCTCCCTGTCAACCCCCTTTTTCCATGAAAAGCTCAGTCTCCCGCGCCTAAGCGGTATCATTCCCAAGACGGCCTTAAGCAATGTGGTCTTGCCAGAGCCGTTAGGCCCTATGACTGCAAGCACATCTCCGTCTCTGACCGAAAAGGTAAGCCCCTTTATCACGGGCCTTGAATTGTATCCGGCCTCTATGTCCTCTGCGCTCAGTATTACCGTCATGTCACTGCCCTTTTAAGCACCGGAGGATGTTTTTCATGTTCTCCCTCATCGCCCTCTCATAATAATCCGGCTCCGGCCTTCCGCTTTCTATGGAATCGAGTGTGCAGACGGCAACCCCCAGTTCCCTCCCGAGCCGTTCAACCGAGTCCTTCGGGAACTGTTTTTCGACAAATATCGCCATGACCCGGTTATGCCTGACTATATCATAAACATCTTTCATCCTGCCCGGCAGGGGCGATTCCGCGGATGGACCCGTAAGGGAATAGGGCTTGAGGCCGTATCTCCGCGCAAAGTAATTGAACGCCTCGTGGTATGTGATGAGGTATCTGCCTTTAAGCCCTGAAAGCCCCTCTTTAATCTCCCTGTCAAGGGCAGAAAGCCTGCTGATGTACTCCGCCGCGTTCCTTTCGTAGCGCTGCCTGTTTGAGGGGTCTTTTTCTACGAAGGCGTCCCTTATATTTCGGACCTGAACCGCTGCCAACGAGGGGTCAAGCCATATGTGGGGGTCCGGCGCACTGCCGGCGCTGATGAACCCGACGCCCTTTGATGTGTCAACGGCCCTGTCTTTCCGCGCAATCCTTTCCCTTATATGGGTGTCGAGGCCGGCCCCGTTCAGAAACACGGTGTCTGCCTCGTTCAGCCGTTTGATGTCAAGCGGCCTCATCTGAAACTCGTGTATGTCGGTGCCCGGAGGTATGAGTAGGGAGACGCCTGCGCTGTCTCCGGCAACATTTTTTGCGAAGATGTAAACCGGCAGGTATGTCGCCATAGCATTAATGCCGGCCGCATGTGATACGGAAGGCAGGCAAAAAAGACCCGTCAATAAGCAGATAACTGCACCGATGCCTCTCCTCATGGCGATTGGCGACCCTTAATTGCCGGTTGCCGCCTTCTCGATTTCCAGAGGTATAAGCACTATCTCTATCCTTCTGTTTTTGGCCTTGCCCTCATCGGTGTTGTTTGATGCAACCGGCCTGTGCTCGCCGTAGCCTGCTGCGATGAGCTTTCCGGGGTCTATGCCTGCGTTTTCCTGAAGATACCGCACAACGTTCGTTGCCCTTCCTGTGGAGAGTTCCCAGTTGGTGAGGAATTTTTCCGTAAGCCTTGAGCCTATGGGGACGTTGTCAGTATGGCCTTCAACTTTTATCTGCTTGTCCGCGACCTTTTTAAGTATCGCGCCTACCCTGTCAAGGACCTTCTTTCCGCCTTTTTTTATCTCCGCACTGCCGGAATCAAACAGGATTTTGTCGACCATGCTCAGTGTGAGCTTGTCCTTAAGCTGCGTTATCGTCATCTCGCCCTTTTCAATCTCGGATTTCATCTCCGACATGAGGCTGTCATGCGTCTTTGTGAACTCGGCGAGGGTCTTTTCCTTTTCGGCTATGGCTGTTTCCTTTTCTTTTGAGAGGCTCTCTATATCGGCCTTAAGCCTTGAGACCTCGGATGTAAGCGCGCCGCTCGCGGCCTCTGTCTCCGAGAGCCTTGCATTCAAAGCGGTCTTCTCAGCCGCAAACTCTTCCTTTTTCGCTTCCGTCTCCGAGAGCCTTGCCCTCAGGCCGACTATCTCGGCCGAGAGCTGGTCCTTCTTTGCCTCAAGGAGGCGGCTGAGGTTTGTGTTGTCCTCCTTGAGGGCGTTTTTCTGGGACTGAAGGGCTTCGTATTTTTTGCCGAGGGTGGAGAGTTCCCCGTCAATGGCTTTGCTTTGTGCCTCCTGCGCTTTGAGTTTTCCTTCAAGGCCGACAATGCCCTCCCTGAGACCTGCATTCTCTGTTTTTAGACCTGCATTCTCTGTTTTTTCCGCCTCCAGATTTTCCTGAAGAGAGGAGACATTGCCTTTTAAATTGTCAACGTCCGCAAGCCTTTCCTTGTATTTCCCCGAGGAGACGCACCCCGCAAGAAGCAAAATTATAATAGGGATTGCACATCCTATTTTCTTCATAACACCTCCGGATTTTAATTTGCCGTTCCCTGCACCCCGCAGGGTTGTCCATCCATTAACAAGCATTAACAATAGCGACGTTTGATGAGTAGAAGTATACCATCTTTTTGCGCTGCATGGAAGTGTAAGGCATAGACCGCAGGAGGAGATATGGAGGCATCTTAAGGCAAAGGAAGAAAGCGTCTTCCTCTCGGACTTCCCGAAGGTTGACG
>JAUXOF010000005.1 GCA_030682405.1 Thermodesulfovibrionales bacterium
CCGCCACGTTTGACGGCTCGTGTATATGGCTTGTCTTGATGATGGCCGCAAGCTGGTTGATTATGTCCTTTGCATGTCTGGAAGTCTCAAGATTCTCTCTACCGGCCATACTCTATTCTCCTGATGGCTGAATATGCATATTCGCTGAGCAGCTTATTCTTTGAATCCCGTATCCTGTGAAGGGCCGAGAGCGCATCCTTGCTGCCGAAAAGCCCCAGGCCGTAGGCCGCGCAAGCCCTGTTCTCGTCGTTTTTGGCCTTTCTAAAGAGCGTATTTTTCCTGACGGTCCTGATTAAAAAATCAAAGACCTCCGCATCCTTCCAGTGTGCGAGGGCCTCGAAATATTCCTTCTTCTCGGCAAAGTCGAGGCCCATGAACCCTTTATGCGAAATCCCCTCAAACAACACCCTCTTGGCATAATCGGAGCCGACCGCGCTTAATGCCCTGACCGCAGATGTCCTTACCGAGGGGTCGGGGTCGTCGAGGCATTCCCTTATCGTCTGCGCCGCCCCCTGAGCGCCGAGTTCTCCGAGGGCCTTCAGAACCTCTTTCCTTACCCTCGTATCGTCATGCCTTACGGCCTTGGTCAAAAACTCCACCGCCCTTTTGTCGCCTATCATCCTGAGGATATAGATTATATTCCTGACAACATACCACCTGTCGTCCATGAGGCCTTTTGCAAGGGTAGATATGTCTTTGCGGCCAAGCGTCGTCAGCGCGCCGATGACAAGCTTTCTCGCATTGATGGCCTTCAGCTCTCCCAGCACGGTCATAAACGAAGGGATGGCGCTCTTGTCCAAAAAATTGGTGTATTCGCTGAGAAGGGCTTCGTCGGTCAGCGTGCCGTTGTCAAGAAGCTCCCCTATTATCTTTATGAGCCGATGGGAGCCTGCAAACAAAAATAGAATGTTCAACTGCCCCCTCTGGTCGTCGGTTATGGATGCGGAGGACATTTCCTGAGCCTTTCTCAATATGCCGATGCCGCCTGCAAAATCCCCGTGGCTTATGGAAAATTCAAACACCTCCGTCAGGATGCCTACGATATCCTTGTATTCACCGGGCGAATCGGCATGGTAGAGCATGTCGTAAAGTATCTCAAGGAGCTTCTCCCTCTTATCGTAGGAATCCCTTTCGAGGTCCTTAATGAGCGCCTTAAGGTCCTTGTCCGTAATCTGGAGCAGCGATGACGCCTTTTCTTCTTCGACCGTAAAGGCGTCATCATATGCCCTCTGGAGGTTGTCCTCCTCGGGAGCGGCATCCTTGGTCTGCCTTATGGCCTCTCTCTCGTAATCCTCATCCTCCGTAAGCACGGTGTCGTCGACCATGTATTTTATGCTCTGGAAATCCTTCTCCCACAGAAGAGTGACCACATCGTCCTCCACGTCTTCCCTCTCAAAATCAAAGGCGAGCACCTCGATGAATCTCTGCAGTTCCTCCGCCGAGATTCCCTTGTGGATGGTGAGCTCTCTTAATCCGTCCTTAAAGAAAAAGAGCGCAAGGTTTTCATCCTTGGAGGCGCTGGAGTAAACTGCGTCGGTTCCCACAAGGAGTTCGTTCTGCTTTATCCTGAGCTTCAGTTCGTCATGGAGGCTGAAAAACTCATCCAACTTTCTGGCCGCCTCCTCTATGGTCTTGGCGTAAATGGGGTTATTAGAAGGATACATCCTGAGGTTCTTTTTGCCCTTTACAAAAACCTGCACTATATCCTTAGCCAGTTTTACGTCTTCGGGTGTTTCCATCTATTAAATTTACCATTTAGCCGGGATTGAGTCAATTTTAGGCGATGGGTATCCTTCTTTCCCTCGCAAAATTCCTGATTACCGTCATGGCGGACTGAAGCCTCTGGAGCTTTAAATTGCGGAGTCTTATCCCTTGCGCATTTGAATGAGGAAACTTCTCGCCCCTCGCCTCGCCCTGAATCTTCAGCACCTCCTGATACAGAGCCTTCAGAGTTTCCGCACCGAGGGGCTTCAGAAACAGGGGGTTGACCGTCACATAGCCCTCGGCGATATCGGTTGCCGTAGCCCTGTAGCTTTTACCCCTTATCATCCCGCTTCCTCCTTGCAAACAGGCGTGCCGCAAGCAGGCCGCCTTCAAAGAGAAACATCATCGGAACCGCCATCATAATCTGGTTGAAGGCATCCGGCGTGGGGGTAAGCACGCCGGATGCGACAAAGACAACGAGGACGGCATACTTTCTGTTGCGCGCAAGCCCCTCTGGCGTAACCACGCCCATGCGCGTAAGCACCACGATGGCAAGCGGAAGTTCGAAGACCGCACCGAATGCCAACACGAACTTCAGGCAGAAGTCAACGTAATTGCCGACGGATATCATGGGCGTAAGGGAAGCCGTCTTATAAGTGAGGAAAAACTTCATTGCAAACGGCAGCACGCCGGAAAAGCAGAAGGCGGCGCCCGCAAAAAACAGCGCGGTTGCGGCAATGACAAAAGGCCCGACATACCTCTTTTCCTTCTGAAGAAGCCCCGGTGATATAAACCTCCAGACCGCATATAGTATCACAGGCAGCACGAGGAGAAATCCGGCAACCATGGAAATCTTAAAGTGCACCCAGAACGCCTCGGAAGGGGCAAGGAATACGAGCTTCGGCACTTCCCCGGCTCTTTGCAGAAACGAGACAAACGGATATGACGGCTTAAGGACAAGGTCACTGCGCATCGGAAGGGTCAGAAATCCCAGTATCTGCTCCGAGAAGTTAAAGGAGACCGCAACGCCGGCCGCAAAGGCCACCAAAGAAGTAATAATCGCATTCCTCAGTTCGGAAAGATGCCCTGTAAGGGACATCTTTTCCTCAGCCACCCGGCTCTCCATCTATCTTTTTTTCCCCTGCCGTCTCTTTTGTTTCCTTGTCCGCGCCTTTATCTGGACCGGCTTCTTCGGGTGTCCGGGCATCGGAAGGCCTGTCTATCCTGTCCAGCCCGTAGAACTCGCCGCCAACATCGGCCTTTATCTCGAACAACGCCCGCTTAAGCTCCCTGACTCCCTTGCCTATCGTTCTTCCAAGCTCAGGGAGCCTTTTGGGGCCGAAGACAAGCAGGGCCACGACGAATATTACAATCAGTTCCTGAATGCCGAGGTCGAACACCGCTACTCGCCCTCCTCAAAAACCTTTCTGATAACCCTCTTTTCCTTCGGACAGGCCACTGTAACCGAGAGCATGACACGGTACTGCGGAGACCTGTCCTTGATGTCAAAGCCAGCCCCTATCGTAGTGAAAATATTCTCCCTTGTCAGAAACCTGTACCCGAACCTTGCCTCCAACTGGTCTATTTCCGAGGAATAGTAGCTCTTCTTTCCGTAAAGCTCGGCAAGTATCTTGAAATTATGCGCCACGGAGAAGTCAAACCCCGCCGCAAACGCCACATTGTCCCTGAGGCTCGATTTGTCCGGCGTCGAGTAGATTAAATTGGCATGCCCGGAGACGGGCCCGACCCGCTTGCTCACCACAAGGCCGACGCCAAGTGCGCCGTCAGTGCTGAACTCGTCCCTGCCGGAACCGAACGAGCCGGTCACTATATAAGCCACAGAAGGCCCGTACCTGCCCTCTGTGAAAAACCCGTGCTTGATTCCCACGGCCATGTCCTCAAAGCCGCTGATTTTTTTCTCCCATTCGGAGACATAAGGGACGCTCATGCTGAACTCGACGTTGTTGGCAAAACCGTAAGCGATATGGGCGGAATACCTGTAGAAGTCGGGCTCGCTCCCCTTCTCCAGAGATACGGAGGCGGCTGCTTTGCCCTGCTTGAGGCCGTCTGCGCTGAATGTGGAGAAAACGCCGTACGGGGCAACGGGTTGAAGGCCGCTTGATTCAAAGGCGGCGGCAGATGAAGTCCCTGCAAGGAAAAAACCGGAGGCTAAAAGAGAAAACAGAAAAAGCCCGTATTTTTTCATCATTAAACCATAGCAGAAAAAAATCAAGGCTGTCAATAAACCCCAAAATAGAGATAGAACTTTCCGAAATAAGAAAACCTCCGGTGGTTTAATGATTTATGGATGATATAAAATATCACCCATTAGGCAAAAAACCGGAAGATTGACATATCCCGCATCCTGCTGTTATAACTATATAAATCATGATACAAAAAACGGACAAGATATGGATGGACGGGAAGCTCGTAAACTGGGACGATGCAAATGTCCATGTCCTCACCCACACACTTCACTACGGGCTTGGGGTTTTTGAGGGGATAAGGTGTTATAAAACCCCGAAAGGGCCTGCCGTCTTCAGGCTCAAAGAGCACGTAAAGAGGCTTCTTCAATCAGCCCATGTCTTTCAGATGGCTTCGCCTTACTCGGAGAAAGAGATAACAGAGGCGGTTTTAAAGACCATCAGGGCCAATAAACTCAAGGAATGCTACATAAGGCCGATACTCTATATAGGCTGCGGGGACATGGGCATTCATCCCAAGAAAAACCCCGTCAACCTTACAATAGCCGTTTGGCCGTGGGGGACGTATCTCGGAGAAGAGGGCCTGAAGAAAGGCATAAGGGTCAAGACCTCGTCTTTCATCAGAAACCACGTAAATGCCAATATGTCGAGGGCGAAGGTCTGCGGCTACTATGTGAACTCTCAGCTTGCCAAGATGGAGGCCGTCTCGTTGGGCTATGACGAGGCCCTTCTGCTGGATGCCGAGGGCTTTGTGTCCGAGGGCCCGGGGGAGAACGTGTTCATCGTAAGAAACGGCGTGCTGAAGACCACCCCCCTTACCAATATACTTGAGGGCATAACCAGAGACAGCATCATGACAATCGCAATGGACGCCGGAGTCTCGGTCAGGGAGGAGAGATTTACAAGGGATGAGGTTTACATTTCCGACGAGGCGTTCTTCACCGGCACGGCCGCCGAGGTCACGCCCATAAGGGAGATAGACGGCAGGCGGATAGGCAAAGGAAAGCCCGGCGCCCTGACTAAAAAACTCCAGACAGTGTTTTTTGATGCCGTAAAGGGCAAAAACAAAAAATACGCGCGCTGGCTTACCTACCTTTAACCTTGTTCTCTTTGCCATGAGGCAACCTGAGACTGCTGAAAAACCCTTAAAAAAGTGCAAACCGTCATGCTGAACTGTTTCAATTTTTTTTATTGACATTTTTTTCAATTTTTTATATCCTTTAATATCTTCTTACCGTCAAATTACGGGTTCATGGAGGGTGATATGAAAAGGCCCCTGTATTTCTCGCTTCTTTTGCTCGCAGGTCTTCTTTCTATATTTTCTATATACGGATGCGGCGGGGGGAATGAGTTTACCGGGACGTCCAATTCTGTCTCCTTCCTCACGTCTCCCGCGTCTTCCGACTGCCTTGGATGCCATCCGACAACGAAATATACGAACACCCCGTCCGCGGACACGGGTTCACATCTGGATAATGCGGCAACGACCTCTCAAATAGAGGGTTACATACTCAATACCGCCCCGCCTTGGGTGCCAGAGGGTCAGGGGTATGTGAGCAAGTCAAACCCGGACGCCTGCGCGGCAAGCTGCCACAACTACCACAATTCGGACATGGCGGTAAACAGGCAGTGGGCTGAGTCGGGACATGCCGATATTACTTCACCGGCGTTTAACCGTGTTTTTTCCGGGGCGTGCGTCCGCTGCCATTCGGGCATAGGGTTTGCCAATTATGTCGGTGTGGGCAACACGAAATATCCAGGCTGGACTGCGCCGGTAGGTGCCGCTAATTTGGTCGGCCATCACCTGACCTGTAATGCATGCCACGATGCGCAGGGCTATCCCACGGCAAGCAACAAAAGACTGAGGAAAACCGGGATTACAAACCTAATAAGCGGAACCGGCACAACAATGGTATACGATGCCGCCCTCAATGTAGGTGCATCTGCAACATGCATCAGTTGTCATCAAGCGAGGGAAAGCGGCGGGAGCATCTTTAAGCAGATGGTTATCAACGGCGCTACGCCTTATGACGCTACGGACGATACGATACCCGTCATCTCATTTGTAAACCCCCACTACGCTGCTGCCGGAGCCTTGCTTTTCAGCCTGAAGGGGTTTGAATATAACGGACTTACATACACCACTGGGAATGTGATGCACCAGACCCCCCTCTGCACCGGCTGTCATATGGCAGGCTCAAACGATGAGGATTTGGGAGGCCATACGTTTGCCGTGAGGACAGAAACCGGAAGGGAAAATGTAGATGTCTGCGAAAGGTGCCACGGCCCTGTTGAAAGCCTTGAGTCTGTAGGGGGCATCTCGGATGTGGACGGAGACAATCTCTACGGCTACCCCAAGGACGAGATAAAGGGGCTTAAAAACCTGATAATAGCGAACCTCGCCTCTGCCGGCATAATATATAATTCAACGGTACATCCTTATTTCTTCAAGGCCGGCTTTCCTCATACATCTGCAAACGGGGTTAAGACATGGAAGGAGAGCCAGCTTGAGGCGGCCTTTAACCTCAAACTCATAGCCGCCGAACCGGGCGCGTATGCCCATAATTTCAAATATGCGGCCCAGCTTTTAAGGGACTCCTATGCAATAATGACAGGGAAAACCGTAACCGAGATAAAGAACGGCACGGCATTGCCCGGCTCAAGGCCGACGGGCAACGAAAGACCCGCGACAAAATATACTCCATAAGACGAATAAGGAGGAAATAATGTCATACAGAGCTATATTACTTTCCGTTCTTGCCCTCGTACTGGTGTCTGTGGGGTGCGAGGCCCTCAGGACGTCAAGGCCCATAATGCCCGTAAGGGAGTACGAAAAAATGATAGTGGGCAGGTTCGATGCCAACTACATCGGCACGGACAACTGCCTGAGGGCATGCCATCACCACGATGATAAGGTAAAGCGGGATTTTGAGGCCAGCACCATGGGCGCCCAGATGTCCTCAAAGTCAGGGCTTCCTATTGTGGACTGCGAGTCCTGCCACGGCCCCGGAAGCCTTGCCGTGGAGGGGCTGACGATAGAGAAGGTGGAAGACGACCGAAAACAGGGGAAGCAGACGGAATGCGATTATAAGACGTTCATAGACTTAAAGGAACTCCCGTCTCCGGCAATGTCGCTCATTTGCCTTAAGTGCCACACTGCCAACGCAACATTCAACCTCCATCAGTGGAATGCGAGCGAACATGCCGTAAGCGATGTCTCATGTTCGGACTGCCACCGCATCCATGCAGGGCCGGACCTGATAGTCAGGCCGCGGGAGACGTTTGATATGTGCTATAAATGCCATGAAAAAATAAGGGCCGAGTTTGCCCTGCCGAGCCATCATCCGGTGCCGGAAAAAGAGGTGACCTGCACTGACTGCCATAACTCCCACGGAGGGGTGGCTGAAGGACTGCTGAGGAAAAACGATATAAAGGCGACATGCACGCAGTGCCACGCCGAAAAAGAAGGCCCGTTTGTTTTTGAGCACGCGGATACAATGGAGGACTGCATGGCCTGCCACGAAAGCCACGGGACGGTCAACGACAATCTTCTGAAACAGGGAGAGCCGTTCCTCTGCCTTCAGTGTCACGAGGGACATTTCGTAAGGGCAATGGGCGGGCCGTCTACCATTGAGTCCAAGTCGGCTTTTTATACAAGGTGCACGGATTGCCACTCAACGATACACGGGACTGATATCCCTTCGGCAACAGGCAAGGGAAGATTCACCCAATAGGATATGGGAGGCGTGATGAAAAAGACCTTAATCTTAGCTCTCTGGCTGGTCATGATATCCGGTTATAATGCTTTTGCCGACGATGACGTGCAGGTTTATAACTATCCGGAGATAAAACCCAAGGTTTCCATTACAGGCGGCTACAGGTTCGTTGACCTGAAAGGCTCGGAAATGGCCGGCGAGTACGACTACCACCACGACTCCGTAACCTTTAACGGTGAAATCGTAGCATTTCCCTTCCCCCACAGGTTTCATCTGGAACTTGACGTTCTAAACAAGAAGAACTACTTCTGGGATATGAGCTACGCATACAAAGACATAGTCCTTTCAAGGTGGATAAACAGGACGAATTTCCATAATCTTAAGAATATCGGCCTTGTTGACCCCGGCGCATCCGCCGGATATACCGTTGATGTACGGGATGCATCCGAGCGTTACGGTATCAGGTCAGGGCTGGATGTCGTCTTTTTGAGGCTCAAGACCCCTGATTTTCCTTTTCATGTGTTTATAGACGGGCGGTTTACGAATAAGGACGGAGACAGGCAGCAGAGGTTCTTCGGCGGTTCCGCATATTTTGACAACTTAAAAAGAACTTCCCAAAAAAGCAGTACAGACTGGAAAACAAGAGACGTTGCCTTCGGAGTAAACAGCCACCTTGGGCCTCTTGAGGCCGAGTTCTCGCATTCCATGAAGGCGTTTGAAGCAGGAGGCGACAGGGTCTTTGTAGATTATTATACTGCCGCAGCCGTCAGGGCCGCGGGAAACTATCCGCATAACCTCGTTCCCGACCTTAAGGGTTCTTTAACCACGATTAAGCTGCACACATCGTATACAGGGAAGCTCGTTGCCTCCACAAGCCTGTCATGGGCAGGCAGGGAGAACAGCTCAAGCGGTGCAAAGGCGGACTATTTTGCAGGCGAGGGCGAGATTGTATGGATGCCGCTTACGAGGCTGACCGTATTTTTCAAGTACGGGCACAAGGATACGGATGCGGAGAACCCCTCAGTCCTTCCCGCCAATTATATGGGGTTCGGCTCCTATACGTCACCCATTGCCGGAGTGAGGAACTCCATCTCTTCAAAGACTGACGCGGTCTCAGGAATAATAAGGTACAGGGTTTCAAAGGGGCTTACCCTGAAGGCGAAATACTCTTACGACAGGCAGGAAAGGGAGCATGCAGAGGAATGGTTCATGGATGAGGTCACAAGGAGGAGCACCGTATCCCTGAGCGCAGACGCAAGGCCGGCAAAGGGCCTCAAGCTCGGGGCCAAGTACGAGCATCAGGAGATAGACAGGCCGGCCTACAATTCTCAGCCCAACCGCGCAGACAGCGGGCTCGTTTCAGCCTCGTGGGCTCCGGTCAAGGCGGCAACGGCCTTCCTCAGTTATAACGTAAAGAAGGAGGAAAGGGGCGACATACGCTATGCGGGCATGCAGCCGGCCACGCAGGCAAAAGACAGGGATGCGACCATGGACAGGTTCATGGGCAGCCTTGTGTTTTTCCTGCCGGGGAATGTTTCTTTGACAACGAGTTATTCCTACCTGCACAGCGAAGTGGAGCAGGACCTGATATATAACGACTTCTCCGGCGCAGACCAGCTTGACAGCGCCGCAAAATATAAGGATTCGGCGCAAAATTATACGGTGAATCTGAACTATGCGCCGACAAAGAGGCTTGACCTTGCAGGCGGGGTCAGCCACACGAGGGGCAGGGCGACTTTCAGCCCCAATGTCTCGGATGCCCTGCAGCCTATAGATATAGGCTCCCTCAGCGCATTGAGCATGAGGGAGACGGGATATACGCTCTCAGGGGGATACGCCTTCATGCACGACTGGAAGGCAGGCCTGAACTACAAGTACAATAAATATGAAGACCTCATAGATAATCCATATAACCCTGAAGACTCGGAAGGTGTTGCGCAGGTAGTGTTTCTGACGGTTTCAAGGCAATGGCAATAGAAGCCGGCAACACGGTGAAGGGAATCTTCAAAGGCATTGCAATAATCCTATTGTGCGCGTCCGCATTCCTTCTTGCGTCTCCTGCATCTGCCGCTGAAAAGACCGTGGGGGTTATACTTTCAGCCGACACCCCGTTTTACAAGGATATACACAGGGCCTTTACTGAAGAGCTTGCCAAAAGGGGCATTAAGGTCAAGATGCTGGTGCAGACCCCTTCGCCTGAGACCGTTTCGTGGATAAACGCCGCCAGAAAGCTCGTTGCCATTGATGTGGACGTAATAGTGACTTACGGCGACCCCGTCACCGCTGCGGCGATTTCCGAGACTTCAAGCATACCCGTGATATTCGCCGGCGTCTTTGACCTTGATTCCGTCGGCATGAAGGGCAGGAAGAATGTCAGCGGCATAAGCTCAAAAGTGCCTCTGATAGGCATTATCAAGATAATGAAGGATATAACGAACTTTGGAAAGCTCGGGATAGTCTACAGCTCTATTGAAAAGGCCACAGTAAGACAGGCCGAGGAGATAGAGGGCTACGGAGGCAAATTAGGTTATGCGGCTGTGAAGTTCAATGTCAGGAGATTGGGCGATGCCGATAAAATAAGGGATGTGGATGCTCTTTTTATAACGACAAGCTGTATCGCCCAGCAGTGCACGGATGATGTCATAGGCGCGGCCCGTAAACAGAAAATTCCCACCGCTACGGCGGTCGGCGGCTCAGAGGAGAGCGGGATGGTGCTGACCATATCCGCAGACCCCGCCGGGCAGGGCAGGGAGGCCGCAGAAATGCTGGCAAGGGTTATCGCAGGAGAAAGCCCCTCGGCAATTCCGGTAGTAGGGCAGCCAAAGAAGGTTGATATGGTCATAAACCTCAAAGAGGCCACTTCCATAGGAGTTAAGGTGCCGTTTGATATACTGACCTCGGCCACAAGGGTCATTAAGTGATATGAATCTCCAGAAACGCTCCGTCTTTATAATCGCCCTGATACTTTTCCTTGCGCTCGGCATAAACACTGCGGTTCTGACATACATCGCCTCGGCCAGATACAAGCAGGCGATACTTTCCAAGGCGATGTCCGTCGGAGAGGGCGTGGGGAAGGAAATAGAGAAGGTCCTGATACTCGGCGTGCCTCTTGAGTCCATGGATACCCTTAACGATAAACTGAAGGGGCTTCTTGAGGACAAGACCCTTCAGTATTCCATGATTACAGACATGAAGGGCAGTGTGCTTTTTTCAAGCGATGACAGTAAGGCGGGACTGACCCTTAATGACCGCGTGACTTCAACGGCCCTGTCCGCGGCCCGGCCCGTTGTGCAGGAGGCCGATGCGGTTTACGACATCTCCTTCCCTCTGAAGGAGGCCGGAGACAATGTGGTGGGCGTTTTGAGGGTGGCGGTAAAGTCCGAGGTGATAAATAAACAGATATACAATCTTCTTATGTGGGCCCTCGGAGTCTCCGCACTAAGTTTCATGTTTTTTGTCAGCATCATCTATTTAGCCATTGCGAGGTTTATAACAAGGCCCATAACCGACATGGAGAAGGTTGCGGCAAAGATAGCCGGCGGCTCTCTCACAGAGAAGATAACCGTCCGGGGCAAGGACGAGATAGCGTCCCTCGGCAACGCCATAAACCATATGGCGGACAACCTGAGGGATATGATATTGAAGATACGGGACATAACGGCCAGCATATCGGTTGTCACGTCCACCATTACGTCGTCCTCCGGGCGCATCATGAATGTGGTCGGCGTGCAGAAAAAGGCGATTGAGGAGACTGCGATTTCAATAGACAACATGGATAATTCCATTTCCGCCGTGGCATTGAGTTCCGAGAGCCTCTTTGAGTCAGCCGAGGATGCATCCTCGGCAGTGACCGAGATGACGACCTCCATATCCAATGTGGCTGAAAACGCAACCACGTTCAACGAGTCTGCCGAGGAATCGGCGTCGTCGGTGGAGGAGATGATAGCATCCATAAAAGAGATAGCCGCAAGCCTCCAGCACCTTTCATCGTCCTCCGACGAGACGGCCTCGGCGCTCCTTGAGGTCAATGCCACGATAAAGGAGATACAGCACAGCGCCGATGAGTCCGTGAGGCTTGCCGAGAAGGTTTCGGTAGAGGCCTCGGATAAGGGAATGGGCGCCATCAGGGCCGCGGTTAACGGCATGGAAGAGATACGGGACAGCGTCACTTCGCTCTCTGACGGAATCAACCGGCTCGGAAAGCGGTCAGAGGAGATAGGCAGCATCCTTACCGTCATAGACGAGGTTGCGGACCAGACCGGGCTTCTGGCCCTGAACGCCGCAATCCTTGCCGCACAGGCCGGCGAGCACGGAAGGTCGTTTGCGGTTGTGGCCGACGAGATAAAGAGCCTTGCCGAAAGGACGTCGGTCTCGACAAAGGAGATAGCCGACCTGATTACGTATGTGCAGGCGGAAACGAGGTCGAGCGTGGAGATGGCGGGCGACGGCATCAAGGCCGTTGAAAAGGGCATGAAACTGGTGAAGGAAGTCAGCAGCGCACTGGAAAGCATTCACGGAAGCTCTAACGTCTCCACCGAGATGTCGAGGGCCATTCAGAGGGCAACCACAGAGGAGGCCAAAGTCATTAAGCATATAACAGGGGCGGTCAAAGGGATGACGGATCAGGTTGAGCATATAACGAGGGCCACTCAGGAGCAGAGCAAGGGCAGCAGGCTGATACTCGATGCGATGGAAAAGATAAAGGAAATATCACAGCGGATAAAGGTCTCAACCGGAGAGCAGCTCAAGGCCAGCAAGCAGATAGCCGGCATCTCGGAGAACACCTCGACTCAGGCGGAGCAGATTACCAAGTCCATAGGCTCACAGAAGCAAAAGAGCAACGATATCGTTAAATCCATAGACAGCATCCAGCGTACGATGAACGACCTGACAGACTCTGCCGCGGAAATGGACAAGTCCATAAACACCTTAAAAGAAGACGCAAACAAACTCCTGTCAGAGCTTCAGAAATTCGCCCTGTAAACCTCTCCCTTACATTGCCGGCAAAATCCGGGTCGTTGCCTGCTTTATGGTAAAATAAAGAAAAAATAGGAGTCCATACATACCAGCGGTATACGGAAATACATCGGGGCTTAGGGGCAGCGAAATCGCCTTGCTCGAAAAGATATACAGAAGGCGGGTTCCCTTAGCCGCCGTTATAACGGCTGAGCTTGCAAGGCACATGGCCTCGCTTTCCGCAGGGACAGGCAGGCAGATAGGCGTTCTTATATCAAGGGAAGGCGTAATAACCCATGTGATAGTCGGCGATGCCAAGGGCATATTCATCCCCTCCCTTGAAAACTATCCCCTCGGCAAAAAGGCCTTACGGGGGCTCAGGCTCATACACACGCACCTCAGGAACGAGCCCCTGAGCGAGGACGACCTCACCGACCTTGCGCTTCTCAGGCTCGACCTGATGGCCGCGATAGGCGTGGGGGAGGCCGGCCTTCTCAAGGACATATACGCCGCTTACATCCTTCCCAAAGGCGGTCAGAGGCCTGTAGAGGCTATAGCCCCGCAGGATTTCCACCGCTTCGAGCTTGATTTTAAGGAGTTTACCGGCTCCCTTGAGCGCGAGATTGAAAGGACACGGGGCTTCGAGCAGTCAGAGGGCGGGGAGAGGGCCATACTGATAAGCGTGTCTCAGAGGCCCAAATATGAACAGGAAGACCTGATGGAAGAGCTAAAGGAACTTGCCCTGTCAAGCGATGTCCTCGTTCTGGATACCGTGATTCAAAGGCCCAAGGAGATAAACTCCAAGTATCTGATGGGAGAGGGCAAGCTAAAGGAGGTCATAATAAATGCGCTCAATCTGGGTTCCGGCCTCCTTGTGTTCAATCAGGACCTGAGCCCCTCGCAGATAAAGTCAATCACCGAGCTTACAGAGATGAAGGTCATAGACCGCACCCAGCTTATATTGGATATATTCGCAAGGCGCGCGCACAGCAGGGACGGAAAGGTTCAGGTCGAACTTGCGCAGCTCAAGTACAGGCTTCCCCGTCTTGCCGGAAAGGGCACGGCAATGTCAAGGCTCATGGGGGGAATAGGCGGAAGGGGGCCGGGCGAGATGAAGCTTGAGGTTGATAGAAGGCGCGTCAGGGACAGGATTCATCTCCTTGAAAGGGAGCTTAAGTCCCTCGGCGAGGCAAGGAGGCAGAGGAAGCAGAGGAGGTCCGAGAGGGGAGTGCCGATAGTCTCTATCGTAGGCTATACCAACTCCGGCAAATCGACGCTGCTCAATGCCCTGACAGGAAGCTCCACATTCGTGGAGGCAAAGATGTTCGCCACTCTGGATACGGCAAGCAGGAGGCTCAGGTTCCCGCGTGAAAGGGAGGTTGTGATAACCGATACGGTCGGGTTCATAAGGGATCTGCCCAAGGACCTCATGGCCGCTTTCAAGTCCACGCTCGAGGAACTCGGCGACGCATGGCTTTTAATACATCTGGTGGACGCATCCAATCCCCGCTTTCCCCAGCATATAGAGTCGGTAAAGCGGATACTGGACGACCTCGGCCTTTCCGGTAAGCCGACGATTATGGTCTTCAACAAGACAGACAGGATAGGAAGCGAGGAGGCTGCGAATCTCTCGTCAAGGTATAGCGCCCTGACCGTATCGGCGCTGGACACTTCAACCTTCGGCCCGCTCCTTCTATCTGTAGAGGGATGCATCTGGCATGAAAAATTTACAGGGACGGAGGTATAATAGAAGGATGGAATTCGCCCCTAAGTGGATAGCATGGGAGATAACGAGGAGGTGCAACCTCAAGTGCGTTCACTGCCGCTCTTCCTCCGGGCTTGAGGTCAAGGGGCATCCGGACTTTTCGTTGGAGGAGGCAAAGCGGGTGCTGGATGACATCTCAGGCTATGCAACGCCCGTCGTGGTTCTCTCAGGAGGAGAGCCGCTCATTAGAAAGGACGTCTTTGATATCGCCCGCTACGGAACCGACAAGGGCTTGAGGATGTGCCTTGCAACAAACGGCGCTCTTGTCACGGATAAGACATGCGGGAAGATTAAAGAGTCAGGGATACGGATTGTGTCCCTCAGCCTCGACGGCTCTGTGGAGGCAGTGCACGACAACTTCAGAAATCAAAAGGGCGCATTCACCGGCGCTATAAGGGCGGCAAGGCTTTTTAAGGAGCACGGCATAGAGTTCATAATCAATTCCTCGTTCACAAAGCGCAATCAGGAGGAAATCCCCAGAGTCTACCGCCTTGCAAAGGAGCTCGGCGCCACCGCCTGGTATATGTTCATGATAGTGCCCACCGGACGGGCGGAGGGGATAATGCAGGAGCTTATATCAAAGGAGGACTACGAGGAGATACTCACATGGCACTACGAGATGGAAAAGGAGGAGCACGACATGCTCGTGAGGCCGACCTGTGCGCCCCACTACTACAGGATTGTCCTTCAGCGGTCAAAG
>JAUXOF010000008.1 GCA_030682405.1 Thermodesulfovibrionales bacterium
GCGGTCGGGCTTTCGGAGAAATACCAGCTTAAGACGCCTTTTGACGAAAAGGCATGGAAGCGCAAGGCAGAGGAAATACTTGAGAGAGAGTACGGGATAAAAAGAGACGGCGGGAATGGAAAATAAAAAGCCGCGCCTCCACCATGCACAAGGGCCGGTGGGAGATGCCGACAGGCACATATGGGCCTATGCGTATTAACCAAATAGGACATTTCTACTTTGGTAGGAATAGGACATTTCTAAATTGGCTTGACACCGGGTTCCCGCAGCATTGAATTTATGCATGGGCATCTGTTATCTTTAGAATCAATGGAAGAAGCACGGAAAAAACCCCTGCTTGAGGCCCTCCTGTTCGTCTCAGGAGAGACTGTGACGGTCCCTGAGTTTAAGGCGGCATCGGAGCTGCCGGAGGCGGAAATAAAGGGACTCATGGAGGAGCTTATTCAGGAGTACAGGGAAAGAAACTCCGGCGTTGTCATAGCCGAGATAGCAGGCGGCTACCAGATGGTTACGAACCCGGAGTATGCGGAGTGGGTAAGGAAATTCAGCGGCGCGGCAAAGGCGCAGAAGCTTTCCCTGCCGGCGCTTGAGACCCTTGCCATCATAGCCTATAAGCAGCCTATGATAAAAGCCGAGGTAGAGGAACTAAGGGGTGTGAATTCCGACGGCGTGATAAAGACCCTCCTTGAAAAGAGGCTCATAAAGATAGTGGGCAAAAAAGAGGCGCCCGGAAGGCCGCTCCTTTATACCACCACAACGGAGTTCCTGCAGTACTTCGGTTTGAAAGACCTCTCGGAGCTTCCCACGCTCAAGGATTTAGACAGGCAGGAAGCGGCCTGATTCGGGATGTCCGCTAAAATATCCGGATGCACGGTGTAATAAACCTCAATAAGCCAAAGGGCATCACGTCTCAGGATGCGGTAACCATGGTAAAAAGGCTACTTAAGGCCAAAAAGGCCGGGCATGCCGGCACCTTGGACCCGATTGCAACCGGAGTCCTCCTTGTGTGCGTAAACGAGGCAACAAAGGCGGCCCGCTTCCTTCAAAACCTCGATAAGGAATACATCGCCGAACTAAAGTTAGGCGAGCGCACTGACACCCTTGATGCCGATGGGAGGGTCATAGAGAAAAAAGAGGGCTTTTCCGTCACAGAGGACGATATAAGAGGCGTGCTTGAAGCATTCAGGGGCGAAATCAGACAGGTGCCTCCTATGTATTCGGCCTTAAAGAGACACGGAAGGCGTCTTTATGAGCTTGCGAGAGAAGGCATTGAGGTTGAAAGGCAGGAAAGGGTCGTAAACATCCTCAGGCTTGATGTCGTAAGGTTTGAGCCTCCTTACCTTGAGATTCTGGTTGCCTGCTCAAAAGGCACATACATAAGAACCCTTGCCGACGACATAGGCAGGGAACTTGGAACAGGCGCACACGTCACAAAGCTCATGCGCACAAAAATCGGCGGCTTTAAGGTCGAGGACTCATGCACACATCGGGATGAGGCCCTAAGGGATAAGGTCATTCCCCTTGACAATGCCCTCTCGCACCTGAGGGAGCTTAATGTCAATGAAGCTGACTTCCCGCTTTTAAGCAAGGGGACACAAATAACCTTAAACGACACGGCCTTGGCAGGTTTATTAACCCCTAACGAGCACCTTAGGCTCAAGTCCCCGGACGGAAAGCTCTTTGCCTTGGGAACAGCCTCTTTTAAGCCCGGAATACCCTTGCCCCGGATAAATATAGAGAGACTGCTTCACATCTGAAAGATAATAAACCGGAAATCTTAAACCAATATTTTAAGAAGCAATTAGAAGATTCTGAATTTAATTAAAAAAAATGCTTGACAAGGACAGCCATTTTTGTTAATCATATGCTATGCTTTTTAAAAGCAAGGATTCCATAGGACTGGACATCGGGTCAAGTTACCTTAAGGTGGTTCAGCTTAAGGAGAAGAAAGGCGCCTATTCCTTGGAGCTTTTTGACATGCTCCCCCTGCCTCCGGAACTCATAGTTGAAGGCTCAATCATAGACTCCCTCAGGCTTGTGGAGGCACTGAAAGAGCTTATAAAGAAGGCTCGCATAAAGACGAAGAACGCGGCAATAGGGATAGCCGGCCACGCCTCGGTCATCATCAGGAGAATCTCCGTGCCCGAGATGACTGAGGAAGAATTGAGCGAATCCATAAAGTTCGAGGCTGAGCAATACGTGCCCTTTGACGTCGAAGACGTCAACATAGACTTTCAGATACTGGGGCCAAAGGAAGAGGCCGGGCAGATGGACGTCATGCTCGTTGCCGTAAAAAAGGACATTGTCAACGAATACGTCTCCGTGGTCAAGGAGGCGGGGCTCAACCCGATTGTAGTCGATGTCAACGCCTTTGCCGTCAGCAACATGTACGAGGTCAACTACGGGATATCCCCTGACAGGAACATCGCCCTTGTCAATGTGGGCGCAAGCACGATAAACCTCAATGTCCTTAAGGGCGGCAGTTCCGTATTTACACGGGACAGCGCAATAGGCACAGACCTCCTCACCGAGGCACTGCAAAAGGAATTCAACATATCTTACGAAAACGCCGAGCGGCTCAAAAAGGGCGAACCGGTAGAAGGCATCTCCCCTGAGACCGTCGCACCAGTGATGGCCTCCGCCTCTGAGGACATACTTGATGAGATAATCCGTTCCGTGGAGTATTTCAAGAGCGCCACCTTCCACGAGGATGTGCACGAGATAGTCCTAAGCGGAGGAGGCGCCATGATAAAGAACTTCCCGATGCTGCTTGCGGAAAAAGCCGGCTCCGAAGTCATCGTCGCAGAGCCCTTTAAAAACATAGCCATCCCCAAGAAGTTCGACATTACCTACATAGAGGAAACCGCGCCTATGGCCGCAGTAGCCATGGGCTTGGCATTAAGAAAGATAGAAGACAGATGATACGGATAAACCTTCTTCCGACCAAAAGAAAGGTAAAGAAAAAACCAAAGCCCGTCCCTAACTTCGTTATAGTCGGGGTGTTGCTCTTGACCGCCTCGGTGGTGGCATCCGTTTACACCCGCTACTTCCTGAACGCAAAGATAGAGGCCCTTGAGACCAAAAAAGCGGAAAACGCCAAGAAAATCGCAGAGTTGAACGAGAAGATAAAGGAGGTCAAGGATTTTGAGGCGCGGAATAAGCTTTTTACGGATAGGAAAAACATCATAGAGGACCTGAGGAAAAACCAGAGCCTGCCTGTCAAAATACTCGATGAGATGTCTATGAGGCTCACCGAAGGCGTTTGGCTTATATCAATATCAATAACCGGCAACAACATAAATATAGACGGCGTAGGGTTTTCTAACTCCGAAATCGTCTCCTTCGTCCAGAACCTGAAGGCCTCGGCGCTCTTTAAGGAGGCCTATCTCCATGAGACAAGACAAGCGGCGATAGAGGGGATAGAAGTATACACCTTTAAGATAACGATGCAGGTATAGGCATAATATGGCGAAAATAAACATCAAAAACCTGAAAAACCTGCCCAAGTCGGCTGCAATATCCATAGCGGTGGTGCCGGCCGTGCTCTTTACCCTCGTCTTCGGCTATCTGGTACTGCTTCCGAAAAATAAGCAGGTCGAACAATTTAAGCAGGACATATCCGCACAGGAAAACGAGATAACAAAGAGCCAGAGCATGGCCGACAGGCTTTATGAGCTTAAGGCCGAAAACCAGAAGCTTAAGGAGAGGCTTCAGGAACTCGAAAAGCAGCTTCCCGAGGAAAAGGAGATATCCGTACTCCTGAGCCAGGTATCAGACCTCGGAATAAGGGCGGGGCTTGAGATATTAACATGGAAGCCCTCGCCCCGCGTAAGCCACTCCAGCGGGATAGTCTATGAGGTGCCGGTCTCAGTGGATATGAAGGGGAGCTATCACCGCCTCGGCGCTTTCTTCAGCAGCCTCACAAGGCTCGACAGGATAGTAAACATAACCAATATCAGGCTTTCAGGCCCCCAGCCCAAAGGGAACGAGGCCATGCTGGGCATCACTTTCTCCGCCCTTACGTTCACTGCCGTCTCACAGGGAGGGATTGCACAATGAAACTGCGGACAGCAACCCTTGCCGTCGTCCTCGGGGCATCGCTCCTCTCAATGGATTCTTATGCGCAAGAGAGGGAGCCGGTTCGGCCTGAGGCGCAGCCCCAGCCCGCAGTGCAAAATGCCGCAGCCCAGTCCGCAGTTCAGAATGCCGCAGCCGGGGAGGGAAAGGTGGAAAAAGAGGTATACATATATAATCCCTCCGGCAGGCGCGACCCCCTCCTTTCCATCATAACTGCGTCAAGAGAAGTCGAAACAAGAAGGGGCAGGCCGGGCGAGTTCACGCCTCCGACAGAAGACTACGACGTAAGCCAGTTCAACCTCATAGCCATAATATGGGCAAAGGCCGAAAGCCATGCGCTCGTGGGCCTTCCCGACGGAAAATACTACACCCTGAAAAAAGGGTTGAGGGCGGGCATCAACGAGGGAAAGGTCATACAAATCCTGCCTGACAGCGTAATCATCAGGGAATTCGTGAAAGACTACAAGGGAAAAACCACAGCCAAAGATACTACATTAAAACTCCGTAAGGAGGAGGAAAAATGAAGAAAAAAATAACAGCTATTGCCCTTTTAATTTTACTATTAACCCTCGTTGCGGGGCAGGCCGCACTCGGGCAGGAATATACGGCAACCCTTACTGCCATTGACGTTACGGACAATTCCGTGGAGATAAAAGCAAGCAGTCCGTTTACGTATACCGTGTATAAGCCTTCCGACCCCTATCTCGTGGTGGTTGAACTTCCGGGTGTGGGCATAGGCAGCTTAAGCGACAGAATCGTCCCCGGCAAAAAAGGGATATCCGAGATAAAAGTCTCAACCATAAGCGCGCCCTCGCCAGCCTCAAAGATAGAAATACTCCTTGATGCGCCAAACGACATAGAGCCGAAATACACCAATAACACGCTTACCCTGAACATAAAGGAGATAAAAACCGCAGCGCCCGCCAGAAAGAGGGCGGAAGAACCGGCAGCCGGACAGGCAGCCGTGGAGACGCAGGCGATGGAAGAAGCGGTAGAGACTTCCGAAGAGTTCCCGGCCATTGCCCTCCCCCCTGCAAAGGAAATAAAAAACGTAACATTCGGCTACAAAAACGGCTACCTGAACCTAATAATCAAAGCCGACGGCGCAATGAAGCCGAATGTCTTTACCCTCGGCAATAAAATCGTGGTAGATATCCCCGGTGTCTCGATGGCGGCAGCCCTGCCTGAGGCCGTGGTATCGCCGGTCAAGGCCATGAGGTACGGCTTGCATAAGGACAAGGCGCGCATCGTAGTTGACCTGACGGAAAAAAACGACTTCAAAACGCGGATTGAGGGCGACTCCATGGTGATAGCCTTCAGGGTCGCGGAAATCCCCGTGGGCTTTAAGCCCGAAACCATGGCCGCGGCAGAGAAAGCGGAGGCAGCCCCTACCCCGGTCTTGGAGCCGAAGGCGGCGCCTGTGGTCAAGATAACGGAAAAGCTCATATCCCTTGATTTCCAGACCGCGGACATAATACCCATATTCAGGCTACTTGGCGACGTAAGCGGGTACAACACTGTGATACACCCTCAGGTCAGCGGAAAAATCACGATAAAACTCCTGAATGTCCCGTGGGAGCAGGCCCTTGCCATAGTGCTTGAGACGTTCAACCTTGAGAAATCCATGGAAGGCAACATCCTGAGCATCGCGCCTTCAGGCACATTCACAAAGAGAAAAGAGGAGGCAAAAAGGCTCAAAGAGGCCACGCAGAGGGAAGAGCCTCTGGTTGAGGAGGTCATACCCCTTGAATACGCCGAGGCAGGGGATATAAAAACCTCCATAGAAAACGGAAAGCGCCTAAGCCCGAGAGGCAGCGTTGAAGTACACCGCGGGGAAAACACCCTCATCGTAAGAGACGTGGCGGAGAAGATTGAGGAGATTTTAGAATACATAAAGATACTGAACACCCCTGTGCCTCAGGTGATGATAGAGGCAAAAATCGTGGAGGTGAGCACGGACTATGCCCAGAGCCTCGGCATCAGGTGGACAGGCTCTGCCGACGGCTCAAAGATAGCAGGGGTGGGCGACACCGTAAAGGGGCAGTTTTCAGTCAATTCGCCTACTACAACCGCGACCGGCCCCGGCGGGGTGCTCGCCATGACTGTCGGCACGGCGGCCACCAAGATGGTGAACCTCTCGCTTGAGGCTCTGGAGACCGTTATGAAGATAAAGAAGCTCTCAAACCCGAAAATCCTCACGATAAATAAAAAATCGGCAAGCATACAGCAGGGCGTGCAGATACCGGTGCAGACGACAACCGCCGCAGGCTCCACCACTGAGTTCAAAAACGCAAACCTGAGCCTCACCGTAACCCCCACGATTAAGAGAAACTACATTGAGATTACGGTTCAGGCCAATAACGACACACCTGTGTCCGTCGGAGGCGCAACCGGAATAAACACCCAGAGCGTAACCACGCAGGCGCTCGTCAAGGACGGAGAGACTCTGGTCTTGGGCGGCATTTACACCCGCTCGGAAACCGAGAGTACGCAGGGGGTTCCTTACCTGAGCAAAATCCCGATAATCGGCTGGCTCTTTAAGACAAAAAGCACATCAACTCCGACCAAGGAGCTTATGATATTCATAACCCCGGTAATCGTAAAAAGCGATAGGGCGGCAGTTGAATAGGGTAATTTAAGGCGCTTAACTTTCTTAAAACGGAGGGGACAATGAAAACCTGCTTGAAATCCTTGCTATGGGTTCTTTTAATAATCAGCCTTGCCGCGTTTACTTTTGCATGCGGCTCTCAGGATACAGGGCTGTCCGCACAGTCCGGCGCTGACGGCTTCGGGCGCATAGAGGCGGCCTCCAAGGTGCTTGCTAACGACCTGCCCATAGACACATCTCCCGACGACCAGTCCCAGCCGGATACGGCATACGACACCAAAAACAACCTCTATCTCACGGTCTGGTCCGATGCGCGCAACATGGGCATAAAAAACGGAACCGACATCTACGGGGTGCTCGTCAGCGGCATTACGAATTCGGTTTCAGGAGCTTCTTTTAAGATATCTAACTCCGTCGGGCCGAACAGCAGCGCCCTCCAGCCCAAGGTCGCCTACGACAAGTTCAACAACAGGTATCTTGCCGTTTGGACGGATACACGCACAGGCGCAGGCAGGATATACGGCAGGTTCATAGACGGCACAGGGACCCCCCTCAATTCGGATTTCCTCGTCTCTCAAAGCACGATGAACACCACAGAGGCCGCAAATTCGACCATCGGTATAGAACCCCCAGATGCGCTCATCTATATAGACAACGGGGCAAACTACATACCCGGAATTTGGAACAGCATTACCGTCAGCACCGCAAAAAAGATCTACGCGTCCGAGCAATCCCCGTCAGTGGCGTTCAACGATATCACAGGCAAGTTCATGGTTGCGTGGCTTGACAGCACCAACAGGGACAGTACTTATTTTTATAACAGGGCCGATGTCTCAAGCAAGGTCTGTTCGCAGGATTTCGGCAATGACAACCTCAACGACTTTAACCCGCTTTTTGTCCCTCCCATAAAGGAAGACACGACCGGCGACAAAAACATCTTTTACTTCTCGTATCCTTCACCTACGGTCGCCGACTCCGGGATGGTCAATTACAGGGATGTGGATTTCGCAAACGCTACGGACGGAGCAGATGCAGACTTAGACGGCTCGCCTGTTGACTCTGCTATTGACTACTACAGCAGGGTTACTTATATCGAACCGTTGAGCGAAAGCGAAGCCTGCTCAAGCACATCCGAAAGCCTTACGGTAAGCGCGAAGATGCGCGTTATGAATAGCGAAAGTTATCCCGTAATTACCTATAACCCGATAGACGGCGCGCCGTATCTCATCTGGTCCGGCAGAAGCAGTGTCGTTACGATGAGCAAGACATGGTCAAGGAGTTTTGATAAAACGCTCTGGGTATGGTCTCCATGGGGTGTAACGACTGCAACTTATACGACAACCGACAGTGACAGTATTCAGAAGATATATGTCAGGATAAATGCTTTCAACGTATGCACCGACTTCGCGGTGAGTTCAGGCACCCCGTCGCACAGCCCGACTGCCGCGTTCGACATATATAAAAAGAGACTGTTAGTTTCATGGGAGACTCAGGCAACAGTCACCGGCAAGGACATATACGGGCAGCTCATAGACCTTGAGAACTACCAGCCCTACGGAAGCCAGATAGTCGTCTCCAAGGAGCAGTACGACCAGACCGCGCCAAAGGCGGCTTACGACAGCGTAAACCAAAGATATCTGGTCGTATGGGAAGACGCACGGAACACAGAAGTCAACGTCTCCAACATGGACATCTTCGGCCAGTTCATAGACCCGCAGGGCCAGCTTTCGGGAGGCAATTTCACCGTAACGGTAAACTCCTCAAACCAGATTGCCCCGGCGGTCGCCTTCGGGGACAACGACGTAAGGAGGTTCCTCATCGCATGGAAGGACGGCAGGCAGGACCAGAATGCTGACATCTTCGGCCAGCTATGGGAGTACTCCGTCGCGCCGCAGCTACTGATAACCGACAGCGGAGGCACGCCTCTTTACAATCAGGCCATGGATTTCGGCGGAGTGAAGGTTCCTCAGGCCCAGACGAATTCCTTTAAGATATATAACAAGGGCAATGCGCCCCTTACCATAGCCTCCATTACAACTACAACCAGCGCCACAGTCAATGTGAGCAGTATCACGGACATCACAAAGCCCTTTAACATCACGACTCCCATTCCCGTGACCATCAACCCGGGCACATATTACGAGATGTCCGTGCATTTCTCGCCGCCTGTAACAGGCAGCTACAACGGAAACATAACCATAGACTCAAACGGCGGAAAGACGAACATATATTTCAGCGGCGTAGGCATTAGTCCAGACCTGAGAGTGACCGTGCCGCCTCTTCTTTCAAACATGACCGCGATTACCGGCATAGGAGCAGACGCCGCCTTCACCGTGGGCAACACCGGGAACGCGGACCTCTCAATCACATCAATAACCGTGGATTCCCCTTTCTCGATGCCGGGCACCCCGTCTGCCTTCACCCTCACCCCGGGCGCATCAAGACAGATTACCCTCCGTTTTGCGCCGCAAACGACAGGCACATACTCCAAATACGTCACCATAGTCTCAGACGACCTTGACGCGCCGATAAAGAGCTTCCTTGTAAAAGGCCAGGGCGTAGACGTGCTGAGCATCACGACCGCGAGCCTACCGGACGCCCTAATCAGCAATGCCTACGGCTATACGCTCAGCGCATCGGGCGGGAAGTCGCCGTTTACATGGACCGCATCCGGCCTGCCCACGGGCCTGCTGATTAACGCTACAACAGGAGAGATATACGGCGCCCCTTCAACAGCAGACACTTACACATTAACGGTTACGGTTACCGACAGTTCGGCCCCGCAGATCGTGTCCAAAGACCTGACCCTCATCGTCTCCTCCGCACCAATAAGCATCACGACCTCGACATTTCCCGAATGGACAGTCAATCAGCCGGGCTTCAGCAATACCATTGCCGCAGTAGGCGGCGCGGCGCCTTATGCATGGAGCGTGACAACCGGCTTGCTTCCGCCCGGGCTTACATTAAACACCTCATCCACGGCGTTCACAACGACAATCACCGGCACTCCCACATCATCCGGCAGTTACACATTCACTGTTCGTGTTGATGCAAGCGGCACATCCGCTGTAAAGGCGTTCACAATCAGCATCAACCCCGCCCCTTACATAACAACGACAAGCCTTTCTGCAGGCGTGATAGGAGATGTATATAACGACACGCTCACAAACTCCGGCGGCACCAGACCTCTTGTATGGACGATTACCTCCGGCTCGCTTCCCAACGGCATTAGCTTTGACAACACCACCGGACAACTAACCGGAACGCCGTCGGCCTCCGGCGCTTACAGCTTTACAGCCGCGGTGACGGACGCCATAGGCGCAACCGCCTCAAGGGCATTAAGCATCCTGGTTTCGGATGCCCTGAGCATCACAACAGCAGCGCTTGCCGACGGCTCGCTTAACACCTCCTACAGCATCACACTTGCCGCCTCGGGCGGAAGGGTTCCCTACATCTGGACGATAATAGCCGGTGCTCCGCCTACGGGGCTTACGCTTAACTCCAACACCGGCCTGATAAGCGGCACGCCCACGTCCTCCGGCATTTACAATTTTGTTGTAAAAATAACCGATTATAACGGAAAGACTGCGACAAAGACTCTCTCGATAACCATATCCGACCTTCAGGTTACATCCACTTCCATGGCTGACGGTTCGCTCGGCGCTATATATAACGCCACGCTTTCAGCAGCAGGCGGCACAAAGCCGTATACGTGGGTGGTATCCGGCCTTCCCCCAGGCCTGAGCCTCGTTAATCCCGCAACAGGCGCTGTATACGGCACACCCACACTGAGCGGAAGCTTTGATATTTCCGTTCAGGTTACAGATGCCGCCGGAAGGACAGCCTCAAGAAGCCTCTCCATAAACATATCCGACCTCCAGATAACGATAACTACTCTTCCGGACGGCTCACTGAACACCTCTTACAGCACCACACTTACGGCAACCGGCGGAACAAAGCCGTATACATGGTCAATAGTATCGGGAGTTTTGCCTACCGGCCTGTCCCACAATGCAAACACCGGCCTGATAAGCGGCACGCCTTCTGCCGCAGGCACATATGATTTCATAATAAAGGTTACGGACAACAACAGTAAAACCGCAACCAGACTCCTCTCAATAACGATAGCCGCAGGCGCCACTACTACTACGACAACCGCAGCGGCCCCGGCAAGCGAAAGCGGGCCCTGCTTCATAGCCACTGCCGCATACGGAAGCTACTTAGACCCGCACGTCAAGGTGCTGAGGGACTTCAGGGACAGATACATGCTTACAAACGCACCGGGCAGGGCTATGGTTGCATTCTATTACAGGACTTCCCCGCCGATAGCCGACCTTATAGCAAGGCACGACGGCCTGAGGACTGCCGCAAGGCTTGCGCTTACACCGGTGGTCTACGGGGTGAAATACCCGTTCTTGGGCTTCGGGCTTGTGTTCCTTGCAGCCGGGCTGTTTGGACGCAGATTAAGAGGAAGGAAACAAAGAAGACTCCTTAAACATTGCGGCAAGGCTTGAGAGCCTGTCGTCGTTTAAAATTTCATTGACCTCAAGCGGGAGTCTTCTGGACCAGTTCGGCGCATCCACGGTGCCGGGCATGTTCGGCTGCTCCATAACCCCAAGCATGTCGTCAAGGCTTACTGCCACAAGCGCCGAAGGCGTGGCCGCAAGAAACCCGTAGACGGCAAGGCACATCTCCGGCGTCATTTCAGGGACGGACTCAACATCCCGAGGGAAGCCCTCAGGCAAAAACCCGCTGAGGGCATCGAGCATAAGCGCCCTGTCCGCATTTCTCTCTTCCGCATCCCTTTGCCTGAACCCCTCTCCGGAATAAAGCCCAAGGGCATCCTTTAACTCTATGTCCCTGCCGGCCCAGTAGCCGTAAAGCGTGGGCAGGTCGTGGGTGGTGACGGCAGAGAGCGAAAGCTCAGGGTAGTCACCGGGCGCAATGAAATCCCTTTGAGGCCAGTTGCGCTCAAAATAAAAGAGCCTGTAGGAGAGCATGCGGAACCTCCTTAGGGCCTCTCGTGCCTCATCGGTTATGGTGCCTAAGTCCTCGGCTACGATTATAGCCCTCTGCCTTACGCTCTCAAGAGCGATTATCCTTAAAATGTCCTCATGGGGATATGCAACATATGCCCCGTCTTGGGGCTTCATGCCCTCCGGTATCCAGAAGAGCCTGAAAAGCCCCAGTGCATGGTCAATCCTCAGGGCGCGGGAACGGCTCAGGTTCTTCCTTATGGTCTGAATGAGAGGCTCATAGCCTGCCTCCATGAGCTTCTCTGGTATGGGGGCCATGACCCCCCAGTCCTGCCCGTTGGGGTTAAACGCATCAGGTGGAGCGCCCACTCCCGCATCCGGCGCAAAGGCCCCGGGAAATGTCCATGCCTCAGAGCCGCCTTTTATCGTGCCCACGGCAAGGTCCTGATAAATCCCCACGGCCATGCCCTCTTCGGAGGCGATGCCCGATGCCTCCCTAAGCCCGTTGTCTATAAGCCACTGGACATACATGTAATAGAGAACCTCTTCCCAGTGTCTTTGCTTAAACTTAAGGGTATCCGGGCTTAAAGGGGACCGGAAGCCCTTAGGCCACTGCCTGAAGTCGTATGTCCCGGAGTGCTTTTTTGCTATGGCCATGAAAAGCGCAAACGACTCAAGGGGGCTGCCTTCTTCAGTAATATATTCTTTGAATTCAAGCCCTCTTTGCGTGCCGGTTTCATAGTGGTTCTTATAGAAAGCGGAAAAACAGGCACTGAGGGCCTTCTCCTTAACCGAGGCAACGGCCTCATAGTCCACGAGACTGCCTTTACGAATGGCCGCAAGTTCGCGGGCAAGCTTCTTAGACCTGCTCATTGCCGTCTCCTTAAACTCGGGGACGCCTTCTATGTCTATATATATGAAATTGCCATAGAGCCTGCTTATCGGAGAGTAGGGGCTTATCCCGTACGGCCTCTTGTTCGGGATGGCATGCAGGGGATTAATCCCGGCAAAACCGCCGCCCATGCCTGCTATGCCCTTGACCAAAGTAGAGAGGTCCGTAAGGTCCCCTATGCCCCAGTTGTTTTTTGAGCGGACGGCATAGAGGTTCACCGTAACCCCCCATGTGCGGAAGCCGCCGGGGGGGACATAGCACGCATCAGGGGCGATTATGAGCCTCATCCTGCCGCTGTGCTCGGCGTGGGGAGTCTTGCACCTTACATCCAGACGGTAATAGCCTATATCCCATTGCCCCTCAAGAGATATGTCCGCACGGACATATCTGAGTCCACTTATAAGATTAGTATCCGAGGGACTTACGCCTTTTAGAGAGCCTTGCTTCATGCCGCCCTCTTCGTCCTCCAAAGACCATGTAACTGAGACCTCTTTTTCGCGGCCCTCCTCAAGCTGAAAATAGAGCGGGATGACCACGGAAGGGGAGTTGACCGAGACCACTGTCACAGGCCTGATAAACCTGCCCCACGGCCTTGACCTCATCTCATCGAGGCCGGACTCTGAAATTTCAACGCCCATTGCGCGAAGGATGGCGGCCTTTGTCTCCAAAGACGAGGCATGCCTTTTGCCCCATATGTCGTAATACTCCGGTATTATGCCTGAAAGCTCCGACAGGGCGTCTATGAGCTCGGGCCGTAAGTCCGTCAAAAAGATTCCTTGGCCCTCATCTTTCTTCCGCCTCTGGGAAGTATGGCTATGCCTGAGGCGTCTATGTGGCACCTGAAGCGGTCGCGGGCAGGGTCAAACCCTATCTCCTCGCCCTCCCCTATAATGTTGAGCTTGTCTATTATGACCCTTTTTAGCCTGCAGTTTTTCTTAAGCACCACGCCGTCCATCACGATAGAGTCCTCTATGCTCACGCCGTCCTCCACGACCACGTTCGGCCTGATTACGGAGTTTCTGATTTTGGCCCTGTGTATGACGCACCCCTCGGCAACCATGCTGTTTTTTATGTCACCCCTCAGTATTTTTGCCGAAGGCCCCCCGTAACTCCCCGAAAGTATGGGCCACTGCCTGTTGTTGAGCTCAAAGACAGGCTCTGCGCCGAGCATGTCCATGTGGGCGCGGAAGAACGCATCTATGGTGCCCACGTCGCGCCAGTATCCTGCTTCCTCGTAGGGCATGACCCCGGGGACGATGTTAGTGGCAAAATCATAGGCAAAGAGCTTTCCGGTGTCAACGAGCCCGGGCAGGATATGGGCGCCGAAATCGTGCTGCTTTTTCCCCTGAGCGCGGGCGAGCGCGTTCACGAGCACACCCTTGGAAAATATGTAATTGCCCATGGAGACATACGCCCGCTTGGGGTTCGTAGGCATCGGGGAAGGCCTCTTCGGCTTTTCCTGAAACTCTATAATCCTGTTTTCGCCGTCTATGGCTATAACCCCGAATGCCGACGCCTCCTTAAGGGGCACAGGACGCGCGGCAATAGTGACGTCTGCCTTGCGCTCGATATGGAAGTCTATCATCTGCCGGATGTCCATCCTGTAGATGTGGTCCGCTCCGAAAACTATGACCAGCTCGGGGTCCTGCTGCAGTATGAGGTTTACGTTCTGCAGCACGGCATCAGCAGTCCCCTGAAACCACTCAGGCCCCATGCGCATTTGGGGCGGCACAAGGGCGATGAAATGGTCTTTTACCAGGGGGGGCAGCACCCAGTTCTGCCTGACGTGCTCTATGAGGGACTGGGATTTATACTGCACAAGCAGGTATATGGAATATATGTGGGAATTGACGAGGTTGCTCAGGACGAAGTCCACTATCCTGTATCTGCCGCCGAACGGCACCGAGGGTTTTGAACGCATAGTGGTAAGAGGAAAGAGCCTCTCGCCCTTGCCGCCCGCGAGCACAAATGCAAGCACCTTAGGATGCATCGTTATGAATTATAAACCATACGGAGTAAAAATTCATTATTTCGGTTCTCCATCTATTCGGAGCTACGAATGCCTTGCAATAAAGTAATTGAATATCTCTCATGTTGAATCGGATGTATCTTGGGAAATTTAGAATAAAGCCATCCCTTATAAATTTCTCGACCATTCTCAATTACTACAACTCTGATTGCAGGATTATTTGGTTCATTCGATGCAGAAGTAATTGTAGCACCATTTATAGAGAAATCCGGGAGAAAGTCACCAAGCATAATCTGCAAAGCAGTATCGCCATTTCCTATTAAGTAGTCGCTATGCAACTTTACGGCCACATGTTTTTCGCTTTGTTCAAATTTATCCTGCAATAAAAGAATTGCGCCTGTCCACGTTTTTTTAACTTCATCCGACATCTGGACAGTAACTTGGAGAGGGTTTTTCGGCATCTTCCTGCCGAACATGTCGTTGTATATTTTATCTGCTACTGCGCTTCTTTCCTCAGCAGTCGTGCTTCTGTAAACAGTTGGGGCTGGCGGGGTCTCAAGGTCGTCATTTGTATCTGGCGGGAACATGTCGTTGTATATTCTATCTGCTTCTTGCTCGTATATGTCGGGCATTATGGCGTCCCTTTTAGAAATAGGTTTTTGTTGATTTTCTTTTGGCATATTCATCCTATCGCTGTACCCTTCAAAAACAGCAATGCAAATAATGCAAATATAGAGAATTATTACTGCGCTTACTCTAATGCCACCGATATGAGAATGAGTAACGGTAAAATTAAACCTTTTATCCCATGCCGTTTTGCCATGTCTTTTAAGCTTTATATATGCTACCAACTGAGGGATAATTGGTATCGGCAAGCCCGCTACCAATCCGGCAAAATATATATAAATGCCTCTTTTTAGTGCTTCTGTAAAAGATAAGTCCCTACCGCGTTCATTGAATATTTTTATCCTTAAAATTGCTTTTGCAGGCGTATTCCCGAAAATTGAAATTACGAACGCCTCAACAACAAACACGAAAGGGAGTATTAATAAAGAAAAAACGTCCTCGCCGTATTTTCTTCCTAAAATATCTCCAGACCACTTTGGGAATACGAGGACGAATATAAGGCCGGTTAACAATCCCAATATAATTAAATCCAACAGTCTTGCCCAAAACCGCACCCACGGACGCGGAGGACTGTTTTTTAGCGGAGGATTGTTTTTTATTTGTTGGATGTACCAAGGGTGTTCAGTCGGCGCTTCGGGAGGCAAAGAATCAGACTCATCGGTTTGTTTATTAAAAATGCCTCGATATTCCGATGATTCACTCTCCGCCTTGTTAACTTTTAAAAAAGAACCCTCATCCAAATGACCGCCGCAAGTGGGACATAACAACATGCCGCCGGCAATGCCCTCAAAAACTGAGCCGCATTCAATGCATTTATAGTTCCGCATCATCTGCCGCCATAATATCTTCGTAACAAAACACGGGGAATTCATGGGGATTATCTATTTTATCTCTCCAATTTCGCGGCGCTACAAGAAAAGCGACATTATCTTTGTCAAACCCAAAGAATTTTTCTTTCCCGTCCGTTTCTAAGCGGCCACTATAAGGAGGGTAACCTTCTTGTCTGGCTTGCCATTTAGGATTCGGCCGATTTAATTTTTCTGCGGGGATGAGCGTTTGCTCACCAAGTCGCCATTCCCGTTCGTAATAAAAAGTATCCTCTCCATCTGCGCGGCCCTCGGAAAACTGCTTAATAAAATAGAAGTGACGGTGCAGGGCTTGATATAATTTCACATCTATCGTCGCTTGTCCGACTTGCTCTTTTTGAAGAAATTTAAAAATCACATTTAGATCGCCCTTACAGGGATGGCTGGCATAGAATACAGGCTGTGCGCCAACGTTCATTAATTTTAATTTATGGAAGGCAACACCGAATTTTCCATAGTGCCTGCAATGTTTGACTGAATGACCCAGCGGCACATCAGTGAAACATACCATTTTCTCGTGAATTTCGTGATAGAGGTCAAAAATATGTAATCGGTTATAGGAGAGCAGAAGCCTGCAAGAAGAAGCGATTTTCGATAGGGTATCTGCGCCCTCCTCCTCGCCACCTTTTCCCGTCCAGTGGATGAGATGCTTGCTGATGTACCCATTATCTTGAGAGACAGTCATTTGTTACCACTGCCGTTATATTAAGCAGCCACATCTTTCCTGTCAATATGTTTTTGAAATTGATTTTACCCAATCTTTGGTGTCTACTTTTCCAGTTACCTCAGCAGGGCGACGGCCTTTAAAAACCTCTTCATGTCAAACCCCTCGCCGATAATCTCCTTTGCCCTTGCCGCCTTGCCCTTGCCGCTTATCCCGGATTTTCCCACAAAGGCTTCTATCCTGCTGATGGCGCCGAAGGTATCATCAGCCACGGATATCAGGGGTATGCCCTTGGACTCGGCCCTGCCTATGACCACATCGTTGGTGTACAGTCCTCCTGTGAGGATTATGCACTTTGTTGAGGTCTCCATCGCGGCAAGCTGTATGTCCGAGCGGTGCGCACCGGTGATTACTGCCTTGTTCGGGGTTTTCCTGAAATAATTGAGCGCGCTGTCCACATCCATCGCGCCTATCGAGAAGTTCTCGACGAACTCATCGAGCCTGCCGGCAGAGCAGAGCACCTTGCCCCCGAGAACCTCGTTAAGCTGCCTCACCGTTACAGACTCAAGCAGGCTGTCCTTCTTAAGCACGCCGAATATCTTAACCCCTTTTTTCTCCGCAAACGGCTTAACGCCGTCGCGCACCTGCTCATGCAGGCCTGCGGGGACTTTGTTTATGACCGCACCTGCAAAGTTCTTCCCTATGAGCCTCATGCCCCCGAAGAGCGAATCAGAAGAGACGTCGCCGCTCCACGGCTCTATCATAAGGACGCGGGCCTTCATCGCCGGTATGAGGTCAAGCGCGCCGATGTTCAGCGCCGAACCTTCAAAGAGGTCTCCAGCCCCTTCTATGATAACGAAGTCCTTGTTTTTACTTGCGGCCCTGAATGCCTCCATCACCTGTTTTTTTGCCTCCAGTATCTTGCCCTCAAGCATCAGGCTTTGGGTCTCATAACTCAGGACAAGGGGGGAAATGACATTAAGGGGGTCTGTCAGGGAAAGCGCCTCCTTCATGAACACGGCATCGGCATCGAAAACCTTCCTACCCTTCTTTATGGGCATCCTGCCTATGGGCTTCATATAGCCGACCTTATAGCCCTCTGCCATCAGCATGAGGCCGAGGCCCAAACTCATAAAAGTCTTGCCCGCATACCCCCTGTTTGACGCTATGAATACCGGAATCATAATTCCTCCCCGGGGCTATTTCGCCCCCTTTTATTTTTAAAATTCACCTGCTCAAAGCCCTTATGACGCCGCGCCTCCTTCGGAAGGATTCGTAACCCCTGCCGCCGGGTTCGCAACCCCGAGGATAATCCTTGCATCAAGCGCAACGGCCTCCTTTTCGCTTACGACGAGCGGGTTTATGTCAAGCTCCCTTATCAGAGGGAAATCGGTTGCCATTGACGAAAGCCTCAGAATGCCGTCAACTATCAATCCTATATCAACCGGCCTTTCCCCTCTTGCGCCCTTCAGAAGGGCGGAGGCCTTTACCTCATGGACCATGGCAAACGCATCTTTTTCCGACACAGGCGCTATCCTGAAGGAAACGTCCTTTAAGACCTCGACGTATATCCCGCCGAGGCCGAACATGACCATGTGCCCAAACGTCCTGTCATAGGTAAGTCCGAGTATCACCTCTTTGCCGGGCCTGACCATCTCGTAGAGCAGAACCCCTTCTATAAAGGCATCTGGCATGAGCCTCCTTGCATTGGACGTTATCTCCGTGAAGGCGTCCTCAGCCTCTCTTTTGGTTCTGATGTTAAGCCTCACCCCTCCGATATCGGTCTTGTGAAGTATGTCCGGGGAGGAGATCTTCATCACAACCGGAAAGCCCAACTTTGAGGCGGCTTCAGCAGCCTCCTTGGAGGTCTTTGAAAGCATCCTTTGAGGAAACCTGAAGCCGTAAATGGAGAGGACCCCGACCGCCTCTGCTTCAGCCATCTGGAGCCTTCCGGCATCAACATGCCTCTGGATTATGCCCCTTACAGCCTCCCTGTCCGCAGGATAATGCCTGAACCGCTCAGGGGCGGCGTCTTTCCATGCCTTAAAATCGCTGAGCCTTTTAAACGCCTTTACCGCCCTTTCGGGATAGGGGAAATTGTATATCGAGGCCTCCTTAAGCCTGTCTATTGCCTCCCTCACCCTTTTTTCACCCATAAAAGAGGTTATCACCGGCTTTGAAGTGCCTTTGGAGGCATGTATCACCGTCTCTGCGGTCATTCCGACATCTATCATTGCCTGAGGCGTAAGTATCACCACTACACCGTCCACATTAGGGTCTGAGACCGCCCTTTCAAGCACCGAGGCATAGCGCTCGTGTGTTGCGTCCCCGATTATGTCAACCGGGTTATAGAGCGAGGCGTTAGGGGGCAGGCTCTTAAGAAGCGCGTCAATAGAGTCTTTTGACATCATGGGCAGCCTGAGGCCGAGCCTCTCTGCGGCATCGGCGGCTATTATACCCGGGCCTCCCGCATTTGTGATTATGAGGAGTCTGTCGCCTTCAGGCAGTTTCCCGGATGAAAACGCAAGCGCCGTGTCAAAGAGTTCCTCTATATCGGCAGCCCTTATCACCCCTGTTTGTTTGAAGGCCGCATTGAATGCAGCCTCGGAGCCTGCCAGAGCGCCGGTGTGCGAGGAGGCCGCCCTTGCGCCTGCCGCGGTTCCGCCGGATTTAAGAATTACTACCGGCTTTGTCTTAGTCGCCCTTTTGGCGGCATCAAGGAACCTTCTTCCGTCCACCACGTCTTCCACATACCCCAGTATGATGTCGGTCTCAGGGTCTTCGATGAAATACTCTATGAAGTCTATCTCCGAAAGGTCGCTTTTGTTGCCGAGGCTTATGAACTTGGAAAACCCGATGTTGTTGCCTATGGCCCAGTCAAGTATTGCGATTCCGAGGGCGCCGGACTGCGAGAAAAAAGCCGTCCTGCCCGGAGGAAGCATCCCGGCCGCAAACGTGGCGTTCATGCCGTTTGCAGTGTTTATGATGCCGAGGCAGTTTGGGCCCAGAATCCTCACCCCGTGCTCCCGCCCTATCCTTCTTACCTCCGCCTCAAGCCTTACGCCCTCCGGCCCAGCCTCCTTAAACCCCGCGCTTATTACTACTGCGGCCTTAACGCCGGCTGATGCGCAGTCAAGGAGGGCGTCAGGGACGCTCCTTGCCGGGATTGCGATTACCGCAAGGTCTATTCCGGCGCCCGCTGCCGAGGCAGTGGGATAGGCCTTAAGCCCGAGTATCTCCGGGGAGTTAGGGTTTACAGGATATAGCCTGCCCCTGTAGCCGAAGCCGAGAAGGTTGCTCATAACTGCATGCCCGACCTTTTTGGGGTCGTTGGATGCCCCGAAGACGGCTATTGAGGCAGGGTCAAAAAGAGGGCCGAGCATGGGGTAAGTTTACGTATAAACAGCCCCGGAATCAAGGGGGGGCGGCACAGGGAGCCTCAAAAAAACCGGCATATCCAATAGTCAAAGACAGGAATCGGCTTGACAAAATCTCCATATTCCAGCTATTTTAGGGCTATAAAAGGGAGTAGCTGAGTCTGTGTCTATCGGCAGCTGAAGCGCTTGACAAAGTGTCTGATGTTTACTAAAAAATAATTCAAGGCGACTAAAAGAAGGGCTGTTTTATATGAAAAAGACTATAAAGAAAATATTGGTTGCAAACCGCGGCGTCCCGGCAGTAAGAATAATGCATACGTGCAGGGACAGGATGATTCCCACGACCGCTGTTTACAGCACCCCTGACAGGCTCGCCCACCATGTGTTCATGGCAGACGCAGCGGTGCACATAGGCGAGGCGCCGCCGATAGAGTCATACCTTAATATGGATAAGATGATACACGCCGCATTCCAGAGCAAGGCCGATGCCGTACATCCCGGATGGGGCTTTCTTGCGGAGAACGCGGAATTCGCCCAGAGGGTGATGGACGCAGGGCTGACATGGATAGGGCCTTCCCCTGATGTCATCAGAACGATGGGGGACAAAATACAGGCCAAGGTGCTCGCACAGAAGGCCAACGTCCCTACCATCCCCGGCATCAGTAGTGTCACAGATATCGAGCAGATAAAAAAATGGATGAAGGACGAGGGCGTGAGCTTCCCCATCATGATCAAGGCGGCGGCAGGCGGCGGCGGCAGGGGCATGGTAAAGGTGGAAGGCGGCGGGGAACTGGCTCAGGCCTTAGCGCAGGCGCGTTCCGAGGCAAGAAAGGCCTTTGGAGACGAGACCATGCTGGTTGAAAAATATATAGAGAACGGCAGGCATATAGAGGTTCAGGCCGTTGCGGACGAATACGGCAATGTGGTTCATCTTTACGAAAGGGAATGCACCATCCAGAGACGGAACCAGAAGATAATCGAGGAGGCGCCGTCCCCGACTCTGGATAAAGACCTCCGTCAGGAGATATGTTCTACGGCAGTCCGCCTGCTGAAGGAGATAGGCTACACCTCGGCAGGGACGGTCGAGTTCCTTTTTGATTCCTCGACAAGGAAGTTTTATTTCCTTGAGGTTAACACCCGCCTGCAGGTGGAGCACGGCATCACCGAACTGATAACCGGCCTTGACATCGTCGGAATCATGCTGGACGTGGCAATGGGCAGGAAACTGCCTTTCGGACAGTCGGACATACATCCGAACCGGTGGGCACTGGAAGTCCGCCTTAATGCGGAAGACCCCAAAAATTTCAGCCCTTCCTTCGGAACTATCACCCGTCTTCAGGTGCCTATGGGACCTAATGTCAGGGTCGCAACAGGCGTTTACGAAGGTGCGGACATCCCCCCGTATTATGATTCCCTGTTCATGCTCCTGATGACGGCGGGCGCCGACAGGGCGGATGCCATAAGGGTCATGGACCGCTCTTTAGGCGGGAACCTCAGGGTCGAAGGCATAAAGACGCTGCAGCCGCTGCTTCTGAGCATAATCAGGCATCCCGGATTCATAGCCGGAGAATTTTCCACGCGCTTCATAGAAGAGCACATGGATGAGCTCATATCGATGTTCAAGGAAAAAAACAGCGAAGACGAGGTGCTTAAGATAGCAAGATACGTGGCTGAGATATCCGCCCTCGGGCCTCAGAAATGGATGTGAGGGCGGCTATGGAGGATAAAGGCTTAGTCAGGCCGGGCATGTCCCCCAAGGAAATAGTCGGCAGGGTTCGTTCCCTTGACGGCGTATGCTTCACTTCAACGGGGATGCGTGATGCAGGGCAATCCGACTATAAAAACCGCCACCGCTTATACGACCTTAAAACCCTTGCGCCGTATTACGACAGGATGGGGCTTTTCAGCGCGGAATGTCACGGCGGCGCCAGATGGCACGTAGGCGTAATGAACAGAAGGGAAAGTCCGTTTGAGGAGTTGAGTATTCTAAGGGAGCTTATGCCCGGGGTGCTTTTGCAGACCCTTATCAGGGAAACGAACCTATGGGGGTACAGGCCCTATCCGAAAAATGTCATCGAGTATGTCATCTCAAAGGTCGATATAGACGTATGGCGGTGTTTTTCATTTCTGAACGACGTAAGGAATATGCGCACGGTGGCGGAAGTCGTAATGAAAAGGGGAAGGCTCTTTGAGCCGACCATATCGTTTACCGCAGCCGACTGGACTACGAATGATTATTACCTGTCCGTTGTCAGAGACATAGTCGGCCTGTGCGCGGGCACGGACGAGATAGTCCTCTGCATAAAGGATATGGCAGGAGTCGGCGACATCACGAGAATCGGCAACCTCATCGATGCCGTCAAGCAAAAATACCCGGAGATGGTAATCCAGTATCACAGGCATGTGACGGACGGGCTTGCAGCGCCCGCGCTTTTGGCTGCCGCACGCGCGGGGGCTAAGATATTCGACGTAGAGGAGGATTCCCTCGTCCGTTTTTACGGACAGCCGCCCATGCTCGGCATTCAGGCATATTTTGAGGAATCAGGCATACCCGTGCACCTTGACAGGAAAGAGGCCGAGGCCGCCGTACAGAATGTCCGCCAATGGATAAGCCACTACGAATGGGCCGAATCGCCGTTTAAGGGGTACGACCATACGGTAACGCTCCATAAGATGCCGGGCGGCGCATTCCCAAGCTCTTTTGAGCAGGCGGACAAGGGCGAATTCCTCCACCTTATGCCTGCAATCCTGAAGGTGATGTCCCTTTACAACAGGATTGTAAAGTACTTTGACGTTACGCCCGGCTCCCAGATTACATGGGTCACCTGTAGCGGAATAATAAACAAGTATGCAAAGGAAAAAGGAGACGCGGGCGTCAGGCATGTAACCGGGCTTCTCGCAAGGTTTATCGAAGAAAAGAAACAGGACTTTGAGTCTATGGAAAGGCAGGAGCAGGAAGAGCTGCTCATGCTTTTCAGGAACGCACCCGGGGATTTCAAAAACCTGCTGCTCGGCAATTACGGGAAGCTCCCGGTAGGCTGGCCTCCGGAGTGGGTATATAAAAGCGCATTCGGGAACGAATGGGATGAAAGGATAAAGGAGCGCAAGGAACAGTCTCCGCTGGAGATATTAAAGGACGACAACATAGAAAAACTCAGGGCCGACCTCTCGGAAAGCATTGACAGGGAACCCGCGGAGGAGGAGTTCATCCTCTACCTCATGCACCCGAAGGATGCCCTTGAAATGATAGTCTTCAGGGACAAATACGGGGAGGCGCCGCTTGTGCTCCCTACGGACGTCTGGCGGGAAGGGCTTAAAAAACCCGGAGACACCGTGGATTTCGAACTCTGGGGCAAGCCCTACTCCATAGAGCTTTTATCAATCGGCGCCGAGCACGAAGGCGTAATCCATGTTGTAATGCGCGTCAATAATAAGACGAGGGTTTATACTGTTGAAACCCCACGGGCCAAAAAGGTTGCCACCCGGATGGCAAAGGGGGCTAACGAGGTGGGCGCGCCCATCAACGGAAACATCTGGAGAATCGGCAATCCTGAAAGAGGCGCACTCAAGGTAGGCGATATCGTCCATAAGGGAGAGGAGGTCGCAAATCTGGAGGCAATGAAGATGGAGAATGCGATTTCAGCCCCGTTTGACGGACAGATTGCCGAGGTATGCGCCAAACTAAACGATACTGTGCAGGAAGGCCAGCTTCTCTTCGTCATTGAAAAGGCCTGATGCGGTTTCACTGCACCCCGGGCTGCAAGCATTGGTAGTCCCAACGGGAGTCGAACCCGTGTTTTAGCCTTGAGAGGGCCACGTCCTAGGCCTCTAGACGATGGGACCATTAAGCTGGGGAGAGAGGATTCGAACCCCTATAAACAGATCCAGAGTCTGCCGTCCTGCCGTTGGACGACTCCCCAAAAATCAATGATTTAGGCCACTTACGACAAGTAAGATTATACCTAAAACCGTCAAAAACCGTCAATAGCCGTCAAAATTTGTATCGCTTTTTGCCCCACCGCCTCATCGTCAATCCGGAACGATTATTCTTAAATCCGTCAGGGCCAGTGCAAAACCATAGCCCTTCGGCTCCTTTTGAGCCGCGTCTTTCAGCTCGGGGATTGAAAATTCAATCTCATTCATCCCCATAGGGATAAGCAGGCTGCCATCGAAAACAACAGCCTTTTCCTCAGGGCTTCTGCCGAATATAAGTCCCCCCAATGGCGCGCCGTTAATCCTGATGTCAACCCTTTGCCCTCGTGATGAGCCTGCCTTTATGAGCAATGCATACCCCGGCCTTTTCGGGATGTCCCCGGCTTTAAATAAGACAGAGGCCCTCCGGCCCTCATCCCATATGATGGGGATGCCCTGTCCGAGGTCCCAGTGTCCGGGGAACAGCGCCACCGGCTTGCCCTTTGAAATCATGGAGATGCCCGATTCATAAACTCTAAGCAGCCCCTCGGTCCTCATGTATAGCTGCCTTTTGCCCTCCAGAAACTGGGGGTATCTCCAGTCGAACAACCGTTCCGTATGCTCGTTTATATTCGGAAAGGTATTCCACCACTGCCCTGCATAAGGGTTATACAGTCCCTGCGCCGTGTTTATGAAAATTCCCGCTGCGCCCAAGACAAAAAAAACCGCCGCACATGCAACCGTTATCCATTTTTTTGCCGCTGCGCCGGATATCCCGCGCCAGAGCAAAGCGGTAAGCAGTATCAGTCCCGGCAGCGCATCCGCAAGAAGCCTTGAGCCATAGCTCCACCCGCCCCACCAGTGCGGGAAATTAGATACCGTTGCCAGATGAAGAACAAACCATACGGACACCAGATAAAACATGCCCTGTGACCTAAGTTCCCTGAAATAAACTATCGCCCCGAAGAAGACCGGCACAAGGAACGGGCTGAAAATCAGGATGCCCCTTGCCGGACTGAGGAGATTACCGTAAAGGGCCGTCCAGAATGCGCCTGTTTCAAGCCTTCCGGGGCTGTAGTAATCAGGCAGTATCTTGCCGTATTCGAATAGAGAGAAGACCGCAAAAAGGACAAACAGAAGGGACAATGCAGCAGATAGCCTGTAGGCGGCGCTTCTTTGCCTGAGGAAGACATATACGACAACGCAGGCGGCAAAGACCGATGCCGTGGGTCTGCAAAGATAGGCGGAAAAGAGCACAGCACCCAACAGGTAGGGGTTAACCGTCTTTGTCTTTCCGCTGTCATGAAGCGCAAGCATGTAAAGCCCGATGCCGGTAAAAAGCGTTGTGAAATTCAGGCTCCATAAAGCCGTCCCCATCGTGCTCATAAGCGAGCTTCCAAGGAACGAGACTGTTGAGACGGCAAAACTCGGCCACGGAGCGAGATAGCACCTTAAGGTCGCATAAATAATCAGATAGACTGCCGCGCACAAAAGCGCCGCTATTGCAATCTGGGTCTTGTAATCGCTCTGGAACATGTCCTCTCCGAGCATGTTTGCGGCACAGACAAGGGGCGCGGAAAAGAGAGATGTCCCTATGGGAAAGTAATAGTAATAATGGCCGTTGGCCGCCTCTTTGATATGAAGCCCGCCCTGCATGCCCAAGAGGTGGTCGTCGAACCTGAGCGTCTGATGTTGGATTAGAAGTTGAGAAAGATGAAGGCTCCCGGCCGGGTCGGAATCCGTATTCCTCACCTCGGCATTAACGACCAGAAAAAATATCGCCGATGCCCCGATGAGGGGGAGAAGGGCTTTCATAGCTTGAGCCGTTTAAACACGGCCTCAGGGATATGCCTTATTGCAAGCATGATATATCTCCAGAACCACCTCGTATATACCACGTCTTTTTTCTTCTTTAGCGCCCTTAAGACATCCCGCGCAACCTCGTGCGGCTCTGCAGTCAATGCCGGCGGCAGATTCATGCCCTCGGTCATCTTCGTATGAACGAATCCCGGCTTGACGGTCATCACATGAACCCCTGATTTAAAAAGCCTGTTTCTCAGGCCGGAAAGATACACTGTAAACCCTGCCTTGGCGCTCCCGTAGACATAATTGCTCTGCCGCCCCCTGTCTCCGGCAACAGAGCTTATGCCGATTATAAAGCCCTCTCCTTTTGCCTCGAAATCCCCTGCTATGATATTGAGGATTGAAACGCACCCTGTATAGTTCGTGTCCATAATCCTTTTTGCCTCGTTGAAATCCTTCTCTGCCTTCTTCTGCTCCCCGAGATACCCGACCGCACAGACCGCACCTGAGGGTTTTTCATCCAGCCCTTCATAAAACGCCTTATGGCCTTCGTAGTCAAGCAGGTCGAACTCAAGCGCACTGACCTTCACCCCGTATCGGATGCTCAGGTCGGAAACATCTGGCTCAATTTCCTCATGCCCCCTTGCAGCCAGATACAGGTCGTAACCCCTCATAGCCAGTCCGCGCGCAATCTCCCTTGCCATATCGGACTTTGCACCAAAAACGATTACCCGGCTCATCTATATCCCAAGCCTCCGCGACTGAAGCGACCGGAACTTGCCGGCCTTATCAAGCGCATGTTTATATTCCATAAACCTTGCGGAATCGATATAGCTTTTTCTGAACATTTCGCCGCTCATTCTAACATCTTTTGTCAGGTAGAGTCTGCCTCCGTACGCGAGCACTATTTCGTCCATCTCATCGAAGAACTTAAACAAATTGCGGGTGACCGGGAAATCAAGCGCAAGGGTGTAGCCCTCCATCGGGAAGGAAAGAAGGTTTTCGTTTCCCCTCCCGAAAAGCTTCAAAACCGCAAGGAATGCGCCCCTGCCGCTTGCGCCTATCTTATGGAGTATCCTTCTGCACCCCTCCCTGCCGGCTTCTTTCGGAAGTACGAACGGATACTGGGCAAAACCCCTTGAACCGTAAATCCTGTTCCAGTTGTGGATGCCGTCAAGGGGGAAGAAAAACTTATCGTAACCGACAAGGGACTCATGCGCCCTTGAATGCAAATTGTAATAAACGGCATTGAACCCCTTTGCGGTAAATGAGTTGAGCACAAGGCCGGGGAAATCAAACGGTATGTTAAGTTTATAACCGCCCTTAAGTGAAAGACCCCCCTGCGCCTCATCCCTTTCAGCATGCTCTCCAAGCATCAATATGCCCCTGCCTAACCGCCCTCCCCCTGCGAGGCAGTCAATCCATGCAACCGAGTAGGAGGATTCCTTATGCCCCTCGAACAAGTCCATTATCTCATCGAGGTTCCCCGCCCTCAGGGTCTTCTGCTTGATAAAGGCGGTCTCGATTTTTTTCATCCTCAGGGTCGCATTTAAAATAAAACCCGTAAGCCCCATGCCTCCGCAGGTGGCCTTGAATAATTCATTGTTTTCTTTTTTCGAGCAGGCCGTGACCTCACCGTTCGGAAGCATGACCTCAACGGATGCGAGGTGGTCGGAAAAGGAACCTTCCCTATGGTGGTTTTTGCCGTGTATGTCCGAGGCAATGGCGCCCCCTAAGGAAACGAACTTCGTGCCGGGCGCAACAGGCAAAAACCAGCCCTCAGACACAAAGACATCGAGCATCTCGGCAAGGCTCACCCCGGACTGGCACTTAAGCAGTCCCTCCTTTTCATCGAAGGCCAGCATCCTGTCGAGCCTGCCTGTGGCTATGACATCGCTGTTTAGCGAGGAATCGCCGTAACTTCTTCCAAGCCCCCGCGGGATAAGGGAATCCAGTTTGAAAAGACACCCATTCAGGCTTCCCTGAGAATCCGGGGAATGCACCCTTGCCTCCGCCGCGGCATATCTGCCCCATCCCGAAATTCTCATCTGCCTGCCTGAGGGACAGTCCATCAAAAGTAAAGCAGCATCCCGAAGGTTAGCAGCCATCCTGAAATGGAGAGTTGCAGGAACCTGTCTCGGAGAAGGACTTTAGTCGGAGAGCCGCAGGCCTGCTCAAGAAAGGTTATCTGCATGTATCTCATAACCCCGAGAATCACAAAGAAGACCGTTATATAAAGCTTGTCGGTCCCTGCCTTGGCTATTATCTCCGGCGAGACCGTGTACATGATATAAGCCACTATGATGACAGAGGACAGGGTCACCAATGCGGCATTCAGCGTCTCAAGATTATACCCGTCAAGCACCGCCCTCGTCCTCTCCTTTGTCTGAAGATAAATAATAAGGTCGTCCCTCCTTTTTGCAAAGGCAAGGAAAAGGGCAAGAAGGAATGTCACAAGTATAATCCACATTGAAAGTTCAACGCCGGTGACGACAGAACCGACAAAAAGCCTGATGACAAAACAGGCGGCCACAACGAACACATCTATGATGGCTATATGCTTAAGCTTAAGCGTGTATAAGACATTCAGCACAAGATAAGACACGAACAGGTAAAACGCATTTATGTTTAAGAGAAAGCTCATTGCAAGCCCTGAGACCGCCAGCGCCGCCATTAAAACAAGGGCCTCTTTCTGAGGCACCTTGCCTGAGGCCAGCGGGCGGTTTTTCTTCTCAGGATGCCTCCTGTCTTCTTCTATGTCGTGATAGTCGTTGAAGATATAAACCGAACTGGCAAAAAGCGAAAAGGCGATAAAGGCAAGCGCGGCATTTAAGAGAGGCCCTGATTCGAATATGCGCCTTCCGAAGAACAAGGGCAGGATGATAAAAACATTTTTTACGTATTGGTGCGGACGCATAAGCAGGATATAATCTTTTATTCGCCCGGTCATTTTTTGCTCAAGAAAAGGCCGTTTCATTGCCCCTGCTTCAGTTTTTGGAAGGAGCGGCCTTCATCTGCCGGTCCACTTCCTCGTATGTAAGGCGTGAGACCTCGGCTATCGTGGCGATGAGCGCGGGGTAGTTCTTCCCTTTCGTCATAACGCAAAGCAGGTAAGGATAGTCCGGGTAATAGACAATGCCGCAGTCGTGGAATTGTTTGCCGCCATCGGAGCCATGCTCGGCGAACTTGTGGGCAACAGGCACATCGGGAGGCACACCGGCGACGAGCCCGCCGATGAACTCGGTCCTTGAAAGTATCGAAAGCGCTAAGACGGAGGCATCCTTCGTAAGATACGAGGCATTAAACAGCACCCTCAAAAACGCGGCGCTGTCTACGATGTCCAAGGTGTATTCCCTTCCACTGATGTCTCCGGGCACCGGAAGGCCGAGGTCATTATATACCCTGCGTTTATACCCGATGGTGTCGTTTGAGTCCAGAAGCCATGTCGCATTGTTGTCTGAATAGACTACCATCCTATAGATAAGTTCCTTGACTGAATAAGACTGCCCTGACTGGAGATTTTCCGAAGGGGAGACATACTGATTGGCAGGCAGGCTGGTCTCAAACTTGATTTTTCTGTCAAGCACCGAGGGGTCAACCTCTGCCTGTTTCAAATAGGCCATCATTATGGGAATCTTAAGAATGCTTCCGGGTACGAACTTCTCCCCTCCCTCTACATCAAGGAACTCCTCCCCTCCCTCTACATCAAAGAAAGGGCCGTTGTTAAGGTCGCGGAAATAAACCGCGATGCTTTCCGCCTTGCCCTCCTCTATTGTCTCTTCGACCTTATCTTCAATAATTTCCCTGAACTGGGAAAGCTCCCTGCGTATGAAGGTCTCGCTGTTTTCGCACTCTAAAAGGGGGTTTATGAAACCGTACTGCCCTGTGTGCTGCTCAAGCATTGGCTTAGGTTCCGGGGCGTTTAAAAGCAGGTTTGTAAAAAACCCGGCTGTACCGCCCAAGACGAACAAAAACACCCCTAAAAGCCATTTAGGCCGTCGGCTGAGGAGTCTCCTCAAAGCGCCCTTTTCCATTTAACTGGAATGCTTCTTGGTGTAAGGCAGAAGCCCTCCTTCGGATATGATTTCAGCCTCGCGTTCGTTGAAGTTGCCGGCGGCCTCGAATGTAAACCCCTTGTTCAGATTCTCCACCAAAAAGACCCCGGACAGCCCTTCCCTTGCGCCCTTTATGAGGAGCCTGTCTCCTTGTTCCACTCTATCATAATCCTCAGGGTTCTTAAAAACAAGCGGTTGAACGCCGAAGTTTATGAGATTGGACCTGTGAATTCTCGCAAAAGACCTTGCTATGACCGCCTCAAGCCCCAGATACATGGGCGCCATGGCGGCATGCTCCCTCGAAGAGCCCTGGCCGTAATTGTCGCCTCCAACGATTATAAACCTTCCCGCGGCCTTTGCCCTCCTGCTGAAGTTGCCGTCAATGCCGCTGAATACATATTCGGAGATTGCAGGGATGTTAGACCGCAAAGGCAGTATCTGCGAGCCTGCGGGCATTATGTCGTCGGTCGTTATATTGTCGCCGAGCCTTAAAAGCACCTCGGCCTCTATGTCCCCTGATAGAGGGGCCTTAACAGGCGCCTCCTTTATGTTGGGGCCTTTTACAACTTCAACCCCTGACGTATCCGCCATAGGGGGGATAAGCATATTGTCGTTTATGAGATATTTTTCCGGCTCCTCAAGCTCCTCCACCTTGATATCAGAGGTCATCGGGTCTACAATCTCCCCCCTGAGGGCAAAGAGCGCCGAGACGAGCGGGTTTGCAAGATACACAAACGCATCCTTGCTGCCAGAGCGGCCCTTGAAATTCCTGTTATAAGTCCTCACAGAGACATGGCCCGTGCCGGGCGTGCCGCCCATGCCTATGCACGGCCCGCAGGAGACCTCAAGCATCCTTGCGCCGGAGGCTGCCATGTCCGTGATATAGCCGTCCCTTGAGAGCGTCTCGTAGACCTGCTTGGAGCCTGGGTTTATAAGAAGGCCCACACCCTCTGCCACAGTCCTGCCCCTCAGCACAGAGGCAACCTGCCTCATTATGTGATAAGAGGAGTTCGTGCAGCCCCCTATGCAGACCTGATTTACCACCTTGCCTGCAAGCTCCCGCGCAGGCGCTACATTATCAGGGCTGTGGGGCTGCGCAATCAGGGGTTCAAGCCCCAAGAGGTCTATGTCCATCACGCGGCCGTAGTCCGCATCCTCATCCGCGGAAAGCTCCATCCAGTCCCCCTCCCTGCCCTGTGCCTTGAGGTAAAAGCGCGTCCTTTCGTCGCTCGGGAATATAGAGGTCGTGGCCCCGAGTTCTGCGCCCATGTTGGCGATGGTCGCCCTTTCGGTTACGCTGAGGTCTTTGACGCCGGGGCCGCCGTACTCGATTATATAGCCCGCCCCGCCTTTAACCGTAAGTCTTCTCAGAAGCTCAAGTATCACGTCCATTGCCGTAACCCACGGCCTCCTCAGCCTCCCGGTGAGCCTCACGAGCATCACCTCCGGCACATTAAGTTCAAACGGGGCGCCTGCCATCACAGTGGCCGCATCAAGGCCGCCCACGCCGATGCTCATCATGCCTATGCCCCCGCCTGTGGGGGTGTGGCTGTCCGTGCCGAGGGCAATCCTGCCCGGCGCGGAGAACCTCTCAAGGTGCACCTGATGGGAGATGCCGTTTCCCGGCCTTGAAAAATATGCGCCGAACTTCCGGGCGGCGCTTTCAAGGAAGGCATGGTCGTCGGCGTTCATGAAATTAGACTGCATCATGTTGTGGTCAACATACGAGACGGCCAGCGGCACCCCCACCCTCTCAACGCCGATGGCCTCAAACTGAAGCCATGCCATTGTGCCGGTTGCATCCTGCGTGTATACTTGGTCAACCCTCAGGCCCAAGGGGCTTCCGGCCTTCGCCTCGCCGTAAACCCTGTGCGCATCAAGAATCTTCCTTACGATGCCCTTACCCACCTGTACCCGCCTGAAACCTTCCTGAACGATTTTTTATCCGTAATCCCTAAATTTAACACATGCACCGGCATAAATCCACCCTCCCTGAGGCCGGTGTCAAGCCAAATCTCTTGACAGAAAAGAGGCGGCCGCTTAGTATAATGCAATCGGAGTCTTTCCTACTTCAACAAAGGAAGGGACAATATCTGGACAGATGTGGCTCATAGTGTAAGTTATTATTGGTAATCAACTATGGGGAATGTAGAGCGTTTCCTGACTAATATACAAATTCCGATATATTATCGGGGCGGTTTCCGTCTAATAACTGGTTAGGCTTTGAACAGGAGGATGTAACTTTACAATGAACGAGACGGAATTGATCAAGGCAAGTAGAATAGGAGATGCTGATCGAGTCCAACAGCTTTTAGCTTCAGGAGCAAATGTGGAAGACCGAGATGAGCATGGCCATACCTCTCTTCATATTGCAGCGGATGCGGGCAATATAGAAGTTGTTAAACTGCTTGTCGCTCACGGTGCCCAAATTAATGCTCCTACGATTCTCTATGGGACAGCAATTAACTATACGCCGGTGTCGGCCGCCACATCCCGTGGCCATCTTGAAGTTACCAAGCACCTCTCTGAGAACGGGGCGATACTGTATGAGCGTGATGGGTACATGGGATTCTTTTCTGTAATGTTAGGCGCGGCAGCGAGTGGAAATCTCGATATAGTTAAGTATCTTCACGAGGAAAAGAAACTACCTGTTAATGAGGCGGATGGTATGGGCGTGACCCCTTTGAATATGGCGATTGAAAAGGCACATGAGCACATTGTTGCTTACCTATTTGAACACGGAGCGGATCCCAACAAGAAAATCGGCAGCATGTCATCGGCGCGCGAATACGTGCGAGAACGTTTGGTGTCGAATAAAACCACAGAAACAGCCAAGACAAACCTGCGAGTGGACCGGAAGGAAAAGCCGCCAATGGCGGTACCCGCGGTCGATGATCTTGGGCCACGAAAAGAGCAAAGGGGGAGATTACCTATGAGTTGGCTAAGAAATTGGCTCGATATGCGCAAGGCGAGGTCGTTGGTAAAGAAGGACGAATGGGGCCGCGAAGCTGATTTCCTAATCGAGGATCACAGCAAAGAGTCCAAGAAATTGGTTCTCGATCACTTGACCACTTTGTTGCCTATATTGGAAGGCAGTCTTGCGAAAGTGCGTGAACTTCCAGAAGCGGACTTCGAGGCGGCTCGGGTCCGGGTCGAGTTTATTCGTAATCTAATCCAATTCTGCGGCTTGAAAAAAGAACTGGGGCTATAAGCCCGAAGAAATTTCAGTCAAAGTTAGCTCTTCAATGTCAAGGTCAAGAAAAATCGTTTTAAAAATCAAAGCCTTAATCAATGACTCCACGCTTGCCACTCTACGAGCCTTCGGCCTGCTCATCGGTTATTTTACCTCAATGTAGCGGTTATCTGCTTCTGTAGATAGGCACCGAGTCTTTGAAGCAGCCTTTTAAGACGCTCGGAGGATATTTCTCCCAAAACCCCCTCCAACACGGCTGACTCCACGGTGGCGAGCTTTCCAAGCCGTATGAGTGAAGGGCATTTCAATCCAGAGGTGGAAAAATCCGGGTCACTGGCATTTATAACTTCATCCCAATCATCGACTTTATGCTGTAGCTGAGAGGTCAAGGCGCATATCAGCCAGTCGCCAAACGGTCCGGGCAAGGATGAAAGCAGAACAATGGGCCTGTATTTGCCTTTCTCAAGATCGGAACGGGGAAATCTCACAAGGGACACAATCCCGGGCTTGAGATTCATTTTCCCTGTTTAAGGTCGGCTAAAGCGTATTCTGCTTCTTCAGGTTCATTCCAGAAATCAAAGGCCCCGGACTCAAGGGCAAACGTACTCCACTGCCCTGCTTTTTTCACTTCAAGGAACTGGATAAAATCATATACTTCCTCAAGTATGCCCTCCGGAAGCCCCTCTATCTCTTCCTTGATTTTCTCTTTGATAGACATTGCCAGCCCTCCTATTGCCTTATTATACATAAAAACGCCGCCTTATTTTATAGCGTCCTTTAATGCCTTCCCCGCTGTAAACTTCGATGCTGACCGTAGTGTAGTGTAATCAAGGCGCACGGCTATCTCACCAAGCGTATAGCCGTACCCCCCTCATGCGTAACTTTATCATAAAAAAGGAGGGCTTACGCTTATTAACCAAATAGGACATTATCGCTTTGGCGGGACGCCCTCCCTGAGGCCGGCCCTAAGTTGATTTTATTTTCTGAAAGCAGTATTATTTTATTAAGGAGTACTATAATGTTTGAAAAGTTTACGGATAAGGGAAGAAAGATAATCATATACGCCAAGGAAGAGGCCGAGAGGCGGCAGAACGACTATCTCGGCACCGAACACGTGCTGCTGGCCATCCTCAGGGAAGATGATGCGATGCCCGTTGCAATTATGAAAAAGATGGGCATATCCATGGACGAACTCCGCATGGAGATAGAGAGAAACCTGCCGGCAGGCGGCAACATCATGACGTTCGGCGACATACCGTTTACGCCGAGGGCAAAAAAGGTGCTTGAGCTTGCAGTGGAAGAGGCGCGCCTGCTCGGCCACAATTACATCGGAAGCGAACACCTGCTTTTAGGGCTCGTAAGGGAGGACGAGGGCATCGCCGGAAAGATTCTGAGGAGTTTTGGGGCTAATCTCCTCGGCGCACGGCAGCTTACAATCAACCTCTCTCTTAGGACATCTCCTCATGTCAAGGAGAAAAAGAGCCTTACCCCCGCCCTCGATGAGTTCGGAAAAGACCTCACCGCCCTTGCAAGGGAAGACAGGCTTGACCCGGTCATAGGCAGGGAGACGGAGATAGAGCGCATAATGCAGATACTGGGCAGGAGGCTCAAGAACAACCCGGCGGTAGTCGGGGAGGCCGGGGTCGGAAAGACCGCGCTCGTAGAGGGCCTTGCCCAGAGGATAGTCTCAGGGGACGTGCCGGAGGACCTCATAGGCAAAAGGCTCGTCTCCTTGGACCTCGGCTCTCTCATAGCAGGCACCAAATACAGGGGACAGTTCGAGGAGAGGCTTAAGGTCGTAATGAAGGAGATAGTGCAGTACGACAACATAATACTATTCATAGATGAATTCCATACCCTGATAGGGGCGGGCGCGGCGGAAGGCTCTGTAGATGCCTCAAGCATGCTCAAACCCGCACTCTCCCGCGGGGAGATACAGTGCATAGGCACTACCACCCCAAACGAGTACAGGAAATATATCGAGAAGGACGCAGCGCTTGAGCGCAGGTTCCAGCCCATCTACCTGCAGCCGCCGCAGGTGGATGAGGCCATAAACATACTGAACGGCCTCTGCAGCAGATACGAGATGCACCACAAGGTGAAATATGTCGGCGCCGCTTTGGAGCAGGCCGTAAAGCTTTCGGACAGGTATATCACCGACAGGTCACTGCCTGACAAGGCGGTTGACGTCATTGACGAGACCGGCTCAAGGATAAAGCTGAAAAGGAACATCCCGCCGCCTGAACTGAAGGAGCTTGAGGAAGACATCAACAGGCTCTCAAAGGAAAAAAACCTCTACATCAAGCTCCATGACATAGAGAAGGCCGCTGCCGTAAGGAGCGAGGAGGAAAAAACAAAAAAGCTCCACGAGCAGGTCCGCAGGCAGTGGAAGAACAACCTCAACAAGGAGATCCCGGTCGTGACCGAGGATGATATCGCATACACGGTCGCAAAGATGACCGGAATACCTCTTTTCAAGCTTGAAGAAAAGGACTCGGACAAACTCATCAGGATGGAGCAGGAACTCCACAGGCGGATAATAGCGCAGGATGAGGCTCTGAGGATGGTATCAAAGGCGGTGAGAAGGTCGAGGGCCGGGCTTAAGAGCAGGAAAAAACCCATAGGCTCCTTTTTCTTTCTCGGGCCTACGGGCGTGGGTAAGACCGAACTGGCCAAGGCCCTTGCGGAGTTCCTCTTTAACGACGAAAACGCACTGGTAAAAATCGACATGTCCGAGTATGTCGAGAGGTTCAATGTATCGAGGCTTACGGGCGCCCCTCCCGGCTACGTAGGCTACGAAGAAGGCGGCCAGCTTACGGAGAAAATAAGGAAGAGGCCGTACTCCGTCATCCTGTTCGACGAGATAGAAAAGGCGCACCCGGATGTGTTCAACGTCCTGCTTCAGGTGCTGGACGAGGGCGTGCTCACGGACAGCTTCGGGAGAAAAGTGGATTTCAGAAACTGCGTCATAATCATGACCTCAAACCTCGGCGCAAGGATAATAGAGAAGGCAACCCCTCTGGGGTTCCAGAGGTCCACTGCCGAAGACGTCTACCGGCAGATTAAGGAGAACGTCCTTAGCGAGCTTAAAAAAACCTTCAACCCCGAATTCCTAAACAGGGTGGACGAGACCGTAGTCTTCCACCCTCTTGACAAAGGGCACCTGCACTCCATCATAGACATGCTTATTTCCGAAACCAACAAGCTCCTCATCGAGCAAAACCTTGTAGTGGAGCTGGACCGCACGGTCAGGGACTGGCTGATAGACAAATACTACCAGCCTGCATACGGCGCAAGGCCCATGAGGAGGGCGGTGCAGAAGGAGATAGAGGACCCGCTCTCCGAAGAACTCCTGAAGGGGAGGTTCAAGGATACGGCTGTCATAAGGGTTACCCTTGTAGATGGCGTCCCGGCCTTCACGGAGATGGAAAGTCCCGTGCTGACCGGGGTCAACTGAATCTGCGGGCTTGAAAACGGCCTCCCGATTTAAGACAACGAGCCTCGTAATAATCGGACTTGCAGCCGCCTTTACGGCAATCGTCCTGTTTGTGCCGGAGACGAAAAAGACGCCTCCAAGAACCGCAGAGGTCGGGGCCGCCGCCCCGGAATTTGAACTCAAGGCACATAACGGAAAACTCTGGAGGCTCTCGGACCAGAAGGGCTCGGTGGTGCTCGTTAATTTCTGGGCCTCGTGGTGCGATTCGTGCAAGAAAGAGATGCCGTCCCTCCAAAGGCTGTATGACCTGACAAAAGACAACCCCGGCTTCCGCATCATGACCGTCCTTTTCAACGACAAACCGGAGGATGCCCTCCAATATCTCAGGCAGAATAAATACACCCTGCCCTTTCTCATAGATGCCGACGGCTCAGTCTCGGCTGCCTACGGCCTCACGGGGGTGCCGGAGACGTTCGTCATAGACAAAAACGGCATCATCCTGAACAAAATAATCGGACCCTTAGAGTTCGACTCCCCTCAGGCGATAGATTATTTCACAGGGCTGACAAAGGGATAGCGGTGACGTTTCTGATAGAGAAAGCTATTTGAATATCCCGATAAACGCCTTCATAAGCGAGGGGTCGTAGAGGGTTCCGCTTCCTTCAAACATCGCCTTCAGGGCCTCCTCCGTCCGAAGCGGCGTGCGGCTGTAAACCTTCCCGGAGACCATGGCGTCGAAGTCGTCGGCCATGCCCACGATGCGGCTCATCAGGTTCAGCCGCCTCCCGGCCGAGGTCCGGGGATAGCCGGAAAGGTCGGACTTCATGTGGTGCTCGTAAGACACGAGCATGGATATTATCGAGACCTCGTTGAGGCCGAATGCCTTCAGAAGGATTTTTATGCCGTCAACCGGATGCCTCTCTATAAGCTCTTTCTCCTTAGGGCTGAAATCCGTTTTTTTGTTGAGGATGCTCAGCGGTATCTCGGCCTTGCCGATGTCGTGAAAAAATGCCGCCATGGCAAGCCTGCTCAGATGCACCTTGTTGAAACCCACCCTTTTGCCGAGTGTCGCGGAAAGGATGGCCACATTCGCGCAATGGTGATAATTGTAGTTGGCGACATCCCTGACAGTCGTAAAACCGAGTATATAGCTCTCGTCGGATAAAATAGAGCCGACCATCGACTGAATGGCCTTTTTGACTTTTTTAATGTCCGGGGGTCTGCCGGTCTTAATGGAGGCATCAACCTCTTTTGCGGCCGCAATCGCCCTCAGGTAAGCATACCTTGCAACTGTCTGGCCGTCCTTTAAATCGATAATCCCTTCCATCTGGAAAAATACTGGCCCGCCGACTGTAATGCCCCTTGTGAGCTTGCTTTCGAGGGCCGACTGCACCTCTGCAGCTTCCGCCCCGCCCTTTATGGCATAGGCAAGATATATAAGGTCGTCGGCCTGCAGGGGGGCCCTGAACTCCAGCACCCCTATTGATTTTTTCTTCAGCTCCTCCGCAAGGTAAGTAAAGTTCTCTATATCGGATGAGGAGGCCCTTATCCTTTCTCCCTCGACATAAAACAAACCCTCCATCACCTTGACGGTAATCTCACCGGTGTCGCCGAGGAATATCTCAAGATTCGAGATAAGCCTCTTTGCCGCATTCAGGACGGTCTCGTTCATGGAATCATACATCCCCGTCACCTTGACGAGGGCGTAAAGGTTCGCTATCAGCAGCCTGCCGTGCTTATGGATTTTTTCTCTGAGAGTTTCCACCCTGTGTCGCTTCCTTTATGGCCTTTTGGCAGGCCTCCCTTAAAAGGCTTTTCCTTGACCCTGTTTCTTTCTGAAGAAGTGAGACTGCCTGCGGCGTTCCGATAACGCCCAGTCCGGATGCCGCGCATGCCCGTATCTCGGTAACCATGTCCTTTTCTATCAGCCCCCTCTTTTTAAACAACTCCGAAAGCAGCGGGAACGCCTCCTCCCCCCCGACTGCGGCAAGCGTCTCAAGCAGCTCCTTTTTCTCTGTAAACGACTTCTTTTTCAAGGCATCCAGCGATACGCCCTCCTTCATCACATTGAAAAGTTCCGGGCCCCTGAACCTCCTGAGCGCCCTCATGGCGCTGACCCTGATGCCGGCGTCTTCGTCCTTCATGGCTGATAGAAAAAGATTTTTTGTTTCACCGGAAGGGATGCCCTCAAGCGACCTCATAGCCTCCTTCCTCACCCTTAATTCCGGGTGTCCCAGCGCCTTGCCTATAAGGTTTATTGCGGCAGGCTCTTTCATCATGCCTAAAATCATCGCTATATTCCTTACGACATACCACCTTCCGTCGTTTATAGCCTCGGAAAAGACCCCTATATCCTGCCTGCCCAGTTCGGTAAGGATATGGCAGAGGAGTCTCCGCATCTTCCTGTCCTCAAGCTCCCCCAGAATCTCTATTATGTTCGGTACGGAAGCCTTTTCCAGCAGGGAAAGATACCGGCTTATTTCCGCGCCGTCCGAGCCCGCCGCAAAGAGCCTCTTTAAGTTTTCACGGCCTCCCGCCTTGTTAAAGACCCCTTCAATTATCTTATGCTGTTCAGGAACGCCGGAAACGACCGAGATCTTCTTGAGCATCCCCAGTATCTCAATCGCCCCCCCCACATCCTTATTATGCATCCTGATGTCAACTATCCTTCCGAGGTTTCTCACCATCTCGGAAAACACCTCCATATCCCTCTCCCCGGAGAGCAGCTCGAAAAAGAGGTTGACGGCTGATGAAAGGAGCGACCTGTCGTCAAGCGCAAGAACCTCGGTCTTTATCTCCTCACGCTCATCGGCCGTCAAAGGCTCAGTCCGGATATCGAGGGACACGGGCTTTATTGTCAGCGTAGAATAAGCTGCGCCGTGAAGAGTGGCCGCCCCTTCCAAGCCTCCCGCCACGGCAAGCTCCTCCACAGCCTCCTCGGCCACGGTATAATCGAGGTTCTTGATATTCTTCTCCCAGAGAAGAGTCACCGTATCGTCATGAGAGCCTTCCCCCGGCGCAAGCCTCATGACATCTATAAAGTCAATTATCTCGTCAAGGGTTATGCCCTTATTGAACGTTAGCTGCCTTATGCCGTCGGCAAAGAGCAAGGTTGCGATGTTTTCGGCCTGCTCCTCGCTGCGGAAGACCTCGGCGTCCTTATAACGCAGGGAATGCAGCTCTACATCAAGTTCAAGCTCGTCTTCCGATTTAAAAAACGTTTTGAATTTTTCCAAGAGGGCGTCCGCAAACTTCTGGTATACGGGATTGTCCTTGGGGTAGGCGTTAAAAGTCTTTATCGTCTTCGTAACGGTTCTCAGGATATCCCTGACGGATTCAAGAGTTCTCCCGTCTACACCCGTCTCTAAGCCCTTTTCACGCATCATACATTTTTATCATTAAATTCAATTTAAAGTCAATACCTTGGTCTGCGTGCCGGACGCTACGGCCTACGGGGCATAAGGAACTTGAGGAAATTAATGCCGCAGATAGGTTAAAATTGAATATGGCCGCACAGGCGCTTGCCGTCCTCAACTTTATAAGGCTTTCCATTATGGCCGGGATAATGGTTTTTATCTGGCTGCTTCTGGCGATGACGTATTTTGAGAGGTTTATCCCGCCCTTTGACCGCTTCATCCCGTGGCTTATGCCGTGGAAGGGCCTTTACGCAATCCCCTTTTTGGCCGACCTTTCGGAGCGCATGTCCTTGATGCAGGGCTTGCTCGATGCGTCAAGCAGGGTGGCGGACGCCGCATTCATGGCAATAATAATATCCTTTGCGCTCTTCAGCGGCTATATGACCTATGTCTACCAGCAGAGGCAGAGGAGGTCGCACGAAAACAGAATGCTCATGATAAAAAACCAGGAGATATTGCGCAGAAACGAGTTCATCCGCTACATCTCGGCCACCATCGGCCACGAGTTCAAAAACAACCTCGGGAGAATAAAGCGCCGGATAAATCTCTCCGCAGAGCTTCCCGCCGAAGTCAAAGAGCGCATAGACGGCAACTTCGAGAAACTGTTTGCGGACATCGACATCTTTAAAAAAATCGCTGACGAACGGGAGGCCGGACTGGTAGACTTCACAAAGGTCAATCTGAAAAAGATGCTCGAAGAGATGGCTGCCCAGTACAGCGATCTGGCCGACATCTCATTCCAAAACAGCGCTGCGCCGTCGACGATATTCGCCTCGCAGTCCTTGTTAAAAACGGTCTTTGAAAACCTCATCGACAATGCAATCAATTATAAAAAGCCCTCCATGGACCGTGCGCGCGTCATCCTGGCCTGCAGCTCCGACATGGACGGCATCCGCCGCTATGTCTCGCTTTCATTCAAAGACGAGGGCATCGGCATGGACGAGCAGCAGGCGGACCGGTGCTTCTACAAAGGGAAGGGTTCAGGCGGCGGATGGGGCGAAGGGCTTTACTTTGTAAAATACATCATCGGCCTTCATGCAGGCAAGATCCGCATCGGCAAGGAATACACAGCCCCGGGCGTCGGCACTGAAATCATCATACACCTGCCGTTTGTCGAGGAGGCTATAAATGTTTAGGGTGCTCATCGCGGACGACGACTACGAAGACAGGGAACTCCTGAAACTCGAAATCCAGAAGGCGCTCGGAAAGAAGGCCGTAGAGATACGGTTCCACGAAGCGTCAAACATAAAAGACGCAATGAAGATGCTGAAAAATCAGCCCTTTGACCTCATGACCCTTGATATCCAGTTCGACAGGATGAACGAGGGCATAGATGCCCTGCCGGATATATTCGAAGGCCATCCGACCCTCAACGTCATCGTCATAAGCGGCAAGCTGAACAAGTCCGAGGTCTTCGAACGATTGTTCCGCTTCACAAAAGACAACCTTCTGAAGGGCAAGCGGTGGGCAAGGCATTTCGACATCCTCGATAAAAAGGACGATAAGACCGAAGCCCTGAACCGCGCCTATTCGTTCGTTTTCAGGCAAAAGGACGTCACAGACAAGATACGGGACCTTTTTCTTCTGGCCGAATCCTATATGGACAAAGGGGAAATGGACAAGTGCATTGAGGTATACCAAAAAATACAGGCCATAGCGCCGGGAGAAAGCGAATCAGGGGAAAACGTCAACATCTTCAAGGGCGCCTCTGCCGAGCGGGCCGTCGAGTACTTGAGGAAAGGCGAGACCGTTGTGGCAGCGCTCCTCCTCGGGTATCATGTGGAAACAAGACTGAGGGCGCTCACAAGAAAACTGCTTGGCCGCTCGATACCGGGTCTTCAGGACTCACTTAAGGAGCTTGAGCGAAGCCGCAGAATCACCCCATATAAAAAGAGCCTCTTTCAGCACGTCCTGCGCCTTAGGAACAAGGCCATTCACCACCCGATGACCGTTTCCGAGGCAGATTTCGATACGGCGTTCAAAAACCTGAAACTTATCGAGGCCGATTTCTGATGAAGTTGGAAGAACTGAAAGACTACGTCCTGCCCCCCGGCCCGGTGCTCGGCCTGACCCTGATAGGCATCCTGCTTCTGGGAGCGGTCATTTATTACCGCGCCGTCAGGATACAGAGATTTCTTGAGCCAGCCGTGGCCATCTCACAGCCGAGGGTTGAATTTGCAGGGAACATCAGGCTGCTCCTCCAAAAGGAGTTCGGGGAAAAAGCAGTCAGGGGCGTAATGTTCACCACGGACTCCATACTCGTTGAAAAGTCTCTGCTTAAGGACGCCAACTCCTCATCCATAATCCTCAAAAAGCTGGGCAGGATATTCCTCTCCATGCTTAATGACCCGCAGATGAAAAACTACATCAACCTCATACTCATCAACACAAGACCGCCCCTCAGTCAAAATCACGAGTCAAACAGGGCGGCCAGACTCAAAATGCAGGACACGTCCAAGCAAATACTCAATGCCCTTTACGACGAAGAGCCCGAACTTGAAAACTACGACATATACTTTGCGGCCACTGCCGTAACCATAGACGCCGAAACAGGCAAGGCCGACTGGGTGGAGTTTAAGATTATCCCCTCGGAACAGCTTCACATAGATGTGCTCATGAAACTCGAAAAATACATCCGCTAAGGGGTTGCGAACCCTGCGGATGGGTTGAGAACCGGGCCTGCGTCTGCGAATTGGAGGGAGATGACCTTCGATACCCCGGCCTCTTCCATTGTTATGCCGTATATGTAATCCGAGGCCTCCATGGTCACCTTGTTGTGGGTTATCACTATGAACTGTGTATCCCTTGAGAGGTCCTTGAGCATCCTTGAGAATTTCTCGGTATTGGACTCATCAAGGGATGCATCCGCCTCATCCAGAATGCAAAGCGGCGTCGGCTTTATGAGGAAGCTTGCAAAAAGAAGCGAAAGCACGGTAAGCGTCTTTTCCCCTCCTGAGAGCAGGTTTATGTTCTGAAGCCTCTTGCCCGGAGGCTGGACTGATATGTCTATGCCTGTCTCCAGTATGTTGTTTTCGTCGGTCATGCGGAGCTCGGCCCTGCCGCCGCCGAAAAGCAGGATAAACACCTCGGCAAATTTTAAGTTCAGGGCCTCGTATGCATCCCTTAGCCTCTTCCTCGTCGTGGCATTTATCTTTGTGATGGCCTCCTCAAGCTCTGCAATGGACTGCTCTATATCGTCCTGCTGCTTTGTAAGAAACTCGTACCTGCCCCTGAGTTCCTCGTACTCTTCTATGCTGCCGAGGCTCACAGTCCCCAACTCCTGAATCTTGCCCCTGAGGACCTCAAGCCGTTCCTCATCCTCAGGCGCAGGCGGCTCCAACTGAAGGGCCTCAAGCTCGACAGCGTAGTTGTTTTTGATATTGCCTGCAAGGTTTTCCATCCTAAGCTTATGTTCCGCCTTTGCCACCTCAAGCTCGGAAAGCCTCCGTGAACACGGCTCCATCTTGGCCCTCAGCGCCTTAAGCCTCTCTTCCGACGCAGACGCCAGAGCGGACTCCGCAGCCATGGCGTCCCTTTCAGAGGCTATCGCGCCGCCAAGCTCGTTGGCCTTCAGGACGTGCTCCTTGAGAACACCGTCCTTCTCCATTATCTGCTCTTCCTTCTGCCTTACTCTGGCCTCGCTGAGGGAAAACTCCTCGCCTATGAAGCCGGTCTTCTCCTTGAGTTCCGCCTGAAGCGTACTGAGGGCATCGAACTCTTTATCGAGCGAATCCATCCTTTCCCTGCACGAGTTTATTGAAAGCCTTATATCAACGGTCTTTGACCTCTGCTCCTCATAACCGGCCTTCTCTTCTGCAAGCCGCTCCTGAAGCCCGGTTATCTCCTCCTCTATAATCCTCGCGCCTTCCTCAGCCTCTTTCAAGACGGTCTCCTTATCGGCAATGGCCTTAAGGAGCGTATCCTTCTCCTTTGCCGTCTCCTCCATCTCCATCCTGAGGTTCTGAAGCTTCCTCTCAATCCTCTCTATCTCCTCAAAGCCCCTCTCGGATTTTAGACCGAGTTCATGAAGCTCCCTGTCGTTGCCAAGCATTTCAGCGGCTGCGGCCCGAAGAGCCTCCTCCGTCTCCCTGATATTTGCCGAAGCGGCCTCCATCTCGCCTGAGATTGACAGTATCCTCGCCCTCAGCGCCTCGGCCCCGGATTCGACCTCCCTTATCTGGCGCTTCATCCTGAGGATGCCCTTGCCCCTTCCGGCAATCACGGCCCCGGAAGGCTCGACCATGTCGCCCTCAAGGGTCACGTATGTCATCTCAGGGTCTGCCGCCTCAAACGCGGCCTTCAGGTCATTGACGACCACAACGTTGCAGAGCATGTTTTTTATGATGCGCAAGTATTCGTCCTTGACCCTAATGAGTTCCGATGCAAACCCCAATGTGCCTTCAGGCAGTCCTTTTTCAGTGCGCTGCCTGCCGGTGTCAAGCGGAATGAGTGCGGTCCTCTCCGCATCCTTTTCCCTGAGCATGGCGGCCGCGGCCTCAACGTCGCCAAGCCCGGGCAGGATAAGTCCTCCCGCCGCCTCCCTGAGCGCGGCCTCAACCGCCTTTTCGTACTCCGCCGGCACTTCTATGGCCTCGGAAACGGATGTCCCCCTGCCACCGAGCCTGCTGAGGATTTCCAAAGACGGCTCTCCTCCTGATACCATCTCTTTTAAGGACTCAAGCCGCGAGGTGTCCGAGGCAAGCTCCTCCCTTGACTCAGACAAAGAGACCCTTGACTCATCAAGCTTCTCTTTATGCCCGGTCATTTCCTTTTCAAGGGATTCCTTCCGCCCGGACAAGCCGAGCGCCTCGTTTTTCTTTTCAATGCCGAGGGCCTCGATGGTTTTAAGGGCGGAACGGGCCTCCTCCATGGAATCTTTCGTTTCGTCGTATTCCAAGGCGGCTGAATCCTGCTTTTTATTTAAGTTCTCAAGAAACCGGGCCTGCATGCGGAGTTCGTTTCTCTGAAGGCTCAGTTCCTCCGAGGCCATGAACAACTCTTTCCTCTTTGCATCGAGCAACCCTTCCTTTTCTGAAAGCTCGTCCTCCTTGATGCCCAAAGACTCGTTTTTCATCATGAGCTCGTCATTAAGCGAATCCAGATTTACCAAAAGGGCGCTCTTTGAGGCTTCCATCCCCTCTTTTTTGCCTTCCGCCTCTGTTGTCTTGTTCCTGACCTCTTCCTCCTGAAACTTAAGCTTTGTAATGTACTCCTTCAGGTTGTCCCTGTCCGTATTCAGGACGGCGACCGTGCGCTCAAGGTCAGCTATGTCCATTTCTTTTGACCTGAGCTCTTCCTGCCGGGCGCCGAGCCGTTTTTCCCTGTCAAGAAGCGCAAGCTTCCTTGTCTCAAGGTCGGCCTCTATGTTCGTCATCTCCGCCCTTAAAGAGGCGTCTTCTTCTTTTAACGCCGTGTACTCGCCGATTATCCCTGCGAGGGAATCCTTCAGCGAAGAATAATCCCTCTTTGCGAGCCTTAGCTCTATCAGGCGCATCTCCTCCATAAGCCTCTTGTATCTCTCGGCCTTTTTGACCTGCCTGTCAAGGGAGTTTATCTGTCTTTTTACCTCTGCTATGACGTCCGTTACCCTCTGGAGGTTCAGTCTTGAGGATGCAAGCTTGGACTGGGCCTCGGCCCTTCTGACCTTGTATTTTACGACCCCGGCCACCTCTTCTATCAGAAACCTTCTGTCCTCGGGCTTTGCGTTTAGCACAGCCGCAATCCTGTCCTGCTCCAGGATGGAATAGCTTTTGACCTCAAGCCCGGTGTCAAGGAATATGTCCCTTACGTCCCTCAGACGGCAGACGTCCCTGTTCAGCATGTACTCGCTGTCTCCCGACCTGTATAGTCTCCTCGTAACTGCCGTAAGCTGAGAGTCGTCCCCGGGGTTGCCAAGCCCCGTTACGGACAGGGTCACGTCAGCCATGCCTCTGGGCTTTTTCGTTTGCGAGCCGCTGAATATGACCTCTTCCATCTTATCCCCCCGCAGACTCTTTGCGCTCTGCTCCCCCAAGACCCATTTGAAGGCATCCACCACATTGCTCTTGCCGCAGCCGTTTGGGCCGACAATACAGGTAATCCCCTGATGGAGGTTAAAGACGGTCTTATCCGCAAAGGACTTAAAGCCTATGAGTTCAATTTTCTCTATTCGCATAATCAGAAGCGCCTAACCATGTCTGGGATTAGATAGTATAACCCTAAGGCCGCATCCATGACAAGGACGGCTTCATACAGGCCTTTTATTTGCTTTTTCCCACCGCCATATTTTATCTTAAATATCATGAATTTAGAGGCCGTTCTTAAAAATTTCGGAAAGAAAAAAATCCTCGTCATAGGCGACCTTATACTTGACCGCTACATATGGGGAAAGGTGGAAAGAATATCACCCGAGGCGCCTGTGCCGATTGTGGACGTGACCGAGGACAGTTACATGCTGGGCGGCGCTGCAAACGTCGCAACCAACATCGCCTCATTAGGCGGGCACGCCACGGTCGCGGGCGTTGTCGGGAAGGACAGGGCGGCGGATGTTTTAAGAGGGCTTCTCAAGGCCAAGGGGATGGATTTTGCGCTCTTTGAAGACAAAAGGCCCACTACCGTAAAGACACGGGTCATCGCCCACAACCAGCAAGTCGTAAGGTTCGACACTGAGGACAAAAGCAAAATAAACGGCAGGGTGCTTAAAGACCTCCTGCTGTTTTTGAAAAGGGCGGTACCCGAGCACGACGCAGTCATAATCTCGGACTATAAAAAAGGCGTCATAACCTCTGCGCTCATAAAAGAGACTCTCAGGCTTACGGGAAAAAAGAAATTCGTTGCGGTTGACCCAAAGGTAGGGCATTTCCATCTTTATAAAGGGGTCTCCATTATAACCCCGAACCTCGGAGAGGCATCCGAAGGCTCGGGCATTAAGATAACCGATGAAAAGACCCTCATCAAAGCCGGACGCACCCTGATGAAAAAGCTGAAGTGCTCTGCGGTTCTGATAACCATGGGGAATCAGGGCATGTGCCTCTTTGAAAAGGACGGCGTAGCCCGGATACCTACCTTTGCCAAAAAGGTCTATGACGTAAGCGGAGCAGGCGATACGGTAATTGCGGTCTTCTCCCTGACGTACGCATCAGGCGCATCCCTGCTTGATTCAGCCGTGATTGCAAACCATGCGGCAGGCATAGTGGTGGGCGAGGTAGGCACGGCAACGGTAAGACCGGAGGAACTCCTGAAATCCCTGAGACTTCAGGCCAAACAGCCGATAACCAAACTGAAATAGCGGCCCGCTAAGAAACCTAAATCTACAGCTTCAAGAAACATCATATACGTAAACCCAAGTGTGTAAAAAACCCAATCCTGCGTCTTTTCGCTTATTGCAAAGAAATATGCCGGGGGCTGCCCGATGAAAAAGTTTCCGTTTTATTTAGCGTTTTGTTTATGCTATGCTAATAATGGTAACAGGCATTATATTTGCAAGTTAAATAGGGTATAATGAAGAAAAGCCGCCTTATCAAGCTTCTAATCGCCGTAGTAGTTCTTGCCAATCTGGCAATGGCCTCCATATTTGTTTTCCACGAGTTCTTCAATTTCACAAGCTCAAACAGCGCACTCTATGTCCTTAAGGGCAAAATGGGCGGCATCGAGAT
>JAUXOF010000020.1 GCA_030682405.1 Thermodesulfovibrionales bacterium
TCATCCCACTGAAAAGGCACATTGAATGTGTTGGAATATGCCAAAATCCCCAATAGGGCTATGAGGATAAGATGAAAAGGGGTTTTATTAAGGAACTTTAAGGCCATGCGGTATTTTAGCACTTAAAATGGGGAAATATGATAAAGCGCTTTGCGGCCACGGGGCAGAATCCCCGTAAAAAATAAAAGCATATTCGCTTATAGCCCCATAAATTAAAAAAATCGCCCAAACCCTTTACCGCCGTTGATTAATTGAGTTATTATTATAACTCGCCCTATAAATTACGAAAGCAATAATTTCTTACGGGAGGAGAGAAGCAGGATGCTTATAATCGGCGAAAAACTGAGCATAATAGCAAAGCGCGTCCGCGAGGCCATGATGAAGAAGGACAAGGGACCGATTCAGGAGATAGCAAAGACCCAGTGGCAGCAGGGCGCAGGCATGATAGACGCAAACATCGGGCCTGCCGAGGACGGCGGAGAGGACCTCATGCAGTGGATGGTCACCACCATACAGGAGGCCGTTCCCCTTCCGGTATGCCTTGATACGACGAATTATCAGGCCGTAGAGGCAGGCCTTAAAGTGCATAACAACGAGTGGGGCAGGCCGCTTATAAATTCCACGTCCAACGACCCCGAACGCTTTCCCATGCTTGAGCTTGCCGCAAAGCACAACTCCCAGATTATCGGGCTTACTGTGGGCAAGGGCGGCCTTCCGGCGGATGCCGAGGAGAGGGCGGGCATTGCGGCTGAGATTATGGGTAGGGCCATGGAGTACGGCGTCCCGCTGGAGGACATATACCTTGACCCCCTCGTGCTTCAGGTGGCAACGTCTCAGGACCACGCCCTCAAGGTGATAAAGGCGGTCAGGATGTTTCAGGAACTGAACGACCCGCCTATGAAGACCGTGGTCGGCCTGAGCAACATATCAAACGGCTGTCCCAAGCACATAAGGCCGATACTGGACAAGTATTACCTGACTCTTTTGATATATGAGGGGCTTACCGCTGCCATAGCGGACGCTCACGGGGTGGCCGAGACCGCCAAGACCATTGATATAATAATGGGCAAAACCCTTTACGCTCATTCTTATCTTGAGATGTAACGGGTATGCCCGCAGCGAGTCGGGGATAAATAACCCCTGTTTGTAAGGAGGCTTTAAGATGGCATTTGTTATACCTAAAGAGACATATTCAGGAAAGGTCTATCCCGTTACGATAGGAACCGGGGACAATGCAGTGACCTTCGGAGGCGAAAACGTCTTACCGTTTAACGGCTTTGAGGGCAGCACGCCGAACAAACCCGTAATCGCATACGAGATACAGGACATCCCGCCTTCGGACTGGCCGGAAAACGTAAAAAAGCCTTTTGAGGCCGTATCCGGCGACCCTGTGAAATGGGCCAAGCACTGTCAGGACACGCTTGGGGCGAGGGCAATAGCCCTTAGGCTCACCGGCACCCACCCGGACAGGGAGAACCTCTCTGCCGGGGACGCGGCAAAGACCGTAAAAGACGTGCTCTCGGCAATTTCAGTCCCCCTTATAATACTCGGCAGCAACCACGCTGAGAAGGACTCTCAGGTGCTTGTTGCCTGCGCCGAGGCCGCAAAGGAGAAAAATTGCGTAATAGGGAAGGCGCAGGAGGCCAATTACAAGACCATAGTGGCGGCTGCAATGGCAAACAACCACAAGCTGATTGCGATGTCCGAACTTGACATAAACCTTTCAAAGCAGCTTAACATACTTATTACCCAGATGGGTTTTGACAAAGAGAGGCTCATAACGGACCCCATGTCTTCGGCCCTCGGCTACGGGCTTGAATATACTTACTCCGTCATGGAAAGAATAAGGCTTGCGGCCCTCGCGCAGAACGATGCCACGATGCAGCCTCCGATGGTGGCTGACGTTGGGATGTACGTGTGGAAGATAAAGGAGACGCAGGCCCTGGAGGCCGACCTTCCGATGTGGGGAGACCTGGCCAAAAGGGGAGTGCTGTGGGAGGCATCAACCGCTGCCTCGCTCCTCATATCAGGCGCCGAACTCCTGATAATGAGGCATCCGGAGGCGGTGCAGGCAGTTGAGAAGTTCATCTCGGAGATGAGTTAATTTTTTATATAAGGATAACGGAGGTTTGAGATGGCGTTGACCGGAGTTGAGATATTCAAGCTCCTTCCAAAGACAAATTGCAAAAAGTGCGGGCATCCTACATGCCTTGCATTTGCCATGAAACTGGCCCAGAGGCAGGCCTCGCTCGATGCGTGCCCTGATGTCTCCGAAGATGCAAAGAAACTCTTAGGCGAGGCCTCGGCCCCGCCTGTAAGGCCCATAACCTTCGGGGCAGGGGACAAGGCTGTGAAGTTAGGCGAGGAGACTGTGCTTTTCAGGCATGAAAAGAAGTTCGTCAATCCCTGCGCCTTTGCGGTTGAGATTAAGGACACATCAAGAGAGGCCGATGTCTTAAAGACAATTGAAGATGTGCTCGGCTCCGAGATAGACAGGGTGGGACAGAAGCTGAGGGTGGACGCCATACTCATAAGCAACGCATCCGGAGACCCCAAGGCGCTTGAGTCGGTCTCAAGGCTCGTCTCTGAGAAGGCCGCTGGTGTGCCTGTTATCATATCCACCACGGATGCAGGTGCGGCAGTGTCCGCGCTTGGCTATTTCAAGGACAAAAGGCCGGTGCTTTTTGGCGCAAATGCAAATAACATTGAGTCCATGGCAAAGGCCGCAGGCTCTTTTAAGGCTATCCTCGGCGTAACGGCCAACGGGCTTGACGAGCTTATATCCCTCACTGAGAAGGCAAAGTCCCTTGGCACTGAAGACCTCGTGGTAGACCCGGGAGCAAGGAAAGCCGGAGGAATAATCGAACAAAATACGATAATTAGAAGGGCAGCCATAAAGAAAAACTTTAAGTCTTTGGGCTATCCGGTGATAACTTTCGCGCAAAGGGATGATAACATGTTAGAGTCTCTAATAGCTGTGGCGGGCGTTGCCAAGTACTCCTCTATAATAGTGTTAAGCAGTGTTACAAAGTGGAAGAGCCTTGCGCTTTTTACCCTGAGGCAGAACATCTACACAGACCCTCAGGTGCCTATGCAGGTTGAGCAGAAGATTTACAAGATAGGCGAGCCTACCCCTGAATCGCCGCTTATGATTACAACTAACTTCTCGCTCACATATTTCATAGTCTCCGGCGAGGTGGAAAACAGCAGGGTGCCGAGCAGGCTGGCTGTCATGGACTGCGAGGGGCTTTCGGTGCTTACGGCATGGGCAGCCGGAAAGTTCACGGCCTCTAAAATCGCCCAGTTTATAAAAGAGGCCGGCATAGAGAACGAGGTAAGCCACAGGGAGCTGATTATTCCCGGCTATGTGGCCATCTTAAGCGGTGCTATTGAAGACAAGCTTGAGGGCTGGAAGGTGACGGTAGGGCCGAGAGAGGCCAATGCCATTCCGGCATTCCTTAAGTCGAAATAGGTTGGTTACTATATTAAGATAACAGCAGATAGGATAATTGACTTTTTTAAAGCGGAAAGTTTAAAAAATAAAAGGGGCGTTTGGTCGTAAAACTCCTGATAAAGAGGTTTTTTAGGCTGCGTTTCCTTAAATTTTAAGGAGGTCGGGATGTCTAAGATAATAGCCTCAGCAGTCATAAGAGGGGCTCATAAGCTTGTAAAGCAGGCTGAGGACATGCTTGAGGAGGTTATTTCAGAGAAGGGCAAGGATTTTGCTTTTGAATTCCCTGACACTGCTTTTTATCTCCCCATGGTCTATGCCATGACAGGGTTTCCGGTTAAGACCCTTGGAGATATGAGGGTTGCCGTCGGGTATGCAAAGGAGATGCTTCATCCTGAGCCTGATGAGCAACTGTGGGTGCCGTATCTCGGAGAGGCCCTTGATTCGGGAATGTCCACCCTTTTTGCAGAAGAAGTAATACTTGCGCTCAAGTACATTAAAGGCCTTGAGCCGATGACAGACCCTGAGACGGGATATGTGTACAACGGTTTTATAACCGATACGATACAGAGGAACCTCGGCATCCAACTCGTTGACGGCACAATGCCCGGCTTTGCCGCCATCATCGGCGCAGCCCCTGACGACGACACTGCCGTAAGCATCGTAAGGGAGCTTCAGGAGAAGAACATCCTTACCTTCCTTTCGGGCAATGTAAACGGAAACAGCGTTACAAAACAGCTCCTCAGAAAGGGCGTGGAACTCGGCTGGGACACAAGGATAGTGCCTTTGGGCCCTGACACCGAGCATACGCTTTATGCCCTTGACTGGGCCATAAGGGCATCCCTCATATTCGGAGGCAAAAAGCCCGGGGATTTCAAAGCGCATCTTAAATACCAGAAGGACAGGGTGTTTGCATTCGCCATTGTCCTCGGCGAGCTTAACGACATAATATGGACTACAGGCGCGGGTGCGATAAACATGGGCTTCCCTGCGGTTGCGGACACGGACGTGCCTGTCATACACCCCACCGGCGTTTGCATATACGAGGAGGTTGACAAGGAGCTTGACCACACGAAGATTGCGCAGCGGGCCATAGAGGTGAGGGGGCTTAAGATTATTGTGGAAAAACCGCCCATACCCGTTGCCTACGGACCTGCCTTTGAGGGCGAGAGGATACGAAAAGAGGACATGTTCATAGAGTTCGGCGGCCAGAGGACCCCTGCCTTTGAGCTTGTCCGGATGAGGGAGATTGAAGAGATAGAGGACGGCAAGGTTACGGTTATAGGCGAGGGCTGGCAAGAGAAGTACGAGAAGGGCGGGAAGATGCCGCTCGGCATTGTGATAGACGTGGCCGGAAGGAAGATGCAGAAGGACTTTGAGTCCGTCATAGAGAGAAAGATGCATCATAATATAAACGAGGCGCAGGGCCTCTGGCACATGGGACAGAGGGACATAAACTGGATGAGGATAAGCAACAACGCCAAAAAAGACGGCATCACGCTTGAGCACATTGGGCATATCATGACCACGATGACGCACCACAGGTTCAGAAGCATAGTGGACAAGGTTCAGGTCACGATATATACGGACGAGGCCGAGGTCAACCGCATGAGCGAGGAGGCAAGGAGAATTTACAAAGAGCGCGACCACAGGCTCGGCTCACTTACAGATGAGGCAGTGGATACGTTTTATTCGTGCCTCCTGTGCCAGTCTTTTGCGCCAAGCCATGTGTGCGTGATAAGCCCTGAAAGGCTCGGCCTGTGCGGGGCATATAACTGGCTGGACGGGAAAGCGGCCTACGAGATAGACCCAACAGGCGGAAACCAGCCCATACAGAAAGGCCAACTGCTCGATGCCAAATTCGGCCGTTACGAGGGCGTTGACGACTATCTTAAAAAGGCATCAGGCGGGGCGGTAGAGTCGCTTAATCTGTATACGATAATGGAAAACCCGATGACCTCATGCGGATGCTTTGAGTGCATAATCGCGCTTGTGCCCGAGGCAAACGGGATAATGATAGTCCAGAGGGGGCATACGGGCATGACGCCTGCGGGCATGAAGTTCTCCACGCTTGCCGGAAGCGTGGGCGGCGGAACCCAAAACCCGGGGTTTATGGGCATAGGAAGGAATTTCATAGTCAGCAAGAAATTCCTGCACGGCGACGGCGGGATTAAGAGAATCGTCTGGATGACTAAGAACCTCAAGGAAGGCCTTAAGGAGGAGTTTGACAAGAGGGCTGCAGAGGAAGGAGTTCCAGACCTGCTCGATAAGATAGCCGACGAGGGCGTTGCCGAAGACTCTGAAAAACTGCTTGAGTTCCTCTCAAGCGCAGGGCATCCCGCGCTTGAGATGGAACCGATGATATAGGGAGGGACATTAAGATGAAAAAGAACGTAAAAAGCGCAAACGAGGCGGCTGAAAAGATAATAGAGTGGGGCGAAGGCCATAACATCACGACATGCTTTGAGAGGGCCGAAGCCCTCAAGCCCTGCCCTATAGGCGAAAG
>JAUXOF010000022.1 GCA_030682405.1 Thermodesulfovibrionales bacterium
CGTATCAACCACGGAAAGAAGAGAAAGGAGGTTTTTTATAGATGAAAGGGACTTACGCAAACAAGGAGACAGCCTATAGGGCATATCAGGAATCAGGGGGGAGATAAGAGAGGATATTTCTATCGGCAGATTTGGGAGGCATTGCCTCCTTTAGAAATATCCGTGACTATGGTAAATTTATACATGCGCTTGAAAATCCTTGACCCTCAAAATATAGGAAGAAATCTACTCAGGCTTTTAGGGTATTTGTTGGGTTACCGCAGGTACCTATGTCATTCCCTGAAAAACATATCCCTTCTGAATATAGCGCCTGTGCGCGCGGTCTTTTTTAAGCAGATATACTTCACGGGGATAGAGGCGTTCGGCATGGTGTCCCTGATTGCAACGCTCATAGGGTTTGTCATCATTACCCAAGTGGCGAACATCGTAGGTTCAGGTTCGGAGCTTATGGGAAAGATTCTGATATGGACGGTGGTAAGGGAGATGGGGCCGCTCTTTTCCGCAATAGTAATCATAGCCAGAAGCGGCACTGCCGTGGCATCGGAGCTGGGCTCGATGAAAGTCGGCAGGGAGGTCGAAAGCCTTAGGGTTATGGGCATAGACCCGATGGGGTATCTCATAGTCCCGAGGATTACTGGGATTATCGTGTCCGTCTTCGTGCTCACTTTTTATTTCCAGATAATGGCTGTTGCCGGAGGGCTTGTCCTTTCGTCCATGTTTTCGACTATCTCTTTTTCCGAGAATATAAAGAGCATACTTTCGACCCTGAGCATGTTTGAGATAGGCGTCTCTCTTTTGAAAAGCCTTGTGTTCGGGCTGGTGATATCAACCGTGGTATGCTATCAGGGGTTCGGCGTGCGCCGCTCGATAACCGAGATACCGCAGGCGGCAACCAGGGCGGTTATGCAGAGCCTTTTTTTGGTCATAATATTCGACGGCATAATCACCTTCATATCGTTTTTATGATAAAGCTTGAAAATATCATTATAGGGAGCCTCGGTCCCGTATCTTTTGAGATACGGCCATGCGCTGCGTGCAAAATCATCACAGGCTCTAACGAGGACAAGGCGCTGTTGCTTAACGCTATACTCGGGCTTCAAAGGCCGGAAGGCGGGAAGGTCTTTCTGTTCGGCAAGGAAATATATTCCATTTCAGACAGTGACTGTATTAAACTCTATAGGATGGTTGGCGTGGCGCCGGAGCGCGGCGGACTTATCAGCAACCTGAAGGTCTGGGAGAATATCGTTCTTCCGCTACAATATCACACAGGGAAGATTCCTGCGGATGCCGACGGAAAAGCCGCAGGGATATTTAAGGAAATAGGCATCGAGCGTTCCGAACTTGAGGAATTGACGGGCAGGCTGCCGGGTCCGCTTCCGGTTAATGAAAAGAGGCTAATCGGGCTCGTAAGGGCCATGCTCATGGAGCCTGAACTTATGATATACGATTCCCTATTTGAGGGGTTAAGCCCCGAGCTTGCCGGAAGGCTGGCAAGGCTGACAGGGCGATTCCATGCAGGGAGGCAGGGAAGGGCATCGGTCTATTTAAGCGCTAATGCGCTTTCCCTCGAAGGCGTCAGCGCAGGACAGGTGATTGATTTGAGCAATGAAGGGACAAGGGGCGTTCATGGGGTTGTTTGAAGAGACGGATCCGAGATTTGCGGGCATCGCAAAGAAGATAGGGCTGTTCGTCATTATAGCCGTAGCCGGCATTCTATCGGTGGCGGTGTTTATCGGAGTGCAGCAGGATATGTTTACCCATAAAACAAAGATATACTTCGTCGCAGAAAGCGGACAAGGCATCAAGGAGGGCATGGCCGTAAAGCTCAGAGGATTTATGATAGGGAAGCTCAAGGGGCTTTCGCTCGATGACGAGGCGAGGGTGAAAGTGGAGCTTTCCATAAACAGCGAGTACATGAGGTGGATAAAGACGGACTCCAAGGCGCGGCTTCTTAAGGAGGGCCTCATAGGCGAGGGCATCATAGAGATTCTTCCGGGCTCTCCGGATGCCGCCGAGATACCGCAATACGGGATGATTGCTTTTGAAAGGGCAGGCGACCTCAGCACAATGGCGGATGAGTTGAAAAACGAGGTCAAACCGATGCTTGCCGATGTGCGGGAGTTGATACATTACGCCGCAACAGACCCGGAGGGAGGCATCAAGGCCACGCTGAGAAATGTCGTCAGGCTTACTGAGGGCTTTCTGCTTACAAAGAAACAGCTTGATGAACTGATAGGGAATGTAAACTCAGGGGTGGCAAAGGCCCTGCCCAAGCTCAATGCTGTTTTGGATTCAACGGACAAGGCGGTATTGGGCCTGAACGGCGTTATCGTCAGGATAGACAACGGAGTGGCAGTCGTCATGCCGAGGCTTGACAAGAGCCTTGATAAGGTGGATAAGAGCCTTGACAATGTCCGCGAGACCACGGAGGAGCTTAAAAAGGCTGTTAAGCGGGCCGCTCCCGAGGTTCCGGCCCTGCTTGAAAAGGGCACGGCGACCGCAGAGGGCGCAAAAGAGGTCTTAGACTCCGTAAAGAAGATATGGCCGATAAGCTCCAACATAGAGCCCCCGAAGGAAAAGATTTTGGATGTGGACAGCTTTGAATAAAACAGTTCTGCGCATGCCTGCCCTATGCCTGATTCTGCTTTCCTTTTTTCAGGTTTCAGGCTGCGGAGGCGCAAAGGAGGCCGCGCCTGTCCCTGATGCCGTGCTTCAGTCCGTGGGTTTTAACCGGAAGGCAGAGGATTCCTTTAAAAAGGGCGACTACGAAAGGGCATTGATTTATTATCAGGAGGCCCTCAGGGTCAACCGCTCTATAGAAAACACGGACGGCATCGCCGTAGAACTCATAAACATTTCGGCCGTCTGCCGCAGGCTCAAGGACAATGAAAACGCCCTCAGAAGCATAGATGAGATATTAAACAACCCCTCCCTTCAGTTCAGCGACCCCCACAGGGCAAATGCGGCGTTCATAAAGGCAATGATTCACATGGACGGAGAAAGACCTGAGGACGCATCCTCATGGGCGGATAAGGCGCTGTCCTTCTGCGGCGCCTCAAGGTGCGGGCTTGAAGGAAAGATTTTTAACCTCAAGGGGAGGATTGCGCTTTCATCAGGCGACGCTTCTTCCGCAATAACCTTTGCCGCCAAAGGTCTTGACCTGAGCAAGGGAAACGGACATGCGGAGGAGGCGGCCAATTCCCTGAGGCTTCTTGCCGGTGCAAAGGCCCTATCAGGCCAACATGGAGAGGCCTTCAGATTATATGAAGATGCCTTTTCTCTGGATAAGTCCCTCGGCCTTAGCAGGAAAATCGCCCTTGACCTTATGGGGGCGGGCAGGGCGCTCCTTAAGCAGGGAAGGCCGGATGATGCCGCGGCGTATTTCAGGAGGGCGCTTTCAGTTGCCCGGGCCTCTGGCGACGAGCATAGAGTCAAAGATGCAGAGGCCGCGCTCAGGGGCGATTAGGCTGTTTAAGGTATTTCCTCTTAAGATACACATAAACCGCTATCAGAACAGCCGAGCCTATCAGGAAGGCGATTGTTACCTGCGTAAGATACCTCCCGATAAGCCCCTGATTCTCTCCTATAAGATATCCGAGGCCAAGGAGCACGGCCACCCAAAGCCCAGCGCCAAGCCCTGTATAGGCCGTGAATTTAAGGTGGTTCATCCTGCCCAGTCCGGCAGGGAAGGATATCAAATGCCTTACAACCGGTATGAGCCTTCCTATGAATATCGTAATCTCGCCGTGGCTGCGAAAATAACCGTCCACCTTCAGAAACTTCTCTTCGGACACCCCAAAGTATTTGCCGTATTTGAGGATAAACGGCCTTCCGAGCCAGAGCGCAAGGAAGTAATTCAGGTACGACCCCGCAATGCTTCCGGTCACCCCGAATATCATGCTCATGCCGAAGCTCATACTGCCCTGCTGCACAAGATACCCCGCGGGTATCATCACCGCCTCGCTCGGTATAGGCACAAAGGTGCTCTCAAGGGCCATCATTATGAATATCCCCGGGTATCCGAGGTCTCCTACAACCTTAACAAGCCAGCTTACGAATTCGTGAAACATATTCAGATATGATAACATGCCTGCCTTTTTAAAAATATTCATAACCCCAAAAAGGAATCCCGAGAGACGGCGGGAATGGAGAATAAAAAGGCGCGCCTCTTGCATAGTTGCGCCCTTTATGGAATAATTTCCCCTATGAAAAGGACTCCGGCCGTAGCAGGACAGTTCTATTACGCAGACCCGGAAAAACTGACAAAGCAGGTAGAGGGGTTTGTTGACGAAGACGCCCTGAAGGAGCATGCAAAAGGAATACTCGTGCCCCATGCAGGGCTTATATACTCCGGTGCGGTTGCCGGAGGGGTGTACTCCTCCATAGTCTTACCAAAAACGATAGTCCTCATAGGCCCAAACCATACCGGCCTCGGAAGCCGCGCCTCCATCATGCACGAGGGACAGTGGGAGATGCCGACAGGCACGTTCCAGATAGACAGCGTGCTCGCCTCTAAGATAGTCCGCGAAACAGGCATTGTAAAGGACGCTCAGGCCCATCTCTTTGAGCATTCCCTTGAAGTTCAGCTTCCCTTCATAGGATATTTTAAGAAGGACGCAAGCATCGTGCCCATCACCGTGTTGAGCCTCTCACTGGAGGAGCTTAAGGCAGCAGGCGAGGGCATTGCAAGGGCTATAAAGGATGTAAAATACGAGGTCCTCATAGCGGCAAGCTCGGACATGAGCCACTATGTCCCGGATACGGAGGCGAGGCAGAAGGATCGTCTTGCGATAGACAGGGTTTTGGCCCTTGACCCCGCAGGGCTTTACGAGATAGTAAGGAAAGAGAAAATCTCGATGTGCGGCTGCCTTCCCGCCGTGATAATGCTTTATGCCTCGCTCGCCCTCGGGGCAAGACAGGCGAGGCTCGTCAAATACTCAACCTCAGGAGAGGTAAGCAGGGACTACGACCAGGTGGTAGGATATGCGGGCATTATTGTAAAATAATGCCTGTGAACCCGGCTGAGATAATCAAAAAATACTATGCCCCTCATCCCGATGCGTATGAATTCCTGATGGCGCACGCCGGGATGGTGACTAAAAAGGCTCTTGAGATAGGCCGCAGTGTGCCGCATCTTAATCCCTTTCTGAAGTTCATAGAAGAGGCCGCAATGCTGCATGACATCGGCATATTCCTCACAAACGCCCCGGGCATAGGCTGCCACGGGGACAAGCCCTACATATGCCATGGCTATCTCGGAAGGGAACTCCTTGAAAAAGAGGGGTTTGAGGCCCATGCCCTTGTCTGCGAGCGGCATGTGGGCGTTGGGCTTACGGTCAAAGACATAATAAAGAAAAACTTCCCCATGCCCCGCCGGGACATGACCCCAAAGAGCATAGAGGAAAAGATAATATGCTTTGCGGATAAGTTCTTCTCAAAAAGCGGATACCCATTGAAGGAAAAACCCCTGCATGTCGTAAGAAAGCAGATAGAGGCTTTTGGCGCGGACAAGCTTAAGGTGTTTGACGCGTGGGCCGAGATTTTCAAAGAGGGTGTTCCGCCGGCCGTATAATTCGGCACGGTTTATATAACAGAGACGGCTTGGCCTAACCGGTTTTTCTCAGCTTTTTAGCCATCTCGGCTGCTGTTTTAAAATGCTTTAACTCCTCTTTTATTACCATCTGTAAGAATTTGCATTTCAGGCAGTCGCCGAACTTTTTGGCGAAAGTGCCCTGAACCGCTCCTTCGCACATGGTGCCTGCCACAACCCAGCAGGCCCTTCCCGCGTTCTTCCCTCCATGAACCCCGTCAAGCCGTGTCTCTGTGGCCGCTGGGCAGACGCCTAACTTATCCGCATTTTTACCGCCTGGCTCTCTTCCGCAGCCCATAACCTCCCAGCAGTTTTTCTTCATCCTTTTCCTCCCCTTAATGCCCTCTCCACGGTTCTTATTGCGCAGAACTCGCCGCACATGCTGCACACTTCCTGCTCGGAAAGCGGAACCGAGGCCCTCAGCCTCCTTACTTTTTCGGGATTAAAGCTCATTGATATCTGGCCTTCCCAGTCAAGGGCCTTTCTGTAGCCTGCCATCTTCCGGTCTTTTTCAATTGCGCCGGGGACGCCTTTTGCGATGTCTGCGGCGTGGCCTGCAATCTTTGAGGCTATAAGCCCCTCTTTTACGTCCTCAAGGTCGGGAAGCCTTATGTGCTCCGAAGGCGTGACATAGCAGAGGAAGTCCGCACCCGCCGCGCCCGCAATCGCGCCCCCGATGGCTGCGGCTATGTGGTCGTAGCCCATTGCGATGTCCGTAACCAGAGGGCCTAATACATAAAAAGGCGCGCCCTTACAGAGTTCCTTCTGTATCTTTATATTAAGCTCCACCTGATTCAGGGGCACATGCCCCGGCCCCTCGATTATCACCTGAACGCCTGCCTCAAGCGCCCTGTCACGGAGTTCTGAAAGAGTGAGAAGCTCCTCCATCTGGCTTCTGTCCGTGGCATCCATGAGGCATCCGGGCCTCAGGCCGTCGCCCAGGCTCAGGGTCATGTCGTATTTTTTGGCTGTCTCAAGCAGCCTGTCGTACTGCTCGTAAAGGGGGTTTTCCCTTTCATTGTATATCATCCACTCAAGGAGAAAAGAGCCGCCCCTGCTTACGATGTCAAGCACCCTTCCTTCCCCTTTAAGCCTCTCTATCGTTCTTAGTGTGACTCCGGAATGCACTGTAATGAAATCCACTCCGTCTTCTCCGTGCCCTTCTATCACCTCAAAGATGTCGTCGGCAGTCATGCGGGAGATGCTTCCTTTATCCTCTGCCGCCTTTACTGCGGCCTCGTATATAGGAACCGTTCCGAAGGAAAGAGGGGACTCCTTAAGTATCATCCTCCTTAAGTCCTTAATCTTCCCGCCTGTTGAGAGGTCCATCACTGCGTCCGCGCCGTATTCGATAAGTATGCGGAGCTTTGCGCGTTCATCGTCAAAGGAAACCTTTTCTTTTGATGTGCCTATGTTTGCGTTGACCTTTGTTGTCAGTCCCCTGCCTATGGCCATAGGCTTTATGTCGTGCCTTGGGTTTTTCGTTATCACGCTACGCCCCTCTGCAATGTCCATTGAAAGCGTCTCAGGGGAGACGCTTTCCTTTGCCGCCGCCTCTTTCACCTCAGCGGTTATGATTCCCTTTTTTGCCTGCTCTATCCTTGTCATTGAAGTGCCCTCATAAACTCCTCTGTCTTTGTTTTTATGTCAGGGGACTTGAGTATCCCCGATATCAAAGCGACGCCGTCTGCGCCCGCCTCCATCACCTCTTCAATATTATCCTCCTTTATCCCTCCTATGGCAAAAACAGGTATGCCGACCCTCGCCTTTAGTCTCCTTAGAGTTCCGACCCCTACCGGCGGGCCGTATTTAAGCTTTGAGGGCGTCTCGTACACAGGGCCGAGTGTGATGAAATCAGCGCCGTCCCTCTCTGCAATGAGCGCCTCAGAAAGGCTGTGAGCGGATGCCCCTGCCATAAGCCCGGGCCATGTCTTTTTGAGCGCGTTAACGGGAATGCTGTTTTGCCCGAGATGAACTCCGTCTGCGCCAACTGAAAGGGCGATGTCAGCCCTGTCGTTTATGAAGAGTTTTGCATTATATTTCAAAGTAAGCTCCCTCACCTGATACGCAAGCTCAAGGAGCGGCCTTGTTTGCATGTCCTTTTCCCGTAACTGCACTGCCTTAACCCCTCCCTTAAGCGCCTCCTCTACCGATAATAGAATGTCGGGGACGAGACCCCTGTCGGTAATGAGATAGAGTTTAAAATCAACCGCCAAATCGCCTCTCCCTGGCATGCGCCTCCCTTAGAGCATCCCTTCAAAAGGGGTGCTTGCCGTTGCATAAAGCTTTTTTGTAATCCTTCCCGCCCTGTAAGCGAGCCTCCCTGCAATCACCGCATGCTTCATTGCAGCTGCCATGGCTATGGGGTCTTTTGCGCCTGCAATTCCGGTGTTTATGAGCACGGCATCGCATCCCAGTTCCATTGCGACTGCCGCGTCAGATGCCGTTCCCACGCCTGCATCCACAATTACCGGCGCATTGACCGTCTCCAAAATTATTTTTATGTTATACGGGTTTCTAATCCCTAATCCAGAGCCTATGGGCGCGCCCATAGGCATGACTGCTGCTGCGCCCGCATCCATGAGCCTTTTTGCGGTTATGGGGTCGTCGCTTGTGTACGGGAGGACTATGAAACCCTCTTTTGCGAGTATCTCCGTGGCCTTAAGAAGGCCGCAGACATCCGGAAAAAGGGTTCTTTCGTCGCCTATAACCTCAAGCTTTATGAGGTCCGAGACCCCTGCCTCCCTCGCAAGCCTTGCATAGCGGAGGGCGTCCTCCACTGTGTAGCAGCCGGCAGTGTTCGGCAGGATTTTGTATTTTTTGGGGTCTATGTAGTCCAGCAGGTTGCCGGATTTCCTGTCAGTGATATTGACCCTTCTTACGGCAACTGTCACCACGTCGGCGCCCGAGGCCTCAACCGCCCTTGCGGTTTCTTCAAAGTCCTTGTACTTGCCTGTTCCCACCCATAGCCGCGATTTAAACTCTATTCCCTTGATGACCAGCTTATCGTTTTCCATCTATCCCCCTCCTACGAAATTCACTATCTCCACACTGTCGCCTTCTTTGAGCCTGAATGTCCCGTAATCCTTTCTGCTTACTATCACAAGGTTCACTTCTACAGCGCCCGGCCTTAGACCGAGTTCCTCAATGAGACCGGCGATGGTTGTCTTTGATGTCCTAAGCCCTTCTCCGTTGACTGTAATCTTCATAATCCTTATCCTAAGGGGGTTTGTAACCCTTTCGCCGGGGTTCGCAACCCCAATAAAAAAGTCATTGACCCCTGGGCCAATGACCACTGATTGATACTGGTTATGCTTCCCTTTCCCTACGCCAGCATTATCCGGATCAGGTTCATGGGGTCTCCGCCTTTGGGCTTGGCCCTGCGGCGGACTCTCAGGCCGGGGGGTCAATGACCCCTTGCGGCCTCCCCCAGGGTATAATTAAAGTATAGTTTAAGGGTTCAGTGCCTGTCAATGCAGGGGAATTTTTTGTCAAGCCAAAATAGAAATGTCCCATTTGATTAATAAGCATTTGCCCAGACCCATTTATCATTGATCGGCCTCTGCGTATGCCCTGAAGGCCCTCTCCATGTTCTCTGCCGTTGCCGCCCCTTTTTTCATTATCCTTCTTTTATTCCACTTTTCAGGGGGGAGGGGGGTATCCAGCCCTTAAAGTGGGCTTGTCAAGAGGTATTTTTAACTAAAGTTTCGGCATTATGAAGCTACTTGCAACGGGCTTGCGCCCCGCCTGCATATTTGCCGCTCTGTCGCGCTAATGTCACTGTCCTCAACGCACACACCGGACGTAGAGGCCGAGGCTGGAAGTCTTACTGTAGTAGCTGTCGACGTAGCCGCTACCGAAGTGGACGAGCCACGCGTCCGACGTGCCGCTGGCGTCTGTGGTAGACGACCTATAGTAGGACGAATTTGTATTTGTGAACAACGGGTCTATCACAGGATTATACTTTGTATCATCCACGAGCGAGCTTAACTCCTTGATATTCGGCAGCCGCCAATTGCTATAACCCGCAAGTGAAAGCCCCTCGCAATCAGTTAATGCGGACTCCCATGTCTTTGTCGTTCCGTCGTCCTGCTTTTGCCACATCAGACCGGTTACATTGTCCGTAATCGTGCCGTTTCCGTTGTCGGTAAAGCTCTGAGAAGGATAGGAATTTCCGCGCACGCACCGAACATAGTGGTAGTAGGCCTTACTGCCGCGGGCAACGCCGCCGCCGCCGAAGTAGACGCACCACGCTCTCGATGTGTCGCCGGCGTCTGTGGTAGACGACCAATAGTAGAACAAATTCGTGTTCGGGAAATACGTAGTGTTTATCGCAGGTGTGTATGTACCGTAATTGACTATGCTTATCAGTTCAATTCTCGTCGGCAATCTCCAATCCGTTTGACCTCCAAGCGAAAGGTTAGAGCAATAAGTCCCTGCATCCTCCCATGTCCTTGTTACATTATCATCCTCTTTCTGCCACATAAGGCCGGTAACATTGTCGGGAATCGTGCCGTTTCCAATGTCCGCATATGAGGGAGGGTTAATCGTGTAGTCCGAGTCCTCGCCGAAAGTGGTAGTGTAACTACCCGTCTGTCCGGTATCGGGGAGCTTAAAATTACCTGCCGTTATCATTACGGTATCAGCCGCACTGTCCACCGTGCCGTCGTTGACCACAAGGCTTGCGACATATGAGCCGTCCTTATCAGCCGTAAAGGTCGGCTTGGCAGCCGTTGTGGAAGATAGGGCTGCCGTGCTTCCTGAAGGCATAGATGTAAGCGTCCACTTATAGGTCAGCAAATCCCCGTTTGCATCACTGCTTCCGCTTCCGTCAAGCGTTACAACCGAGCCGGTTGCTACATTCTGGTCAAGCCCTGCATTGGCAACAGGGGTGCTGTTTGCAGTAGCTGCCGTTATCGCAACGGTATCCGCCGTGCTGTCCACCGTGCCGTCGTTGACCACAAGGCTTGCCACATATGAGCCGTC